>CAZXRG010000068.1:10437-14555 GCA_964642935.1 uncultured Rhodobacterales bacterium | reverse complement strand
TCACTCAAATTGCGGTGGCTGTGGAGGTGGAGCAGCCTGCTGTGACCAAGACCATTACCAAGTTTGAGAATATGGGCTTGGTCAGCATTGAAGCCCATCCAACGGACAAAAGGTCAAAGCTGGTGCGGGCAAAGCCGGAGGCGGACAGGCTGCTTGGGGAGATTTACCAAGACATGGGGCCGGAACTTTTCAAGGTTTTCAACAACATTAACGGCGCTGAAATAGAAGGCTTCGTTGAGAACCTCAAAACCCTTGCCCTATGGATGGACAAAAACCGTCTCTGAACGGTGAGATTGCCGCTCATCCAAAACAAAACGCCCCGAACCATGGTCCGAGGCGTTTGCGTGTCTTTGAGCGCCCTAAAGCGCGACAGAACTTACTGGAGTTGAGCGATTTACTCGCCGCGTGCTCCGGTGATGTGCAAGTCCATGTTCATTTCGATGTCGAACTGACCGCCCGCGCAGATGACGTCGTCAAGCTCGATCTCGCCGTCCTCAACTTCTACGTCGCCCGCAATTTCGCAACGCATGGCGGCCATCAGCTCATCAATTTGCGCAAGCTGCTCATCGCTCAGATCATCGGCAAATGCTGGTGCCGCAAACCCGAGTGTCGCCGCTGCGACCAATGCTAGTTTGATTTTCATATCGTCCTCCCGTTTATTTTGTAATTGAACCCAAAACCTCGCCCAAAGCTGACGACAGTTCAATTTTTAATAACTAAGTGCCGTTTTGAGTGGCCGCCGGTCGTTGCCGAGCCCGCGACCCAACGCTCACTTGATCGAAATCATCGATGCCACCGCATCATCTTCACTTGTGCAACACACCTTGATCGGGTTGCGGGTTGTGCGAAGCGGGACGAACCACCAATCGATCTGTTGACCGGCGAACACCTCAAATTCGGTGATATTGCCCTTGATCTCAGCCGTGCGCTGCACTTCTCCGTCGATCACCCCGTAGGATTGAACCTTGCGCGTGAAAATACGCTCGACAAGATCAGGCGCGACCACGTCGATCTTAAATTCGCTGCTGTTGGTCATGATGAGCTGATAGAGCTTGCCGGTCTCCAGCTGTAGCTCGTTGGGAGCCCATTTGGTGCCTTCCTCAGCGCCCACCTCGATTTCAATGACGATTGCATCCTGACGGGTCAAATCCCCTTCCGCCGATGCTGTGTTGGCAAGCCCGAATAGCAACGTTGAGGCCGCTAGGGTCTGTGCTATTTTTTTTGTGAAATTCATCTTTGTCTCCTCCCGAATTTATTTTTATTGGGAGGATGGTTAGTCATTCAGAAACACGGTTCCATTCATAATTTCTAAGAGACATTACAAATGATGCGCGTTTTTATGATTATTTTTCAATGGCTTGAACGGCGGATAAAGCCGCCTCTCAGGAGCGGGTGAGGTCAACAAATGCCGACGAAAGTCTTATGAATCCTTAAAGGAGCGACTGCCCTTGATCTGATCCCAGGCCCAAACCACCTCTTGCAGGCGGTCCTCATCGTCGCGTTTTCCGCCATTCATGTCAGGATGTAGGTCCTTCACCAGAAGCTTATATTGCTTGCGGATCTCGGCCTTGCTCCAATGGTCCTTGGCGTCAAGAATACTGATGGCTTTGCGCTCGGTCGGGGGAAGACGCCGCATACGCTCCCCGCCGCGATTGACGGGGTTTTGCGTCGCATTTTCACCCAGAACTTCCATGGGATCATCCACGCCAAAGCGCGCCCAAGCCTGACCCTCTTGCGCTTGCGCACGCTCTTTGAGGGTCTCGCGCATGGGCTTTGTGTCACGCTCCCAGACCTTATCGGACTCCAGTTGCGCTTCCATTTCCTCTTCTGTGTGCTGGTCAAAGAAGTTCCATTTAAGGTTATATTCCCGCACATGGGTCATGCAGAACCAGTTGAATTCTTCCAAGTTATCCGGCGACTTGGGCGCGCGGAATTTCCCGGGGTCTTCACAGGTCGGATGATCGCACACGCGCGACGAGGTTTCGAACGCACCCGACATACCACGGGTGTTGGTTCGCGCCTTCGCACGCTTCTTTTTGTCGGCACTTACTGAGATATCAAATTCAAACGGGGACTTACGCATGACTTCAATCACGTCCTTTAGGGTTGCGACTCGGAGATAGCAGTCTAGACTTTACCCAGCCAAGTCCAAGTAAATTTTCAAACCATAAGCAGTAAAATGTCAGTCACAGCTCAGATCGAACAAAAGTTAATCACAACCTTCGCCCCAAGCGCTCTAAATGTCATTGATGAGAGCGAAGACCACCGCGGTCATGGCGGTTGGCGCGAAGGTGGGGAAACTCATTTCAAGGTGGTGATGACCTCAAAGGCTCTGAACGGTCTTTCAAGAGTGGCCCAGCAACGGGCGGTTTATGCGGCACTCAAAGAGGAGATGGCCGGACCGGTGCATGCTTTGGCTTTGGACGTAAAAGGAGACGCCACATGATCAGATTTCTCGCCGTTCTAACGCTTGTGAGTTTGGGAGGCTGCGAGGCCCTGACCATTTCCGGATCAAACCGCATTTCCGACAATGTGGCGGTCAGTGTTGGCACGACCATCACCGGTGAAGGCGTTCAAAAGCCCAGCGGCAAGGTGACCGTCGGGCTGTTTTAAACCCGCCGATCAGTCGGTTTTCTGTTGATTCCGGTGGCCGTCGACCAGTGTTTTCAGCGGATCGATATTGCCTTCATCGAAATTGATGGCTTCCTCCTCGAGCTCATCGACAACAGCTTCAACGGCCTTTGCAGGTTTAGATTGGTCAGGCTCAGGCGTCTGAACAATTGGCTCGATACGGCCCGATGGCTCAGCGGCAACAGGGGCTTCCACTGTGCGAACGCTCTCATCTGAAGCCATGAGCGCACGGCGGAACACCAACACACATTGGAAGGTTTCGGTCACACCTTTGAACATGCCGGATTTGGCTTCCATGGGCAGAGTTTCGGACTTGAAATACTCCCAGCCCTCAGCCGCCTCGACGTTCATCATCTCGGTCAACGCATGCGCAAAGCGCGCAGGCTCACCCTTCACGCCTTTGGCACGTTTGGCGCGGCGTGGAGTGGGAAGAACTTTATATTCGTATTTACCCATAAGAGGCATCCCCTGACATGTGTGATCTTCTCTTAGTTGGGCGCATGAGGGAAGTTCAAGAGGGAATGGCCAAGTTTAACTGGAGTGTGACCGCACGTCAGGATTATTTCCGGCGGTTTTCTGCTATCCCATGAGCGGAAATTGGATCATGCGGGACCTCCGGGGATTTGGACAAAATCTTGCCTCAATTCGTTCCAATAGTGACATTTCATCGGACGTCGTAAGCCGGTGTGAGAAAAATGGTGGTGGCACAAAAGGCGTTTCAAATTGATTTGAAATGCGACAGCACCAATTGGCTCGGCCAAACCTGAGCGAAGCGTCGCATCTCTTTAAAATCAATGAAAAACGCCAGACCTTGGGCCGCCACTTCGGCGTGCCAGAAACGGAGACGATGTGATCGAGCTTATGTTTGCAGCCTGCCTGTCCGCCACCCCCACCTCATGTAAAGAGCGTTCCATCTGGTTCATCGACACCACCCAGTCCCAATGTCAGATCGGAGCCGACCGCCAGTTGGACAAATGGCTGCGCGTCAATCCAGACTGGACTGTGGGCGAATGGAGCTGCTTCAAAGTGGACACGCGCGATGCAGCCCTGAGAGCGCAATAAAAACGGGCGCAAAGGATCGCTCCTCTACGCCCGCTTTGAAATTGTTTAACGTGACCCGACTTACTGCTGGGTCGCTTGAATGCGCGTGTAAACCAGAACGTCATTTGGCTGGAGGGATCGACCGAGGCTGACGCCCACACCAACCGCCTCATCCGCATTGGCGCCATAAAAACCGCCCGTAATCGTGCCAGGTTTCAGGAAGGTAACACCCGTCGTGATGCCCGTCAGATTACTATAATCCACATCGGCCGAGAATGTGCTGCCCTGAATGGTGCCTGTGAGCGGCAGAATGGCGGATCCTGCAATATCGACAATATCCGTACCATCTCCGGCCACATCTGTGACGTTGAACTGACCGTCAAGCGTGCCGGACATAAAGTCCGCATCAAAGACGACAGTTGAATTTGGAGCGTCGTCAAAGTCGA
>CAZXRG010000068.1:0-10337 GCA_964642935.1 uncultured Rhodobacterales bacterium | reverse complement strand
CCAGTGCCTGTCGTCGTGCCACCCGTTCCAGTTCCGCCTGTTCCGGTACCGCCTGTTCCAGTACCGCCTGTTCCGGTACCACCGGTTCCAGTATCGCCAGTTGCAGTTCCGCCGCTCGGCGCCGCTTGTGGGATGCTATCGTCCGTACCAGAGGAAGACGTGCTACAAGCTGAAAGAGCAACTACTGCGAGTATCGAAAAGCCCTGTTTTATCATTACCGTACCCCATACGATTTATTTATGATTAATTTCCCACCACAAGATGGGGAAAACACTCAGGAGTGTCAAGTAACGCGGCGTAACCCTAAGTTTTACAACAAAAATTTGTCAAACTAGAGGCCCAATTTCTTGGACACCAACTCGTTGACTGCTTTGGGGTTCGCTTTACCGCCGGTTGATTTCATGACCTGACCCACAAACCAGCCCGCCAGTTTGGGATTGGCCTTGGCCTTTTCCACCTGATCAGGATTGCCTGCAATCACCTCATCCACAGCCGCCTCAATAGCGCCCGTGTCAGTGACCTGCTTCATGCCTTCACGCTCGGCAATTTCCTTGGGATCACCCCCTTGGGTCCAGACCATCTCAAACAGGTCCTTGGCCATTTTCCCAGACAGGCTGTCATCGCCCAGAAGATCAAGAATACCGCCAAGCTGGGCGGCAGACATCGGACTATTTGCAATGGTAAGGTCTTCTTTGTTCAAACGCCCGAACAGCTCATTGATCACCCAATTGGCCGCCGTTTTCCCGTCGCGCCCTTTGGCCACATCTTCAAAATAGGCCGCATCGGTCACATCAGCGGTCAAAACGCCTGCGTCATATTCGGTCATACCGTAATCCGCCACAAACCGCGCCTTCTTGGCATCTGGCAGCTCTGGAAGACCGGATTTGATCTCATCAACCCAAGACTGCTCGATCTCAAGCGGGAGCAGATCGGGGCATGGGAAATAGCGATAATCATGCGCCTCCTCTTTGGAGCGCATGGAGCGGGTCTCGCCCTTGGCCACATCAAACAGGCGTGTTTCCTGATCAATCTCGCCACCATCTTCCAAAATCGCGATCTGGCGCTTGGCTTCATAGTCGATGGCCTGCTGGATGAAGCGCATGGAGTTCATGTTCTTGATCTCACAGCGCGTGCCCAGATGATCGAAATCCTGACTTTCCTGATATTTTTCATACTGACCAGGCTTACAGACCGAAACATTCACGTCCGCCCGCATGGAGCCTTCCTGCATGTTCCCGTCGCAGGTCCCCAAATAGCGCAAAATCTGGCGCAGTTTGCTCACATAAGCGGCTGCTTCTTCAGGGCCACGAATGTCAGGGCGAGAGACGATCTCCATCAGGGCCACGCCTGTGCGATTAAGATCAACAAAGGAAAGCGTCGGGTCCATGTCATGCACGGATTTGCCCGCATCCTGCTCCAAATGGATACGCTCAACGCGCACACGACGACGCACACCGGGCTCCAAATCGACCAGAATTTCGCCTTCCCCCACAATCGGGTGGTAAAGTTGGGAAATCTGATAGCCTTGGGGCAGATCGGGGTAGAAATAGTTCTTCCGGTCAAAGCGCGAATAAAGATTGATCTCGGCATTCAGACCAAGGCCCGTGCGCACGGCCTGTTCCACGCAATACTCGTTGATCACCGGCAACATGCCCGGCATGGCGGAATCCACGAGGGAAACGTTCGAATTTGGCTCGGCCCCGAACTCGGTGGAGGCCCCTGAAAACAGCTTGGAATTGGAGCTCACCTGCGCGTGGACCTCCATACCGATCACAATCTCCCAATCATCTTTGGCACCTGCAAAGACCTTGGGGGTGGGTTCACTATAGCTGAGTTCAGTCATTTTCGATCATCCGGCACGATTGAATTTTGTCACCGCTATAAGCCCATGGGAATTGCTCGACAAGGGTTAGCTTGAGGCGACCTAGCGCCCACCGCTCACATCAAGGGTCGTTCCGGTCACATAGGTCGATTGCTCGGACATCAGCCAGATGATCGCCTCGGCCACTTCTTTGGCAGATCCGGGCCGTTTCATGGGGATCAAATGGGCCAGTTCATTGGCGCGATCCGGCTCCCCGCCTTTGGCATGAATGTCTGTGGTGATGATACCGGGCCTGATCCCGCACACCCGAATGCCGTCTTGGGCGTTTTCAAGCGCAAGCCCACGGGTCAACGTATCAATCGCCCCTTTGGTGGCCGCATAATCCACATATTGTCCAGCGGCACCATGGATGGCCGCAACAGAAGAGACATTGACGATGACGCCGCCCTGATGGCCATAGCGCGTCGCCATGCGCTTCACCGCCTGACCTGCGGCCAGAATAGCGCCTGTCAGATTCACTGCGATCATCCGCGCGACGCGGTCGGGGGTCATGTCCTCAACCCTGCTTGCCGTATCGACCATGCCTGCATTGTTGATAAATGCATCAAGTTTGGGAAATTCCGCGTCAAACTCCGCAAATACCCGCGCCACATCATCCGGCTGTGCCATATCCCCTTGCAACAAAACGGACCGCCCGCCAGCGGCTTTGATCTCCTTGGCGACGGCTTCAGCACCCCTTCTGTCCGAGCGATAGCCGATACCCACATCATAGCCCCGCTCAGCGGCCAGAACTGCGGCGGCAGCGCCGATGCCTGCGGAAGCTCCGGTGATTAAAACTGTTTTACGGCTCGACAATTTCGATCTCCTGCTCGACTTCCTTTTCATCCGCTTTAGGCTTTTCGCGCATCATGAAAAAATCACCCGGCTCATGCTCGATGCGCGTGATACTCCAGGTTCCATCAACCCGCGTCCCCTCCTCATCAAGCCCGCCTTGATAGAGAACCCGATCAAGAAATCGCCCACCGCCCGTGTCCACATAGCGCTTGGAGAAGGTCACCGCACTGCCCTCCCGCGTGCCGCGAATGATCGACGCGGGGCCGTCTTCCTCGGAAATTTTCCCGAAGAACGACCCGCCCTGATCGGAAATCTGAGCGGTGAACGACACAGGGAGCGGCGGTGATCCGTCAGGACCAAGCGCATGCTCAGGATAGCGATATTCGCCCACCCAAAGTCCGGTCAGATTTCGGCTCACGCTTTCAAAATCCGACCCACCATCTCGCGGGCATCCTTGGAGAGCGTGTCTGTTGCAAAAATTCGTTCCAATTGCGCTTTCATCAGGCTCTGACGGGTCTCATCGAAATGGGTCCAGCTTTCAAAAGCGGTCGTCATGCGCGCCGTTGTCTGTGGGTTGAGAGGGTCCAGTTTGAGCAGCCAATCGGCGGCAAATTCATACCCTTTCCCGTCTTTACGATGGAAACCTGCGGCATTTGCAAAGACATACCCGCCAAAGAGCGACCGGAAGCGGTTCGGGGTTTTCCATGTGAAATCAGGGTGTTCAGTCAATTTTTGAGCCGTCTTATAGGCGGTCTCAGGCGTCGCACGGCTAACCTGAATGGAGAACCATTTATCAAGTACATTGGCATTCCCCTTCCAGCGCTCATGGAAAGCTGCCAAGGCCTGATCAGCCTCACCCGCACTTACCAAATGACCCAGAGCAGAGAGGCTGTCAGTCATATTATCCGCCGCCTCAAAATGCGCCTTTGCGGCAGTCGCCTTTGGATCAAGCGCGGACATCAAGCTGAGGGCACGGTTGCGCAGGGCGCGTTTTCCGGCACTGTCCGCATCCGGACTATAGGCCCCGCTCACCTCGTTTTCGCCGTAGAGTCGCGAGACCTGATCGCCCAGACGCTGTGCAATCGCTTTATAAAGCACCTCACGCTGCCCGTAGATCAGATCAGGATCAGGCACGCCGCCCGCGCCATGAATTTTCGCGGCCAGCTCATCCTCGGACGGAATGCCCAGCGCCATGGCCTTAAAGGCCGGATCAATGCTGGTGTCCGAGGCCAGATTGGCCAGAGCATCAAGGTACGTCGGATCAGCCTCTGCCCCATCTGTGATCATGGCAATCAGCGCATCAAGGCCCAATCGATGCCCCGCCTCCCAGCGGTTAAACGGGTCCGGATCATGGGCCAGAAGAAGCGCGCGATCTTTGTTGGACAGGTCCTGATGGAGGATGATGGGGGCCGAGAAGCCCCGAAACAGCGAGGCGACAGGTTTGGAGGGGAGGTCAAAGGTAAAGCTCTCCACTTCTTTGGTCAGTTCGATCTGACCTGCCTCGCCCATCGCCTTCCCGTCCTCACTCAGAAAGCCATAGGACATGGGGATCACCTGAGGACCTTTGCTTGACTGGCCCGGTGTCGGCTTGGTCTCTTGGCTCAAGGTCAGCGTATAAGTGCCACCCGAAAACGCCTCCTTTGCCGCCACATGAGGCGTGCCCGCTTGGGAATACCAGCGGGAGAAATCGGTGAGATCGCGCCCCGTGGCGTCCTCAAACACTTTGATCCATTGCTCAATGGTACAAGCCTGCCCGTCATGGCGCTCGAAATAGAGATCGGTGCCTTTCCGATAGGCCTCCGGCCCAATCAGAGTATGGAGCATTCTGATGACCTCAGCCCCCTTCTCATAGACCGTGGAAGTGTAGAAGTTATTGATTTCTATATATTCCTCAGGGCGCACCGGATGGGCCAAAGGCCCTGCATCCTCCTTGAACTGACGCCCGCGCAGCGCCTGCACGTCCGAAATCCGCTGTACTGCCGCCGAGCGTTCATCAGCCGAAAACTGTTGATCCCGAAAGACCGTCAGACCTTCCTTCAAGCACAATTGGAACCAATCGCGACAGGTGATCCGGTTGCCCGTCCAATTGTGGAAATACTCATGGGCAATGATGCCCTCAATCAGCGCATAATCCGTGTCCGTGGCGGTCTCAGGCGAGGCCAGAACATACTTCGAGTTGAAGATATTAAGGCCCTTGTTTTCCATGGCCCCCATGTTGAAATCATCCACCGCCACGATCATGAACAGGTCGAGATCGTATTCTCGCCCATAAGCCTCCTCATCCCAGCGCATGGAGCGGATCAGACTGTCCATGGCATAGGCGCATTGGTTCTCATCACCGGGACGCACGAAAATCTTCAGGTCAACCTCCCGCCCCGAAGCAGTCGTGAAACGGTCATCATAAGACACCAAATCACCGGCTACCAAGGCGAACAGATAGGCCGGTTTGGGCCAAGGATCATGCCATTCTGCAAAGCCCTCTCCCGTGGAGGTCGGATTGCCGTTGGACAAGAGCACAGGGGCGTCCCCTTCAATGCGCACGGTAAAGGTCGCCATCACATCAGGACGGTCGGGATAATAGGTGATCTTTCGGAAGCCTTCCGCCTCACACTGGCTGCAATACATGCCGTTGGACATGTAAAGACCATCAAGGGAGGTGTTGGCCTCAGGGTTGATCTCCACCTCGGCTTCCCATGTGAAAGGACCATCGGGGAGATGTTCTGCCGCCAAGCTCACCCGCTCCTCCTCGATCTTGAGCTGCGACATGACGTCCGCCCCATTGATCGCCGCTGAGATCAGCTTAAGCTCCGCCCCATGAAGTTCCAGATCACCGCCCCCGTTGGGCGTAAACGTAATGCGCGAGATGACCCGCGTGGCGTTTGGCGCAAGACGGAAGGTCAGATGGACCGCCTCCACCCAATGATTAGGCTCTTTATACTCGGAGAGGCGGATTGTCTTGTCAGCGGGCTGGCTCATGAGGGGCCTCCATTAATACCAATTGTTGAGGTGCTTATAGCATCGGGTGGATCGGATCACTCTAGAAAAACGCCATAGAATACGATAGTACACAACAGGTTTAATCAAAAGGATCCCCCAATGGACAGAGTATCGCTGAACGGTCTTGATGTGGCGACACCATACCGAGACTTCATCGAGCAAAAAGCGCTTCCCGGTTCGGGCGTTTCAGCGGAGAGTTTTTGGGCAGGTCTGGCGGATCTGGTCGCTGATTTCGGACCACGGCGCAAAGCGCTTCTGGACAAGCGGGCCGATCTTCAGAGCAAGATTGATGCATGGCACAGCGCCAATCCCGGCGCATTTGATGCCACCGCTTATAAGGCGTTCCTGAGCGAGATCGGATATCTTGTTCCGGTGGGTCCAGAGTTTTCCATTGAGACCGAGAATGTCGACCCGGAGATCGCCGCCGTGCCGGGACCCCAACTGGTCGTCCCCGTAATGAACGCGCGTTATGCGCTGAACGCGGCCAATGCCCGTTGGGGGTCTCTCTATGACGCGCTTTATGGCACCGATGCTCTGGGCGATGCACCAAGTGGCAAAGGCTATGATGCGAAGCGCGGGTCGCGTGTGATCGCTTGGGCCAAGGATTTCTTAGACACATCAGCGCCTTTGGCGGGTGGTTCTTGGGGCGTTGTCACTTCGGTGACTGTGCGCAATGGCGTTTTATTTGTGGATGGGCCGGTTGGGGAAACTGGCCTTGCTGATCCCTCCCAATTTGCCGGATTTAACGGATCACCTGATGCGCCTGACGAGATTTTCCTGAGCAAAAACAGCCTGATGGTCGATATCGTCTTTGACCGCTCTTCTGAGATTGGCGGCTCTGATCCCGCTGGCATCTCTGATGTGCTGCTTGAAAGTGCCATGACCGCCATCATGGATTGCGAGGATTCCGTGGCGGCCGTGGATGCCGAGGATAAGGTTCTGACCTATTCCAACTGGCTCGGCCTGATGCGCGGTGATCTGGAGGAGAGCCTTGAGAAAGGCGGGAAGACCATCACCCGTGTGCTCAATCAGGACGTCGGCTTCACAACACCGGATGGAGGCAAGGGCGGTCACAAGGGTCGCGCTTTGATGTTGGTGCGCAATGTCGGCCTGCTCATGAGCAACCCCACCATCACCATCAATGGCGAAGAGATTGGCGAGTGCATCATGGACGCGCTCACCACCGTCATGTGCGCCATTCATGATCTCAAACGCGACAGCGGCAATTCGGTCCATGGCTCGGTCTATGTGGTAGAGCCCAAACTCCACGGCCCCGAAGAGGTGGCGTTTGTGGACGAGATGATGGGACGGGTCGAGGATATCCTCGGCCTCCCCCGCCATACGGTCAAGATCGGCATTATGGACGAGGAACGGCGCACAACCGTGAACCTCAAGGAATGTATCCGTGCGGCCAAACATCGCGTGGCCTTCATCAACACCGGCTTCCTGGATCGCACAGGGGATGAAATTCACACCTCCATGTATGCGGGTCCAATGATCCGCAAAGGCGAGATGAAAGCGACCCCTTGGATTGCCGCTTATGAGGATCAGAACGTCGATGTGGGTCTGGCTTGCGGCCTGCCCGGACGCGCTCAAATCGGCAAAGGCATGTGGGCGGCCCCTGATCTGATGGGCAATATGCTCAAAGAAAAGATCGGCCATCCCCAAGCCGGAGCCAACACCGCTTGGGTGCCCTCCCCAACCGCCGCCACGCTTCATGCGACCCATTACCACCACGTCGATGTGCTCGCCCGTCAGACCGAGATTGCTAAGGGCGGCGTGCGCGGATCACTGGATGATATCCTGAGCGTGCCATTGGCCGAGGGTCACAATTGGTCGACTGATGAAATCGCCGCAGAGCTTGAAAACAACGCCCAAGGCATTCTGGGCTATGTGGTGCGCTGGGTTGATCAGGGCGTGGGCTGTTCCAAAGTGCCGGACATCAACAATGTGGGGCTCATGGAAGACCGCGCCACCTGCCGGATTTCCGCGCAACACATGGCCAACTGGCTGCACCACGGCGTGGTCTCGGAGGATCAGATCATCGCCGTCATGCAGAAAATGGCCGCCGTTGTGGACGGGCAAAACGCAGGCGATCCGCTTTATAAAGCCATGGCGCCCTCCTTTGACGGCCAAGCCTTTCAGGCGGCGTGCGAGCTGGTCATCCAAGGCGTGGCTCAACCATCGGGCTATACAGAGCCTGTTCTCCATGCCCGGCGTTTGCTGCTCAAAGCAGAAGGCTAGTTGGTTAAAAGCTAAGCATTCGACCGGATCAGCAGGAACTTTGGCCAGTTCCGGTCATGCTTTGTCTTTTATTTAACAAACTTGCCCCATATATTCGCGTCGATCACTCGATTTAAATGGCGGATAAAATGCGCAGACCTGTTGTTGGCATCATTTCCAACTTTTACATGCTTCACGATGACTATCCGGTCCAAGCCACCGGCCTGATGAACATTGATGCAATCGCCAATGTGACCGGGGCGCTGCCCATTGCGATCCCATCCACACCATCTGCCACGGACATTCCTGCATTGATGGACACTTGTGACGGGTTTCTCTTCACAGGCGGACGTCCCAATGTGCACCCCGAAGAATACGGCCATGAACCCACAGAGGCGCATGGCGAGTTTGACCGCGACCGCGATCGTTTGGTGCTGCCTCTTATCCGCGCCTGCGTCAAAGCGGGGCTTCCGGTTTTAGGCGTCTGTCGTGGCTTTCAGGAATTCAATGTCGCTTTTGGCGGCACGCTCCACCCGGAAATCAGAGACATTCCAGGCCGCATGAACCACCGCATGCCCCCTGATGGCACGCTGGAAGAGAAATTCGCCCTGCGTCACGAGATTGCATTGAGCAAAGGCGGGAAATTCGCCCGCGTGTTTGGCTCGGACACGGTGATGGTCAACTCGCTCCACGGACAAGGGATCGAGGAAGCGGGTGATCGGATCATCATTGAGGGTACAGCGCCTGATGGCACACCAGAGGCGATCCATGTGGACGGAGCCTCGGGCTTTGCGATGGCCGTGCAATGGCACCCCGAATATGAAGCCCATGTTGATCCTGTGTCCAAACCCCTGTTCGAGGCTTTCGGAGACGCCGTTGGTCGCTGGTCCTCCGGTGAAGCTTGGGCGGCTGAGTAGGGTCTCTCACCACCCGTGCGCTAAAATCCAACGCCGCAACACTGCCTTCTCAAGTGCCCGCGCGCGTTTGGCAAAACGATTGGCCCCCGGTTGGCGGGTCTTTGTCCCGTCAATTTTCGCGCGTTTCTCAAGATCAGCCGAGAATATCGCAAAGGCCAGTTGTTGACCGCTTCGCCCGTGGATCAGCCCCGACAGACCGCGCACAAAGTTCAGAGTTCCCGTCTTGGCACGCACCTCGGCCCCTTCCAAAGCAGGCTGATTGCCCGATGCCGCTGGCACAAAGTAACGCCGAAGCAGCCCGTCCAAAGCCCCCTCCCGTCCCGCTTGCGCCAGAACCAAAGCCATGTCACCTGCAGAAATCCGGTTCGCATCACCCAGCCCTGAATGATCGCGGAAAATAGCGCCATTAATCCCATAGCGCTGCTTGGCCCAATTCTGCATAGCCCTCCCCGAACTCACCAAACCCGATTGACCCGAGGCCGTGAGCCCCACGACCTCAGCCGTCAGATTGGTCGAGAAATGCAACATGCCGCGACAGACCAGACGCAAATCGCGCCGCTCCATCCGCGCCAACTCCCGCCCCTGCGGCACAATTCGCGTGACCTCCGGATAAGGCAGCAACACACCGTAGTCTCGCGATAATGTGCGAAACACCTCAGCCGCATAAGGGGCCGGATTGCGCATGGGCAACCAAGTGGAGCCCGGTTTGCTGATCGCACCAGCCGCCAAAGACCAATGATCCGCGCCACCATTGTCCTCATACTTATAAATTGGCCCACCGCGGTTTGACGCCACAACGCGCACACTGGTCACGCTTGGCGCATGCGCCTCTGCGCGGGCGGTCGGGTGAAGGCCATTGCCCTTTCCCCATTCCAAATGAACCCGATTGAAGTTCAGGTTCAGGCCAGACACCGCCGGATTATAGGCAGCCTCTACAGGCTGGCCGTCGTCAATCTCGCGCACGTAAGGAAGGCTTGCGTCGTAATAAAGGAACTTGCCGGTGATCCCCTTCACACCCTTCGACGTCAAAGTCTTGATCATGCCCGCCAGCTCGTCACTATCAAGGGCCGGATCACCGCCACCAGCCAATATTAGATCGCCCTGAACAATCCCCCCGACCACCGATCCGGTGGCCAGAACGCGGGTGGTGAAATTATATCCCGCCCCCAAAGTCTCGATCCCGTAAAGGGTGGTGAGCACCTTGGTAACCGAGGCAGGCGGCATCTGCCGGCCCCCATTATAAGCCTCAAGAACCTCGCCCGAGGCCACATCAATCAAAACCGCCGCCGTCTCCCCGCTAACGGCGAAATTCGCGGCAAAACTCTCAAACGAGCTCCGCGTGTTTGGCACCGCCACATCGCCGCGCGGCAGAGGCCTTAGCGCACTCTCCACATGTTGCGGGCCAGCCAAAGCGGGGGAGATGGAAGTAAGCCAAAGGATCAGGCTCAGAAATATGTGTCGTATCATAGCGCCCAGTTTAACCAATCTCATGTCACAAACCACCGAGCATATTTGGAGCGGATTAACTTTTTCGTTACCCTCGA
>CAZXRG010000067.1:0-14708 GCA_964642935.1 uncultured Rhodobacterales bacterium | reverse complement strand
CGCACAAATCCCTTGCATTTATCCCCATCCTCGCTTATCGCGAGCCAATCTAAATCCTCAGGCGAGGGTCGGGCTGATGGGGGAGACATCCTCAAAGGTCCTCCGGTTGGGTCAAGTCGTTGAAGTTGAACGAAATTTCCCTGCTCCTCGTCCAAGGTTCAAACCGGAAAGGAACTACACAATGGCTCTTCCAGAGTTCACATTGCGCCAATTGCTTGAAGCAGGCGTACACTTCGGCCACCAGAAGCACCGCTGGAACCCTCGTATGGGGAACTACATTTTTGGTGTGCGTAACGGCATCCATATTCTCGACCTCACGCAGACAGTTCCCCTTTTGGATCAAGCACTTGCAGCGGCTCGCGAGACCGTTGCCAAGGGCGGACGTATCCTGTTTGTGGGCACCAAACGTCAGGCCGCAACGGCTGTGGCCGACGCCGCTGAGCGCTCTGCCCAGTATTACATGAACCACCGCTGGCTCGGTGGCACTTTGACCAACTGGAAGACCGTTTCGGCCTCCATCCAGCGTCTTGCAAAGTATGACGAAAAGCTCGGTGAAGGCGCTGAAGGCCTCACCAAGAAAGAGCGTCTCGGCATGGAGCGCGAGCAGAACAAACTGCAGCTGTCCTTGGGCGGTATTCGCGAAATGGGCGGTGTGCCTGACATGATCTTCGTGATCGACACCAACAAAGAAAGCCTTGCAATTCAAGAGGCTAAGAAGCTCGGCATCCCAGTGATCGCCGTTGTGGACAGCAACTCGACACCAGACGGCATCGACTTCCCGATCCCTGGAAACGACGATGCGGCCCGTGCGATCACGCTTTACTGCGACCTGATGGCCTCTGCTATTCTTGATGGAATGGCCGAGCAGCTTGGCTCTCGTGGCGTTGACATTGGCGCCATGGAAGAGGCTCCGGTTGAAGAGGCTGTTGCCGAGGCTCCGGCTGAAGCGCCTGTCGCTGAAGAAGCCAAGAGCTGAACCCTACATAATTCTGTCGCGTGGCCCCTCTAAGGTCTCGCGACATACCTCTGATTTTAATGGAGAAATGACATGAGCATTACTGCTGCAATGGTCAAAGAGCTGCGTGAAGTTTCTGGCGCAGGCATGATGGACGCCAAGAAGGCGTTGACCGAGAACAACGGCAACATCGAAGAGGCCATGGACTGGCTTCGCACCAAAGGTCTCGCAAAAGCGGCCAAGAAATCCGGTCGCACCGCGGCTGAGGGTCTTGTTGGCGTTGCTGTTGAGGGCGGTGTTGGTGTTGCGGTTGAGGTGAACTCCGAGACTGATTTTGTTGCCAAAAACGCTGACTTTCAGGCGATGGTGTCTGGGATCACGCAGACAGCGACCGGTACATCAACAATTGATGAACTCAAAGCGGCTCAAATGGATGGCAAATCCGTTGAGGACTTCATTGTCGCTAAGGTTGCTACGATCGGTGAGAACATGTCCGTGCGTCGCATGGTGCGTGTTGAGGGCGAGGCTGTTGCCGCTTATGTGCACAATGCCGCTGCTGAGGGCATGGGCAAGATTGGTGTGCTGGTGTCCGGTACAGGTGACGCTGGTTTCCTCAAGCAGGTTGCCATGCATATCGCCGCAACCAACCCGGCGTCCTTGAGTGCGGATGATCTCGACCCGGCTCTGATCGAGCGTGAGAAGCAGGTTCTGACCGAGCAGGCCCGTGAGAGCGGCAAGCCTGACAATGTGATCGAGAAGATGATCGTTGGTCGTATGAATAAGTATTTTGAAGAGGTGACTCTTCTCAATCAGAAGTTCGTTATGAACCCTGATCTGACCGTTGCTAAGGCCGCTGAAGAGGCGGGTGCTTCCATTTCCGCCTACGCGCGTTTGCAGGTTGGTGAAGGCATTGAGAAAGTCGAAGAGGATTTTGCAGCCGAGGTTGCAAAGACAATGGGCGGCTAAAGCCTTACCTCTTTGAATTGACAACAAGAGCCCGGATCATTTGGTCCGGGCTTTTTCATTTAAGGGAGAGGTTCAGCGCGAGACAGGTTTGCTCCACATTGAAACGCCACGCACCTCTAAGGAGGCACGTGGCGCAAAAGAGGATATTATCCCCCCAAGGCTGGAGAAATGATCAAGGGACACACACCGCCCTCTCTCATCATTGGGAATTCCCAGTCTCTAGCTTCTCACGTCGGGCACCCCCGTCGCTACGTAAAGTTTAGAGCAAAACGACTTTATATAAAGTAAGGTATACCTTACCTTGCATTTCTTTCGGCCTTATCGCCTTTAAGGTTAAATCCCTGTTTTTAGGAAGGAATTCTCGATGACACCTTCATATCACTCGGACGACAAACTTCGGGACGTAAATATATGGTTGTTAATTTGCGCATAAAGGACCGCTTGAGTGGTCGTTGAAACGCCGAGTGACTCGCGGGCCTGTCGAAGATGCTTCTCGATTGTCGCACTTGAAAGCCCCAATATTGTGGCGACTTCTGCGGATGTTTTTCCATGTGCGGACCAGTGTAAGACCTCCTTTTGGCGCTCCGTCAGGCCTGTCTTTTCTGTGGGTATCGGCAAAGAGGCCATACGCAAGTTGAACAGCGAGGCATAGGTTTTGATAGTCTCCCCATGCTCTGCCCAAATAACATCAGTCTCTTCTTGATTGCGTCCAGAATTCATCAAAGCAAGAGCCGTCGCGACGGAGGTTTGAGGGGGGTTGAACCCGATGACATAGCCAGAGGTTATGCCAGCCTCCATCATGAATTCCTGCGTTGTTTTTTGATCGGCAGGAAGTTGGCCGGAATGATAAAGCTCAGAGCCGTATTTAAAGCTTATGGCACCTTCATTTTGCATGGCCCACATAGCCACTGGAATGGTCTTATAGAGCTCTCGCTCCCAAATCTCGTCCATAACCTCCTGAGGTAAATCGGTCAGGAAAAAGCTATTGCTTCGCGCTCCGAACACACCGGCTTGCCGTAAGCGGTTTGAGCCAAATAGAGTGAAGTCAAAGCCATAGGGTTTCATTATTTCGCGAATAGAAACCCAAGCTTCTTTAGCATCGCGCGCGGCAATAAGCCGATCAACGGCGGTTTGGTCCAATTTGTGTGTCGACACTTAAATCCCTAATTCAAACGCTCACAGGTCAAGCCGTGTGTAAGCTACCCTTTGATTGGCTCTAACGCCAATACCCCCTGACTTTCTTCTTAACATTTCTAACTCAATACAAGCATTAACTACGAGTTAGATGGAGATATAAAACGTATCGGGCGAAAGGGCAGGGCAATCACTTTACCTATGGTAAACCTCGTAAAAGGGATTGCGTTGAAAGGCGAAACCCGAAATAACCCCCGCAGCGCAGATCAGACAGGCGAGGAGGCCTCAAATTATGTCGGACCCAATCACTTCCGAAACTCCTTCAAAGCGTGTTTTGATAAAAATATCCGGTGAAGCGTTGATGGGAGATCAGGGATTTGGTCTGCATCCGCCAACGGTCGAGCGCATCGCAAATCAGGTCTCCCAATTGCACGAAACCGGCGTTGAGATTTGTTTGGTCATCGGTGGAGGTAACATCTTCCGAGGCCTGCAAGGCTCCGCCCAAGGCATGGAGCGTACGACGGCTGACTACATGGGAATGCTGGCGACGGTCATGAATGCTTTGGCCATGCAGGGTGCTTTGGAAAGCTGTGGCATTCACACCCGAGTGGTCTCTGCGATCCCCATGGATCAGATTTGCGAGCCTTACATTCGCCGTCGTGCGGTGCGCCACCTTGAGAAGCAGCGCGTCGTGATTTTTGCGGCTGGAACAGGTAACCCCTATTTCACGACCGACACAGCCGCCACTCTAAGGGCCAGCGAGATGTCGTGTCAGGCGATCTATAAAGGCACGCAAGTGGACGGTGTCTATGACAGCGATCCGCGCACAAATCCTGATGCGGTGCGGTATGAAAAAGTCAGCTATGATGTTGTTTTGCAAAAGAACCTTGGCGTGATGGACGCCTCTGCGATTGCGTTGGCACGGGATAATAATCTGCCGATCATCGTGTTCTCTTTGGATGACGAGAGTGGCATGGCTGGCATAGTTCAGGGGCAGGGCAAGTTTACGATTGTCGGCGGCTCCTGAGAGTTTTACTGTCACGTTAAGTAAATAAAGACCGAGATTGGGGTTATAATGGCTGATGATGGTGAAATTGATCTTGGAGCGATCGAAAAGCGAATGGATGGCGCGCTCAATTCATTGAGAAATGAGTTTCTGACGCTGCGCACGGGGCGGGCATCTGCCTCGATGCTGGAGCCTGTTACCGTTGAAGCCTATGGCACGCCGACCCCGATTAATCAGGTGGCCACGGTGAATGTACCAGAGCCTCGGATGATTACGGTCAATGTCTGGGACAAAACAATGGTTGCGGCCGTTGATAAGGCCATTCGCAATTCAGGGCTTGGCATTAATCCGGTGATGGACGGGACGATCCTGCGTTTGCCCATTCCGGAATTGAATGAAGAACGTCGTCGTGAATTGGCCAAGCTTGCTGGCAATTATGCTGAAAATGCCCGTATCGCTGTTCGCAATGTGCGCAAGGACGGTATGGACCAGCTGAAAAAAGCCAAGGACGACATGAGCGAAGACGATGAAAAGCTCTGGGCCGATGAGATCCAGTCGCTAACGGATGGTGCGATCAAGAACATCGACGATGTGCTTGAGGGCAAGCAGGCGGAGATAATGCAGGTTTAACCCCCATATCTTTGGACCTGTAACAACCAGAAGGAATACGCGTGCCAAAAAACGCGATCGGAAAACGAGCGGAACACGTGGCCATTGTGATGGATGGCAATGGACGATGGGCGAAAAAGCGCGGTCTGCCACGTCTTGCCGGGCATAGACGCGGTGTTGAGACGGTTCGCAATATTGTTGAGGCCTGTCCTGACCTTGGTGTTAAGTATCTGACCTTATTTGCCTTTTCGACAGAGAACTGGAAACGGTCTGACGAAGAGATCGCCGGTCTCATGCAGCTTTTCCGGAACTATATGGCGCGTGAAGCGGAGCGTTTGATAGGCTCTGACGTGCGCCTTCGGTTCTTGGGCAATCGCGAGCGGCTTCCTGATGATATCTTGCGGATGATGGAAGATTTGGAGGCCCGGACCCAGGACCGAACCAAGTTTAGCCTCAATATCGCGCTCAACCATGGGGGGCGCGACGAGATCACGCGGGCCTCTCGCCGTGTGGCTGAGAAGGTGGCATCGGGCGCTTTGAAGCCTGAGGAGATCACCGAAGAGCTGATCGCACAGCATCTGGACAGCGCGGGTATTCCCGATCCCGATCTGGTTATTCGCACCTCCGGTGAATACCGGATTTCCAACTTCCTGTTGTGGCAGGCGGCTTACGCTGAATATGAATTTGTCGACGCGCTCTGGCCAGATTTCTCCGACAAGATGCTTGGAGAAATTCTCGAGCGTTTTGGCACGCGAGAAAGACGCTACGGCGCGGCGGTCGGATGACCCAATCAGGCGCGTCTTCCAGTTCCAAGTTTGACGACCTCAAGACCCGCAGCATCGTTGGTGCCGTGTTCTTGGTGGTGGGGTTCCTGTTTATCTGGTCTGGCGGTGCTGTGTTCTCCGCGTTCATGGCGGCCCTTTGTGCGGTGATGCTGATAGAATTCACGAGGCTGGTAAAGCCCGAGGTCGAGCTTGAGACCATCGCGCGCATGGCCATGGTGATCCTTGGAACACTGTCCGTTTTCATTCTGCCCTTCAGCGGGGTGTGGTTCACGATTGTCGCCTCATTGGGGCTGTTGATCGCCGCGACCGTTAACCCGATCCCGCTGGGACGGGTGACGGTTTTGGGCTACGCGCTCATCGTCATTGGTGCAGGTGCCGCTGTTCATATTCGCGAGTTGAGCATCGGGTTTCCGCTTGTGATGTGGCTTATTCTCTGCGTGATTGCTGCTGATATCGGCGGATACGCCTTTGGACGTTTGCTGCAGGGGCCAAAGCTGCTCCCTAGCATCTCGCCCAAAAAGACATGGTCCGGCTTCCTTGGAGGCTTGGGCCTTTGTGTGATCGTTTCAATCATATTCTCCTTCTTTTCAGGCGGCGGCTTTCTCAATCTCGTGCTTTTTGGAGCGCTCGTTTCCATTGTATCGGTGGCCGGAGACCTTTTGGAATCTTCGGTTAAACGCCAATTCGGCGTGAAGGATGCAGGCACGCTTCTTCCCGGTCATGGTGGCTTTCTGGACCGGCTCGACGGTATGACGCTTGTGATGGCCGTGTTCGGCTTGCTCTCGTTCATGGTTGATCTTGGCGCAAAGCTTGCGCCTGAGTATGTGGCGGCACTCGGGGCGGGGATTTGAGGCGGCGGATCTCGATTTTCGGCTCCACGGGCTCGATTGGCTGCAACACGGTTGATCTGATCCAAAGGCAGGGCGGGGCGGAGGCCTACGAGGTGGTCGCGCTCTCTGGTGGACGCAACATTGAAAAGCTGGCCGAACAGGCAAGCGCTCTTAACGCTGAGTTTGCAATTACCGCTTATCCCGAGCTTCAAGGCGAGCTTGCCAGCGTTTTGGCGGGATCGAAGACCAAAGCGCTTGGCGGGCGGGATGCGCTGATTGATGCGGCTTGCGCGCCTGTTGACTGGGCCATGTCTGCTATTGTGGGCGCGGCCGGTTTGGAGCCCACGTTAAAGATGGCAAAACACGCGGACACTCTGGCCTTGGCCAATAAGGAGAGCCTTGTTTGTGCCGGTGAAATCCTTCTGGCGACCTGCAAGGCCAATGGCACGCGGCTTCTGCCTGTGGACAGCGAGCATAGTGCAGTGTTCCAGTCCATGGTCGGTCACGACGCTTCTGACGTATCGCGGATTATCCTGACAGCCTCTGGTGGACCTTTTCGGACGTGGAGCCTGCCTGACATGGCCAATGCGTCCCTTGAGCAGGCCTTGAACCATCCCAATTGGGACATGGGGGCACGTATCACGATTGATAGTGCGTCGATGTTCAATAAGGCTTTGGAAGTCATTGAGGCTAAATATCTTTTTGATGTCGCACCGTCCCAAGTTGATGTGATTGTGCATCCCCAATCCATCATCCACTCTATGGTCGAGTTCAATGACGGGGCCATCGTGGCGCAACTGGGCGCGCCCGATATGCGTGGGCCCATCGGATACGCTTTGAACTATCCAAAACGCTCGGACCTGCCTGTGGAACGGCTGGATTTTGGAGCGCTCAAGCAGCTTGATTTTGAAACACCGGACGAGGAACGCTTCCCCAGTTTGCGATTGGCCCGAGAGGCTCTTGACATAGGGGGCGGCGCAGGAGCGGTTCTCAATGCCTCCAAAGAGATCGCTTTGGACGGGTTTCTTGATGGGAAAATTGGCTTCTTGGACATGGCCCGCTGTGTGGAAGCCACACTTGAAGCGCTTAATTCACAGGCCGCAAATGTGGCAGTGGGCGATGGTATTGATGCCATAATTTTGTTAGATCAACAGGCAAGAACAACCGCCCTTAGTGAGGTTGCGACCCTGTCGCGCACAACTCAGAAAGCAGTTTAATGGACCTAATCGCGAGTATCCCTGTCATTGGTGGACTTCTGGCCACCGTCCTTCCGTTTGTTCTGGTGCTCGGCATTGTCGTCGCCGTTCATGAGTACGGCCATTACATTGTTGGCCGCTGGTCGGGCATTCACGCAGAGGTATTTTCCGTCGGTATCGGCAAGCCCATCTGGTCAGGCTACGATAAGCACGGAACCAAATGGCAAATCGCATGGCTGCCTCTAGGGGGCTATGTAAGGTTCCTTGGCGATGCCAATGCGTCTTCCTTCGGGGATGGAGAAACGCTGGCAAATGTGGCCCCTGAGGACTATTCTCGCGCATTCCCAACGGCTTCGGTCGGGGCACGTGCGGCCACTGTTGCGGCAGGACCATTCTTCAACTTCATCCTCTCTGCGATCCTGTTCACCGGATTGTTCATGTTTATGGGGAAAGCCACGGATGTTCCGACTGTGGGTGAGCTGCGCATTCCCATCGAGGCGCCCTATGACCTTAGGTCGGATGATCAAATTCTAGAGATGAACGGTGTGGCCGTTGAGAGTTTCTCGGACGTCTATGAGCAAATGGATGCGATGGAGGTCAAAGGCGATATCGATTTTCTCGTGCGTCGAAATGGCGATGAGATTGCTGTCACTTCGCCTTATCTCCTCCCACCTCTGGTGTCTCGTGTCGTGCCATTGTCTCCGGCAAGTGACGCGGGTCTGATGGAGGAGGACTTGATCCTCACTCTGGGTGGCACGGCGCTGAGCAGCTTTGACGATCTAAAGAGCGTTGTACTGGCATCAGAAGGTCAGGAACTTGAGATCGTTGTGCTCAGAGACGGCGTGCCGATCACCTCCATGATCACGCCCAAAGTGACCGACACGCCCAAAGAGGGCGGTGGCTTTGAAAAGCGCGTCATGATCGGTGTGTCAGGTGCTTTGGCGATTGATGTTAAAACAGAAACACCCTCGTTTTTCCCGACGCTTTGGAATGGCACCAAGCAGGTTTGGAATGTGATTGTCATGTCGCTTGACGGGCTGCGCCATATCATCCGGGGCGCTTTGGGCGCTGACGATGGTTTGGGGGCGGAGAACCTGCAAGGCCCGCTTGGCATCGCTCAGATCTCCGGTGAGAGTGCGGGGCAGGGGTTGATGAACTTCATTGAACTGGTCGCTCTTTTGTCCACGGCCATCGGAATGCTCAATCTCTTCCCGATCCCGATCCTTGATGGCGGCCATCTGGTGATATTTGCTTATGAGGCGGTTGTCGGGAAGCAACCCTCAGACAAAGTGCTCAATATGGCCATGTCTATTGGCTTCGTTTTATTAATGGCGCTTATGGTGTTTGCGACTTACAATGATATTGTTAGACTGATAACATAATACAATATGAAGTGACTCGGCCTCATCGAAGTCACACATCTTGAGGGACGAGGGCTATGTTGCTACGGGCAAAGCGCAGTCAAGTCATTCGGAAGTTGGTTACCGGAGTTCTTGCCGGACTATTGGTAACCGCGTCTCCGATTACTTATCCGAAATCAGGCCAAGCACAGGCGCAGGTGACCACGTCATTCTCGCGCATTGATGTGGCTGGCAACCAGCGCATTGAGGCGGACACGATCCGCTCGATTGCAGCCATTCCAACCGGCACGCCTGTGTCTCCGGCACAATTGAACGGCGCGATCCAGTCGCTTTTCGCCTCCGGCCTGTTCCAGAACGTCGATTTGGTCCCCCAAGCGGGTCGTCTTCTTATCGAGGTTCTCGAGAATCCGACGATCAATGTGGTCAACTTTGAAGGCAACACAGGGCTCAGCGATGAGGTTCTGGGCAGCATTATCGATCTCCAGCCGCGCCGCGCCTTTAGTGTTGCGGCCGCCGAGGCTGATGCGCTTAGAATTGTAGATGCCTATCGCTCCGAGGGGCGCTTCTCTGCCGAGGTGAAACCGGTGATCATCGAGCGGGACAACAACCGCGTCGATCTGGTGTTTGAAATTCTCGAAGGTCGCGTCACTGAGGTTCAGCGGATCAGTTTTGTGGGCAACCGCATCTTCTCTGACAGCCGTCTTCGCCGCGCCATTGAAACCGGTGAGGCCGGTTTCCTGAGCGGGTTCTTCTCCAATGACACCTATGATCGGGATCGTGTTGAACTGGACCGCCAGTTGCTCCGCCAGTTCTATCTGGATCGTGGACATGTTGATTTTCAGGTCCGCTCTGTGGTCTCCGAACTTTCCCGTGAGCGGGATGGGTTCTTCTTGTCCTTCAACGTCTCGGAGGGTCCCGTTTATACTTTCGGCGATCTGACGGTCACAAGTTCCGCACCTGAGGTGGATGCCGAGGCTTATCTTAACAACATCGATGTGCGTTCGGGCCAGACCTATAACGCGTCCAAAGTTGAAGCCATCATCGAGCGGATTGCGTTTAATATGGCCGATGACGGCTTCCCGTTTGTTGATGTGGCACCTCGCGTGGTCAAAAACGACCAATCGCGCACCATCGACATCGAATTCGAAGTGATCCGCACACCGCGTGTCTTCGTTGAGCGTATTGACATCGAGGGCAACACCCAGACGCTGGATCGCGTAATCCGCCGTCAATTCGATCTGGTGGAGAATGATCCGCTGAACCGTCGCGAAGTGAGCAAGGCGGAAGATCGTATCAGAGCGCTGCGTCTGTTTGATAATGTCGCTGTGCGGGTCCGCGAAGGCTCTGCCGCCAATCGCGCGATCATTGACGTTGATGTGGCCGAAAAAGCCACCGGAGCGATCAGCTTTGGAGTGGGTTATGCAACCGATAGCGGCTTTAACGGGTCAATCTCGTTCTCCGAGGCCAATCTTCTTGGCCGCGGTCAATCCATAAGCGCCCAGTTGAGCGTGGCGGAGAATGCACGTGTGGTCTCGCTCTCCTTTGATGAGCCTGCCTTCCTCGATCGCGATCTTCTTGCGGGCTTTGACGTCTATTATCGTGAAGTGGATCGCGACGAATCCTCCTACCAGCTCACCAATATCGGTCTTGAGCCGCGCTTGGCCTTCCCTGTGAGTGAAGACGGGCGTATGGAGGTGAGCTATCGCTTGTCTCAGGATGAAATTCGCGATCTTGATCCAAATGCCTCCGCTCTGATTACGCCGCGCACGGATGTGACATCGGCGCTGGAGTTCACCTATACGCTCGACAAGCGGAACTCTCCGGTTGATCCAACGGCTGGCTATCGCTTCCGCTTAAGCCAGGAATTTGCGGGGCTTGGTGGGGATGTTACCTTCTCCAAAACCTCAGCGTCCGCCAAGGCCTTTACCTCCTTTTTTGGAGAAGACTTGATCGTAACCGCAGAAGTCGAGGGCGGTGCGCTCACTTCTGATAGTGGCGACAGCCGGATCACCGACCGCTTCTTCCTTGGTGGCGACAGTCTACGCGGCTTTGAAGTTGGAGGTGTCGGTCCACGGGATGTGTGTAACTCCTGTGGTGCTGCTGGTGGCGCGGTTGATGATGCGCTTGGCGGAAATGTCTATGCAGTTGGCCGCCTTGAGGCGTCCTTCCCGCTTGGCCTCCCTGAGGAGTACGGCATTTTCGGCGGTGTCTTCATGGATGCCGGTTCGGTTTGGAATCTCGACAATACGGCTGGTTCTTCTGGCGCAGTAGATGACAGCCAAATCTGGCGCTCGGCGGCAGGTGTGTCCCTGTTCTGGACCACACCCATCGGCCCGCTGCGGTTCAACTTCTCAAGACCCATCGTAAAAGAAGCTTACGATAAGTCGGAGAATTTCCGGATTTCCATCGACACGAGATTTTAAGCGTCTCGCGATGCGCAATTTAGCTTTTGCTCTGGTTTATCTGATCGGGATTGGCGGCTTTTCAGCCCTCAGTCCCGAACGCCTTTCTGGTGCCGCAATGGCGCAAGGTCTGGCGGACCCTTTCTCTGGGCAGATCATGGGAGACGTCGATCAGCCCATTCTGGTTCTCAATCAGGAACGCCTGTTGGTGGGGTCCAGAGTTGGACAGGAGTTGCTGGCCAAAGAGAAGCTGATGAAGGAGTCCCATCGTCAGGAAGGCCTGCGTCTTGATTCCGAGCTGGAAAATGAAGAGCGCGAACTGACCAAAATGCGCGATGAGCTTGTCGCCAGTGAGTTTGATAAGCTGGCCATTCAATTTGATGCGAAGGTCGTGGCCGTGCGCAAGGACCATCAGGAGAAATCTGAAACGCTTGCGGTTGAAGTGGACAAGCTGCGCCAGACTTTCTTTGGCAATATCGTCCCGATCGTGGCGCAGATTATGAAAGAGCGCGGCGCCTCCTTGGTGTTCGAGCAAAGAAACGTCCTTTTCACCGGTCCAGATGTCGATGTCACCCAAGAGGTGATAGATCGGTTGGACGCGGGCGATGTGGTCGAGTAGAACCTGCGAAAAGCAGGCATGGAGCAAAGCATGACAAATACCAATTTCAAACCCACAGCAGATGTGCTGGAGATCAAACGCATGATCCCGCACAGATATCCGTTTCTACTGATCGACAGTGTCTCTGACATGGTGTCCGGCGAAACGGCCATCGGCCATAAGAATGTCACTGTGAATGAGCCCCATTTCGAGGGGCATTTCCCTGCCAAACCGGTCATGCCCGGTGTGATGATCGTGGAGGCCATGGCGCAGACGGCAGCCGTATTGGTGGTGCAGACGCTTGATCTGATCGATAAAGAGATGCTGGTTTATTTCATGTCCATTGACGCCTGTAAGTTCCGCAAGCCCGTAGTGCCCGGTGATTGTCTTGAATTGCACGTGGAAGTGGCCCGCAATCGGGGCAAGGTCTGGAAGTTCACAGGCAAAGGCGTGGTTGATGGAGCCGTGGTCACGGAAGCGGAATTCACCGCGATGATCCTGCCACCTGAGAGCGCTTAAAGCAGATGACGATTGATCAAAGTGCAACCATCCACGAGACCTCTGTGGTGCATGAGGGCGCGGTTCTTGGCCCTGAGTGCTCTATCGGTCCGTTTAGTGTGGTTGGGCCGAATGTGCGTCTTGGGGCCAAAGTCTCCCTAAAGAGCCATGTGGTGATCGAGGGCGACACGGAGATTGGCGAGGAGACGCAAATCTGGCCGTTCGCCTCCATTGGTCATCAACCTCAGGATCTGAAGTTCGGCGGAGAAGCCAGTAAGCTGATCATTGGGGCCCGCAACATGATCCGCGAAAGCGTGACCATGAACCCAGGCACCAGCGGTGGCGGTCTGGTCACGCGCATTGGCGATGATGGTCTGTTCATGGTCAACGTGCATGTGGGCCATGACTGTCAGGTCGGCAATCATGTGGTGATCGCCAATAACGTCTCTTTGGCCGGTCATGTGAGCGTTGGGGACAATGTGGTGATCGGTGGTCATAGCGGCATTCACCAGTTTGTCCGCATCGGGCAGGGCGCTATGATTGGTGTTCTTTCTGCGGTTCTGGCTGACGTGGTGCCCTATGGCACTGTGACGGGAGATGCTGCGAAACTGAGCGGTATTAACTTGGTTGGCCTGAAGCGCCGTCAGGAAAGTAAGAGCGATATGAACGGCCTTCGCTCTAGCGTTAAACGGCTCTTTAATGGCGAGGGGACGCTCAAAGAGCGGGCAACCCAGCTAAGGGACGAGGAGCTGAACAACCCGCTTGTGGATGATGTTCTGGACTTTGTACTCTCCCAAAGCGACCGCTCCTTTTGTAAACCGGACCTCTGATGTCAGGCCTCGGGATCATTGCGGGGGGCGGTGATTTACCCCGGTTGATCGCTGAGAGCCGGAAGGCGATTGGGGCAGATACCCTGATCATCGACTTTGAGGGTTTGGAGGTCGATTGGGCCGAGGGTTATGACCGCCTGACTGCCCGATTTGAAAATCCGGAAGTGATATTTGAGGCGCTTAAATCTGCGGGTTGCGAGCAGGTCGTCATGGCCGGTTCCATGCAACGCCCGTCTCTTGATCCAACCAAGTTCGATCCGACCTTCATGGCCATAGCACCCCGTTTGATGGCGGCTCTTCAAGACGGAGATGATGCGGCATTGCGCGTGGTTCTTTCGATGTTCGAGGATGCCGGATTTGAGGTCATCGCCCCCCATTCGGTTCTTGAAACGCTTCTGATGGAGGAAGGTTGCCCGACCATAGCGCAACCTACAGAATATGATGAGCGCGACGCTAAACGTGCTGCCGAAATTCTAGCTACGACCGGTCCGCTTGATATCGGGCAGGGCACGGTTGTTGCTGGTGGGCTTTGCCTTGGTATTGAAACCTTGCAAGGGACAGCCGCTTTACTGGAGAACGTGCGCCAAACCAAGCCGGACCTGAGGCCGGAGCGCGGGTTGCTTATGAAGGCTCCCAAAGTCGGGCAGGAAAAAAGGGTCGATCTGCCAGCAATTGGGCCCGATACGATGGATCAACTAGCCGCTGCTCATCTGTCGGGGCTGGTTATACCTGCTAAAAGCGTGCTGGTGATTGATCGGGCTGAGGTTTTAAAGCGTGCGGATGCACACGGGCTGTTCCTCTGGTCCCGCCCCTAAGATGGCGCTCTCGGCCTATATAATTGCGGGTGAGCAATCGGGAGATCAGCTGGGCGCACATCTGATTGACGGCCTCAAACACCTCCAACCGGATATTACCCTCAGAGGCATTGGCGGCACGCTTATGGCGGAACGGGGATTTACCTCTCGCTTTGATATGTCGGAACTTTCGGTCATGGGACTGACGGAGGTTTTGCCCAAACTGCCCGGTCTTCTGGCGCGGATCAAGGAAACGGCTCAGGACATTCTGGAGGCCAAGCCGGATGTTTTGATCACCATCGACAGCCCCGATTTTTGCCTTCGCGTGGCCAAGAAAGTCAAAGCCAAGCGGCCGGATTTGAAGGTGGTTCATTATGTGGCGCCCTCGGTCTGGGCGTGGCGTCCGCATCGGGCTGAAAAGATGGCCCGCTCCGTGGATCATGTGCTGGCATTGCTCCCGTTCGAGCCGCCCTACATGGAGGCGGCTGGGATGAGTTGTGATTTCGTTGGGCATCCGGTGGCCTCGATTGAGCAGCGAAGCGAGGGTGACACGCAGGCATTTCGCGAGACGCACGGGATACCCTTGGACGCGCCACTTCTGTGCATTCTGCCCGGCTCTCGTCGAGGCGAGGTGGCGCGGCACAGTGCGACTTTCCTTGAGATCGCCAAGAGATTGTCTCACGAGATGCCAGACTTACGGCTGGTCCTTCCTGCGGCTCCGGCGGTCTTTGAAATGGTCAATGT
>CAZXRG010000066.1:0-14780 GCA_964642935.1 uncultured Rhodobacterales bacterium | reverse complement strand
TTTTAGCCCATAAACACGCGACCATTTGCATAGCATAAATTCACCGCTAACCGCCCAACGCGATCCCATACTTTTGCAATCTCCCCCCCTGCACAAACCCATTAACCCTAACCGCACCCCGTCCAAGCAGAGCCATGGCGTTCAGCCTTCCAATCATCTATAGTGACCGCACCGACGCGATGGCTCAGGCCACGATCTGGACGCGCGTCTCATGATTGTTTTCACTGGCTTATCTGGCATGACACACACCCGACCCCTAGAAAACTCCGATTGGGATGACTGGAAACGCCTGTGGACGGGCTATCTTACGTTCTATGAAACCACCGTGCCCGAAGACGTCTACACCACTACATTCTCTCGCCTCCTTGGCGATGACCCGCGTGATTACAGCTGCATTGTAGCCGAGAAAGACGGCAAAATGATCGGCCTGACCCATTACATGTTCCACCGCCACGCCTGGAAGATCGAGGAGGTTTGCTACCTCCAAGACCTCTATGTGGACCCCGATCTGCGCGGCACAGGCGCCGGTCGCGCCCTTATCGAGGCCGTCTATAAAGCCGCCGACACCAAAGGCGCCCCCAGCGTCTATTGGATGACCCAAGAGTTCAACGAAACGGGCCGCAAACTCTACGACCGCATCGGCACGCTCACCCCTTTCATCAAATACGCCCGCCCATGAGCATGCGCGCCAAACTCGCGGCCCTCGCCGCCCTCATCACCCTCACCGCCTGCGCCGAGCCTATTTCCCGCGCCGTCACCCCCCTCCCAGATGATCTCCTGCGGTTCGAGCCGCGCACCCAACCCCAAGGGGTCAACCGCTCCAACCTTGATCTGGCCGAGGACTTCCTCGACCTCACCTTTGCGCTCGAAAACGGCGACCGCTTGCCCGCGCTCCTGAAATACAACGGCAAAATCCGCGTAGTCCTGCGCTCGGCCGGACTGGCCTCCTACCAGCCCGAACTGACCAACCTGATCCGCCGCATCAAACGCGAAGCGGGCGTTGACATCGTGCAAACCAACAACGCCGATGAAGCCCAAATCCACATCCACGCGGTCCCGCGCCAAACCATCGCAAGGGTCTTTCCCGGGGCCGCCTGTTTCATCGTTCCGGGCGTACGTTCATGGAACGAATTCCGCTCCCCATCCGCCAATCCAGACGCCATTCTCTGGTCGCGCCAAAACGCCCTCACAGTCACTTCGATCTTCGTGCCCGCCGATAGCACGCCCCAAGACACCCGCGACTGCCTGCACGAGGAACTCGGCCAAGCGCTCGGCCCCGCAAACGACCTCTACCGCATCCCCGACACGGTCTTTAACGACGACAACTTCCACTCGATCCTCACGCCCTTTGACATGCTGATGCTCAGAACGCTCTACACCAGCAGCCTCAAAAGCGGCATGTCTCGCGCCGAAGTGGCCGTGCGCCTGCCCGCGATCCTCTCGCGCATCAACCCCAAAGGACGTAGCAAACCCTCCGCCAATCAGGCCCCCGCAAGCCGTGGCTGGAAAGCCGCCATCGAGACCGCGCTCAACCGTCGCAAACCCAAAGCCACCCGCCTTCGCGCCGCCAAACGTGCGCTCTCCTTCGCAGGCGCCATGGAGCCCACGGACCACCGATTGGGCCTGACCCTGCTCACACTTGGCCGGATCGAAGCGCGCACCAATGAGGCCAAAGCCACCGAATATTTCGCCTCCTCCTACCAGCACTTCTCCACCCTTTTGGGCGAACAGGACATTAGAACAACCCATGTGGCCCTGCATCTGGCCCTCTTCGCGCTCAAAGACGGGAAGTTCGAAACCGCCCTTAACCTCGCCACCAAACACATCCCCTCCGCCAGACGCGCCGAAAATGCCGTGGTCCTCTCAGGCCTACTGGCCATCAAAGCCGAGACCCTACTGGCCGCAGGCGACATCGCACCTGCGCGAAAAGCACGCATCGAAAGTCTGGCATGGGCGCGTTATGCCTTTGGCGACAGCGACGGTGACATCGCCCGCGCCCAAGCTCAAATTGCAGCCTTTAACCCCAACGAACAAAGCGGAAATACTCAATGATCCTGCCCATAGCATTCCTGATCGGCGCAATCACCGGATGGATAAGAGCCACAAAACGCGGCGGCAATCGCCTTGATAAGCTGCAATATGGAGCCGCCCATGGCATCGCCTTCACACTGATCGCCCTCTTGGTCACCATCGCCATCGACTGGGCCGGCTACGTCTAGCGCCTATGTTTCTGAGCCTCTTCTCCAACCTTCGCGACGCCAAACTGCCGGTGTCCTTGCGCGAATACCTCACGCTTTTGGAGGCCATGAAACAATCCCTCGTCATCTATGACATTGACGGGTTTTACTATCTGGCCCGCGCCTCTCTCATCAAGGACGAGCGTAATCTGGACCGCTTCGATCAAGTCTTCGCCCATACCTTCAAGGGCCTTGAAGACGCCTCTCTTTCGGATGTGATTGATAAAGTGGGCCTGCCCGAAGACTGGCTCCGCAAAGAGATCGAGAAACACCTCTCGGACGCCGAAAAGGCCGAGATCGAGGCTCTGGGTGGCTTTGAAAAGCTGATGGAGACCCTGAAAGAACGCCTCAAAGAACAGCAAAAGCGCCATCAAGGCGGCTCTAAATGGATCGGCACAGGGGGCACCTCGCCCTTCGGAGCGCACGGCTATAATCCTGAAGGCGTGCGCATCGGTCAGGACAAAAGCCGCCATCAACGCGCCGTTAAAGTCTGGGACAAACGGGAGTTTAAAAACCTCGACGACAGCGTCGAGCTGGGCACCCGCAACATCAAAGTCGCGCTCAAACGTCTGCGTCAATGGGCGCGGGACGGCGCGGTCGAGGAGCTCGATCTCAACAGCACAATTCGCGCCACCGCAGAGAATGGCTACCTTGATGTGGTCACCCGACCGGAGCGTCGCAACGCTGTCAAAGTGCTCCTGTTTCTGGACGCAGGCGGCTCCATGGACCCTTACGTGAAAATCGTCGAGGAACTGTTTTCAGCCGCCCGCACCGAGTTCAAACATCTGGAATATTACTACTTCCACAATTGCCTTTATGAAGGTGTCTGGCGCGACAATCGCCGCCGCTGGTCGGAGGTCACCCCCACATGGGAGGTTCTGCGCAAATACGGTCCCGACTATAAATGCATCTTCGTGGGCGACGCGGCCATGAGCCCCTATGAGATCGCCATGAAGGGCGGGGCCAACGAGCATTGGAACGAGGAGCCCGGCCAAGTCTGGCTCGCCCGCGCCCGCGAGACTTGGGGATCAAACGCATGGATCAATCCGGTGCCCGAAAAGCACTGGCCCTACACCCAATCCACCCAAATGATCCGCCAGATATTCGACGATCAAATGTACCCGATGACCCTCAAAGGCATCGAAGGGGCGATGAAATCTCTGACCCGTTAGGGGGGGATTTCGCTTTGCAGTAGCGGAAATTTCGCCCGATTGCGTTAACAGGTCCGAACCCGACCGCACTCTATCTTAAACAGCGAAATCGGCCAAAATTGTCATACAGGGATCATATGCAAGTCACGTATGAATCATATCGCCCTTTTGGCGGCCTCGATTCGAAATTAACTTTTGAGCCGTTTTTGAAGAATTTTCTCTAATTTTCCCGCCCATGACGTGCGAGATTGGCACGGTAGGTCTCCGCCTCCTCAATCCCTGCATCAAGAGCAAACACATAGGCCTGAACCCAGAAGAAACAGGCCTCATCCACCGTGTCCGAGGCATCCCCCGCCGCCCCGTAAAGCCTTGCAATCGTTGATTTATCCTCGATCTCATAGGCAGCCATCAATGCCGCGTTCAGCTCATCCCGCGTCACGATACTTCAAGATCTGATTGGCCGCCCATTCGTGGAAAACATGGGTCGGATTGTCCATCACCGGACTAAATTTTCCCCCATCAAAATGAGGCCCATGCCGCCCCTTTTGCATGCCTTCCACCACAAAGATGTCTTCCTCGAACACACCCTTCCAAAGCTCCCCGTTCCGGTCAATCATAGCCGCTTTTTCGGGGTTCTCAGCAGGGTCAAACGCGTAATAAATGCTGGTCAATTCACGTGTTTGATCAATGGCCGTGGGCATCAGGATCATCGCAAACCCATGGTCCCTTTGCGCTCCAAAAAGCACGTTGGGAAAGAAGGAAATATACTCCGCCCCCTCATCCCAAAAATCCGATAACCCCTTAAAATCAGGGAATTTTTCGCCCGCCTCATCGACCATCTGACGATACACATAAGAGCCCTGACCCGAGAAGGCTCCCGGCTCCTCAATATGATAATGATCCTCAAGACGGGAGTAGGCATTCAACCCCGGATGGATCCACGGGAGGTGATAACTCTCACAATAATTCTCCACCGCCAGCTTCCAGTTGGTCTTCACATCCAAGGTAAAAGAAGACTTCCCACCCCCCGCATAAAGGGGCGTATCATGCTCTTTCCAGCGCTCCAAAAGCTTCGCCGCATAATCCTCAAAAGGCGCTGCCCCCTTGGAAACATTGACAAAAATCACATCGCGATAAACATAAGAGGGAAACTCGATCAGCCCCAATTCATCCCGCTTGATATCCTCATGCAAGTTCTGCCCCGGCCCACCCACATGCGGGGTTGATCGCAAACCTCCATCAAGCCCATAGCACCATGAATGATAGGGACAGCGGATGGTGCCACGGATGTTCTCAGGCTTGTCCACAAGGATCATTCCGCGATGGCGGCAGGTGTTCTGATAGACCCGAACCGCCCCTTTGTCATCGCGAACCGCCAGAAGCGGAACCCCAAGAAAATCAATAGGTTGCGCATCACCTGCCTTGGGAATGTCCTTGGCAAAGCCGACCCCTGACCAGTTGTTAAACAGGATCGCTTCCCGCTCTTCCGCGAAGACCTTCTCATCCACATAATGGGCATTGGGCAAACCACGCGCCTTGGCCACGGGAGCGGTCACACCGGAAAGATCAGAGAGAGGTTCATGCTTCATAAGGACCACCTGAAAAACGAAAGGCTATCCTAAAATGCTACTCAAAATCGTAAATGCCACTTATCCAAATGCGACATAGATGCGCCGCCTTTTAACCAAACTGACCTTAAATCCAGCGCCTTGTTTTTATGCTGAAACCAGCCGCATATTACCCTCTTGCTCGCCCCGCTTGCCCGAGCGCATCACGTAATCCTCAAGCGCATCCAGCGAGGGAATACGAAGGTTCCGCCCATCGCGATCAATCAGGCCCATATTGCGCATCCGCCCCATCTCACGGGCAACCGTCTCGCGATTGGAAAACACCCGAGCCGCAATCTCCATTTGTGTGGGCGGTCTTTCAACGACGAAACTATCGCGCTCTTTGGCGTGGGTTTGGGCAAGTTTCAAAATCTCACCCCGAATACGATCATCCGCACTTAAGGTGTTGAAATCAGAGACTTTAACCGTCAATTCCCGCAGCTTTGAAACCAGAGCTTCAAGCAAGGCCAATGACAGGTCAGGGGCCTCTCGCAGAACCTCGCGAAACTTTTGCGACGACAAGCGCGCCGCCACGCAAGTGGATTGCGCTTCAATGGATGCAGACCGCGGCTCACCGTCGATGGCAGAAAACTCGCCGAAACAATCCCCCTTGCCCAAGTGAAGAAACGAGACCTCACGGCCACTTTGCGTAAAAAGCGCCACCCGTGCCGAGCCTGTCAGAAGAAAACAAATATCAGAATTCGTATCCTCATCGCCCATAATGGTTTGACCTTTACTGTATTCGGTCACTGTCCATTTGTCCGCCAAGACAAGAAAAGCAGCACGAGGTATTTGACCCAACAACGTGTCTGTGGGGAAGACTTGAAAAGGTTTTACCGAAGCCATGATCTTCACCTTTTAAACGGGGTTCCTATCACTTCCGACATTAACTATTTATTCAGTCTATGTAGTGATTTGCATCACAAATCACTCAAAACAACAAGAAATTCTTGTCAAACTCCCTTTAAACCTGTGCCAAGCCAAGAATCTTTCGCGCCTCGTCAACACTCGCCACATGGCGATCATATTGCGGGCACAGCTCCACAACCCGCTCCACAAGAGCTGCATTTGACGGGGCCAGAACCTTGCGATCAAGTCTGATATTGTCCTCCAGACCAGTGCGACAATGCCCACCGCACTCCAAAGCCCAATGGTTCAAAACGATCTGTTGAGGACCAATACCAGCAGCCGTCCAAGTCGCGTCAGGCGCGAGCCTATTCAGCGTTTTGATCATAAACTCCAACACCTCCCGATCCGCAGGCATCGCGTTTTTGACCCCCATGACAAATTGCACATGAAGCGGCGCGTCCAAGCGCCCATCCTCAGACAGTTTGACCGCTTGGAAGATATGGCTGAGATCAAAGGCCTCGATCTCCGGCTTCACACCGTGTTCCTTCATTTCAGAGGCCAACCAATCCACCAGATCAGGCGAATTCTCATACACCCGCGTTGGGAAATTGTTCGACCCGACCGACAGCGAGCACATATCGGGGCGCAATGGGATCATCCCACCCCGTTCCTTACCGGCTCCTGATCGACCGCCCGTAGAAAGCTGCACGATCATGCCCGGGCAATGGGTTTGGATGCCTTCTAGCAGCTTCGCAAATCGCTCGGGATCAGACGACGGCTTGCCCTCATCGTCGCGCACATGACAATGGGCAAGCGTGGCACCTGCTTCAAAAGCCGCTTGGGTGGATTCAATCTGCTCGGCCACGCTTTCAGGCACCGCCGGATTGTCAGCCTTGGTGGGCACGGACCCGGTGATTGCCACTGTAATAATGCATGGTTTGCTCATGATATTCCCCCTGTTTTTCTCCAGTAAAGACCACGGGAGACGTGAAACCACAAGCCATACACCAAAGGCCATAAAAAACCTCGCCTTCCGCATTTTTGAAACAAAACTTCGCCATATTCAAAGGACATCCTGAAATCGTAAATTGAATTGTTGGGTGACGCATGTTGAGAATGTTCAAGAAGAAATCGTCGGATCAATCGGACATGCTCTTGTCCCAAACACCCAGCCCGGCATTTCAGCCCGTCGCTGTGCGCGACGCATTGAACAAAGCCTCCGATGAAAAGCCATATATTTATCAGCAAGTTACCGGGCGCGAACTGCACGCAAATGTTGTTGAAGCATTAAGCGAAGAAACCCAAGGGCGTTCTGAAACAGCGCTTGGCATCATGGGCTCTCTGGCCGGCTTTTCCTGCCTATCTGCCGTTTATCTCAAATACGAGCGCGGCGAGATTTCCCCTGATGAGGATGGGTTCCGGGTTGAGGTCACCAAAAGCGGTCGGCGCATATTCTTTGGCGATTTGATCAACAAAAAGCTGTTTGAAGACGAAATGTCCGTTTGGAAAATGGTTGAAGCCACGTCGAAAAAACTGGGCGCGTTGAGCCTGCCTGATCCCGTCGAGATTTCCGATCATGTGGAGGACACCTGTCATTCGGAAGCTTACGGCCAACCAAGGATCGCCCCACAGCATCAGCCACGGGATTTCCCCTCAAATTTCGTGCGTTACCTGATGCCAAGCTACCTGCCACTTTTGCAAAAATACGATCCGAATGCGGATAAATTCCCCATATCCTTCGGCTTTGCCATTCAAAACCTGATGGAAACCAGTTGCGACGATCTTGATCCTTCAACCGCCGCGCGGATCGTCATGGAATGCGCCACATCAATGGCCAGCCTTGATCCGGCGGAAGTCTTTTAAAGGCTCAGCCCTTCCCAAGCACAACACCACGGTCTCTGGCAGCTTTTGTGGCTTCCTCAACCAATGGGCCCATGCGCCCCATAAACACCTCAAGTGCCGCAGCAGTCGTGCCCCCGGGTGAGGTCACCTGTTCGCGCAAAATCGCAGGCGGCGTGTCACTGCCTTTTGTCAAAAGCCCCGCTCCAGCCACGGTTTGAATGGCCAGTTTTTGCGACAGTTCCGCAGAAAGCCCCAGCTTTTGCGCGGCCTCCGCCATACACTCGACAAAATGGAATACATAGGCTGGACCAGAGCCTGAAATGGCGGTCACCGCGTCCATCAGATGCTCTTCCTCGATCCATCCGGTCTCCCCCGAGGCTGCCAGCAGCCCATCAACCGCGTTTTTTGCGCCCTCAGGCACCAAGGCGTTGGCATAGGATACGATCATCCCCTCACCAATGGCCGCAGGCGTGTTGGGCATGGTGCGGATAATCTGCGCACTCTCTCCGAGCCAGCCGGTTAGAGAAGCACAGGTCACACCCGCTGCCACCGAGACAAACACAGCCCTAGAGAACTGCGCATAGGCAGGCACAACATCGCCCATCACCTGCGGCTTCACTGCGAGGAAGATGACATCAGGGACGAGTGCGCCCAACTCCTCGACCGAGCCGTAAACCGAAGCCCCCGCCTCACCCGCACGGCTGCGCAGAGCATCACTCGGCTCGACCACATGAAAGCTATGCCCCGCATCTTGCGCGATCCAGCCCGAGAGCATGGCAAATCCCATATTCCCGCAGCCCACCAAAAGAATGTTCTGTCCCATCTTCCGCACTCCTATTTTAAACGCACAGCGCGCATTGCCTCATAAATTTCCATGGCTGGCCCGATAATCTCAGGTCGTCCTACATCCGGTCGCGGGCTGTCGTCCGCTGGCGCAAACCCGGTCGACCCCCAAATCCGCCCGTACCAATGCTGCCCCCAAACACCGTCACTTCGATGCGGCCCTTCCGGCCAAGACAACATGGCGGGATCAAAGGGAATGTCGAGCGCTTCGCACAATTGGCTGAGAGCGACTTCCGGATTTGCCAGAATATCCGCCGCATCCACCACAATCGGATTTGAAGCGGCCTCAAACATCTCGACCTGTTGACGCACGCCCAGATCATCGAGCGTCACCCTGTCCCATTTCGCCCTAAAGCTCGCCAAAACACGCGCCGGATCGCGGATCAGAAAGACGTTCTGAACCCCATCCATCCAATCGCGCGGCATGCCCTCAATCATATGCTGGAGCATGTGCTTTTGGTAATAGAGAGGCTTGCCCTCAGGCACCGCGCCGATCAACCCGTCCGCCACGACCTGTGCATCCCGTTCACCCTTAAGGACCGCCTTTCGCATAGGATGATCAAGGCCCGTTTGATCAAGATAGGCCGCATAAAAAGGCTCATCAATCACCGCACAATCCGCGCGAGACGAAAAGCTGCGCATCATCGCCGTCGACAGATTGCGAGGGCCAGACCACATGGCAATGCGCTTTATTTCAGCCATTCAAAAACACATGTGTAAGGCGGTGCATCTCAGCAATCTTTCCGAAGTTTGGAGATCACACTACCCCATCGCCAGTTCGAGTAAAACCACTCACAGACCCCTTTTGATCCATCGTTTTCCCTTGTCACCACCGCCCAAATCCACCACCAATAGCCCATGACCGATACCAAATTGACAGACGAGATCGAAGCGCGGCGCGACGATTTGATCGCGCTGACCCAAGACCTGATCCGCATTCCCACCCTCAATCCTCCGGGTGATTGTTACCGCGACATTTGCCTCTATCTCGACAAGCGCCTGAGTGCGTCTGGCTTTGAAACCCAGATGATCCGCGCCCATGATGCGATCGGGGACAGCAACGCCTACCCCCGCTGGAATGTGGTGGCGCGCAAGGAGGGGAAAACGCCGGGCGAATGCGTGCATTTCAACTCCCATCACGATGTGGTCGAGGTCGGCTCTGGCTGGACCAAAGACCCGTTCGGAGCCGAGATCGAAGACGGTAAAATCTACGGGCGGGGCACTTGTGATATGAAAGGCGGTCTGGCCACCTCGATCATCGCAGCTGAGGCCTTCATGGCGATCCATCCCGATTTCTCAGGCGCTATCGAGATTTCAGGCACGGCGGACGAGGAATCCGGCGGCTTTGGAGGTGTCGCTTATCTGGCGGAAAAGGGCTTTTTCGATCCGGACCGCGTGCAGCATGTGATCATCCCCGAACCTTTGAACAAAGACCGGATTTGTCTCGGTCATCGGGGCGTCTATTGGGCCGAGATCGAGACCAAAGGCCATATCGCCCATGGCTCCATGCCGTTTTTGGGCGATTGTGCGATCCGCCATATGGGCGCGGTCCTCCAAGAGTTCGAGGACACGTTCTTCCCCGCTCTGGCCGCCAAACGCACCGATATGCCTGTGGTGCCCGAAGGGGCCAAGCAATCGACCATGAACATCAATTCCTTTCATGGTGGCGCGGATGAATTGCCCGAAGATTACACGGGGCTCCCCTCACCCGTCGTGCCCCATTCCGCGCGGATCATAATTGATCGGCGTTTTCTGATCGAAGAGAATATGGATGACGTGAAATCCGAAATCCGCCAGCTTCTGGATCACCTCACCGAGACCCGCCCTGATTTTCGCTATGAAATCAGAGACATCCATGAAGTCGCCCCGACAATGACCGACAAAAATGCGCCGATCGTTTCGGCCACATCGCGCGCGATCAGCCAGGTTATGGGCCTGACGCCGGACTATGTTATTTCCCCTGGAACCTATGACCAGAAGCACATAGATCGCATCGGACGGCTGAAAAACTGCATTGCATATGGACCCGGAATACTGGACCTTGCGCACCAACCGGACGAATATGTCGACATAAACGACATGATAGACAGCGCCAAAGTCATGGCTCTGACATTAAAAGATTTGCTCTGTCCAAAGGACTAGGCACCACAGAGGAGAAGAATATGCGTCTTATCACCCTTACGACAGCTGCCATGCTGCTTGGGTCTGCGGCCATTGCGGCTGAGACAGATGTGACCATCGGAATGCAGCTAGAGCCACCCATGCTCGACCCCACTGGCGGGGCAGCGGCGGCCATTGACGAGGTTGTCTACTCCAACATCTTTGAGGGTCTCACCCGCTTTGCCGCCGACGGCTCGGTCATTCCGGGTCTGGCTTCCTCTTGGGAGATTTCCGAGGACGGGCTGACCTACACGTTCAGCTTGCGCGAAGGTGTGACCTTCCATGACGGCGCTGCATTTGATGCCTCCGACGTGGTCTTCTCCTTCACGCGTGCCCGTGCGGAAGACAGCACAAACGCCCAAAAGGCTCTGTTTGCGGATATCTCGGAAGTGGGTGCGGTTGACAGCAAAACCGTTCGCATTCGTCTCTCCAAGCCAAACGGCAATATGCTGTTCAATCTGGCATGGGGCGATGCGATCATCGTTGATCCGGCCTCTGTGGACGGCAACGCCAACACTCCCGTTGGAACTGGCCCGTTCACCTTCACCAATTGGACCAAAGGCGATAGCGTCACGATCACCAAGAACCCCAACTACTGGGGCGAGCCTGCGAAGCTTGAGAGCGCGACGTTCAAGTTCATCTCCGATCCGACCGCTGCATTTGCGGCAATGATGGCCGAAGACATCGACGCCTTCCCGGCCTTCCCAGCACCAGAGAACCTGATCCAGTTCGACGCTGATCCGCGTTTTGAGGTCATCATCGGTTCCACAGAAGGTGAGACGATCCTCTCCACCAACAACCAGATGCCTCCCTTTGACAATCCGCTGGTGCGCAAGGCCATGGCCCATGCCATCGACCGCCAAGCGATCATTGATGGGGCGATGTTTGGATATGGAACGCCCATCGGCACCCATTTCGCTCCCCATAATCCGGCTTACGTCGATCTGACCGCTGATACGAACTACGACCCGGAGATGGCCAAGACGCTGCTGGCTCAAGCCGGATTTGCGGACGGGTTCACAACAACTCTGAAACTGCCACCGCCCTCCTATGCGCGTCGTGGTGGCGAGATCATTGCGGCACAACTTCGCGAAGTGGGCATCGAGACCGAGATTTCAAACCTCGAGTGGGCGCAATGGCTTGAGCAAGTGTTCAAAGGCAAAGACTTCGGCCTGACCATCGTCAGCCACACGGAGCCTATGGACATCGGCATCTATGCCCGCCCCGACTATTACTTCCAGTACCAGTCAGAGGCGTTCAACGGCATCATGGACAAGCTCAATGACACCACTGATCCCGACATGCGCACGCAATTGATGCAGGACGCTCAAAAGCAGATCGCATCTGACAATGTGAACGGGTATCTGTTCCAGCTTGCCAAAACCGGCGTCGCGAATGCCAAACTCAAGGGCCTTTGGGCAAATTCACCGACACAAGCCAACGACCTGACGGCGGTGTTCTGGGAAGAGTAAAGCAATCAAATAGGGGCGTTTAACGCGTCCCATTTTCTATGAGGGCCCTGTTCATCGGGGCCCTTTTTAGTTTCCGGGCCAATCAGGGTTCAGCTTCACCGCCTTCGAGCGCACCTCTTCCCAATCCAATGCAAGAGCATAAGTCTCCAGCTCTTCGTCGGAGGCATTACCACGCATCTGGAACAGATAAGCGCCGCCAATAATCAACCCCGCATCCGCATAACCAAGCGCATCAGAGCGGGAAATCACCATAACATCCGCATCCTTCTGGATCATGGCACCCGGCTCACCGCGCTCAAAACTGCGCGTGGATTCCATAATGCCAGCGCCCATGACCATACCGCCCATGCCATCTTCACCAAGAGGAAGCTCGGTCATGGTCACCAAAAGACGCGTATCTCCGGACTCATATATCCCGCCCTCAATGCGCATACCCTGATCAAACGCGTCCTCGATCAAAGCACGCTCCTCAGGCACAAAGCTGCGTTTCGCGCCATCTTGGGCAAAGCTCGCGTCAAACTCCAAAACATCCTCAAAGGACAACTCACCCGCTGAACCGGTCCATCCGGAAAGCGGTGCTGGAACCAGAGTATTTGAGGCCACAAGAACCTCCGGAGCCGCCTCTTCCTCAGGCGCTTCTGGACGCTCACCACCGGGCAAGGTGGCGGAGACGATATCAAGATATTCCTGCATGATTTCCGTGGGGACATTGCCCATGAACCCAAGGGCCCTCTCCTCGCCAATGGACACACCCGCTTTGGCAAAGCCGGTGGTCTTGTCGCGGGTGACCCCGAAGGTCTCGCCGCGCCAAGTCAATGCATCCGTCATATTGTCGGAATGGGAAGACGGCGTCTTTTTGGCGGGAACACTTTCGATCCGGTTTGGGTCAGACATGGTGATCAACAAGCGCATGTTCTCGCGGAAATAAACAGCACCCGAGAGACCACGGCTATCGGACAAATCTTCAGAGCCGTCTTTTGACCCCTCGCTCAACGCATCCGCCTGAGCCACTTTCAAACGCTCCGAGCGCTTGACGCGATTGGGATAAAAACTGTCCTCAAAATCAAGAAGCGCAAATGTGTTGAAATCTCGGTTCTCCCGCTGCCAGCCTTGCACGGGCTCTGGAAGGATCTTCAACTGCTTGCGGTTTAGACCGTCGGAAAACAGCCCACCAATTTCGGGAATATTCTGAACGGAGTCCACAATGGCCGCTGCCGTCTCGACAAAACCACCACTCCCCCTGTCACTGCGTGCCTCTTCAAGGTTTGTCGTGTCCAGACCCAAAGCCGTCTTCACTTTCAACACGATAGGCGTATTGCGCTCAAGATGAACGGTGTAAGACACGACGGCAAATGCTGCGACTGCGCAGGTCAGGTACCTAAGAAAAAGCATTCCGGGGGGGCCTCCTTATCCGCGCTTATTCACATTTTAATATGGCAAAACTGTGGCGTGTCCGCAGGCGCATATCCATAAAATCCCTATTGGTGCTGGTCTTTTGAGACAAGGTGCGGTAACGCCCGCAACAACTTCATTATTCCCATACAGGCTGGACGTCATGGACCTCAGAAATATCGCGATCATCGCGCACGTCGATCATGGAAAAACGACCCTCGTTGACGAGCTTTTGAAACAATCCGGATTGTTCCGCGAGAACGAGGCTGTGTCCGAACGGGCCATGGACAGCAACGATCTGGAGCGCGAGCGGGGCATTACGATCCTTGCCAAAGCGACATCCGTCGTGTGGAAGGACATTCGCATCAACATCGTGGACACGCCAGGCCACGCGGATTTTGGCGGCGAGGTGGAGCGTATCCTCTCCATGGTGGACGGCGTTGTGCTGCTTGTGGACGCAGCCGAAGGCCCCATGCCTCAGACCAAGTTCGTAACCTCCAAGGCGCTTGCCCGTGGGTTGCGCCCGATTGTGGTGCTCAACAAGGTCGACAAAAGCGACGCGGAGCCGGATCGCGCTCTGGACGAGTGCTTTGACCTTTTCGCCAATCTCGGCGCTGACAATGACCAGTTGGACTTCCCGTCCATGTATGCCTCCGGCCGCTCCGGCTGGGCGGATCTGGAACTGGACGGACCGCGCAAGGACCTCACAGCCCTGTTCGACCTCATCGTCGACCACGTGCCTGCGCCCCAGCAAATCGAAGCCAAGGACGAGCCGTTCCGCATGCTGGCCACCACCCTTGGCAACGACCCGTTCATCGGCCGCATCCTCACAGGCCGCGTTGAATCCGGCACGCTCAAAGCAGGCGAGCAGATCAAAGCCATGTCGCGCGAAGGCGAGCTAATCGAAAACTTCCGCGCCACCAAAATTCTGGCCTTCCGGGGCTTGGGCCAACAGCCCATCGACCAAGCGGAGGCGGGCGACATCGTCACCATCTCCGGCATGGCCAAAGCGACCGTGGCCGACACGCTCTGTGCGACCTCTGTGGAAGAGGCTCTGCCTGCGCAACCTATTGATCCACCTACCATTTCTGTGACCTTCGGGATCAATGACAGCCCTCTGGCTGGTAAGGACGGCAAGAAAGTCCAGTCCCGCGTGATCCGCGACCGCCTGATGAAAGAGGCCGAGTCCAATGTGGCCATCCACATCGAAGACACGCCCGGTGGTGA
>CAZXRG010000065.1:0-14880 GCA_964642935.1 uncultured Rhodobacterales bacterium | reverse complement strand
GCCGCTCTGATGGAGCGTCGTCACATGGCCATGCCAAAGGCTCTGGGGATGCTGGCGCTCGGGCATTTTCTGGCAATGATCGGGATATTGCTGCCGTTTTCACTGATGATCGTGTTGGTGGAATATGAGAGCCAGATCCGCATTGCGGCGGGCTGTCTGGTGATCGCCATGGGGGCCTATCTGCTGATCAACCCAAAACACCCGAAATTTCTGGCCCGCGTGCATCCCGCCCGTCTGGCGCTCTGGTCGTTTCTGGCCGCAATGGCCCATGGAGCGGGTCTGATGCTGGTTCCGATCTTCCTTGGGCTTTGCGCGATCAGTGCAGAGGATACGGGCCATCAGGCGGCGCAACTGTTGATGGGGAATAATGTTCTCACAGCCTTTTCAGTGGCGGCTGTGCACACGTTCGCCATGACTGCCGCTGGCGGGGTGATTGCCGTGATCATCTACCTCTGGCTGGGCCTGAAATTCCTGTCAAAGACCTGGTTCAATCTGGATAAGGTCTGGGCGATCAGCCTGATCATTGTGGGATCAGCGGGGATTTATTCCGCACTCTACGGTCACTAAGGCCGCTTGAACGCCTGAACCTCCTTATGACGCGGACAGGAGGTGACATGATCATTGACCATCCCCACGGCTTCCATAAACGCATAGACGATTGTGGGGCCGCAAAACTTGAAGCCCCGCTTCTTGAGGTCCTTTGAAATCTTCAAAGACAGTTCGGTTTGGGTCGGTATCTCGCCGCGTGTCTCAAAGTTGGGCTGTAAAGGAGCGCCTCCGGTGAAGTTCCAGAGGTAAGTGTCAAACCCCTGCTCCGCCTCGATCTCCTGCCAGACCTTGGCGTTTGAAATGGCCGCCTCGATCTTCCCGCGATGGCGGATGATGCCTGCGTTTTGCAACAGGCGCTCCACATCGGCCTCAGTGAATTCGGCGACCAGATTGGGATCGAACCCGGCAAAGGCCTCGCGGAAGGCCTCACGCTTTTTGAGGATGGTAATCCATGAGAGACCGGCTTGAAACCCGTCGAGGATCAGCTTCTCCCAAAGCGCGCGACTGTCCCATTCCGGAACACCCCACTCCTGATCGTGGTAATCTCGGTAGATTTTTTCTTCCGTGTACCAGCCGCATCCGGTCTCATTCTGTTCCATATCACCTTCTTTTTATGTTCTTTTTCGCCCCCAGCACAAAATAGGAACAAATTTGCTGAAATTTACACGATGTTCACGGTCCGTGCCTAGATTGAAATCACACACCGACACGCAAGGAACGCATCATGTACCGCCTCAACCGCCTCACCAAACACACCAACCCTAACATTGCGATCGTTGCGGGAAAAGAGAGCGGAGCGTCGACTGAAATCTTGCGCTCGGTCTCCTCTGCACTGGCGGAAAACAGGCTGAGCATTGCATTCCAACCGGTTGTGAACGCTCAAAATTCCAAACTTCCCGCTTTTCACGAATGCCTTGTACGTATCCGCGAACGCAACGGGGATATCACGCCAGCCGCTCGCTTCATGCCGGAGGTGGAACGCTCTGACATCGGGCGCTTGGTGGATCGGGCGGTCCTGCGCAAAGCGGTTGGTATCCTCATGGACACGTCTCGTGTTCGCCTTTCGGTCAATCTCTCGGCCAATGGGATCGGCGATCAGGCTTGGCTGAACATCTTGCAGGAGGCGTGCGAGATCGCGCCGCAATGCGCGGAGTTTCTAATCGTCGAGATCACCGAAAGTGCGCTTTTGTCCCTGACCCATGAGAAGTTCACATTCCTCAATACCCTGCGCGATATGGGCTGTTCGATTGCGCTTGATGATTTTGGGGCCGGTCATACGTCCATCGGGCATCTGGGCAAATTCCGGTTTGATTTCCTCAAGATCGATGGCAGCTACATTCAGGATATTGTGAGCAATCAGGACAATCAGTTTCTGCTGCGCTCCATGGTTAGCATCGCGCGACACTTCGAGATGGCGAGTGTGGCCGAAATGGTCGAGGATCAGGAGACGGCTGATCTATTGGCGTCCATGGGGATTGATTGTTTGCAGGGCTATCACTTTGGCAAACCGACCCTGACGCCCGATTGGCTCGACGGCCCAAAGGCTCCAACTGCGTGGAGCCTTTAAGTCCGCCTGACTATTTGTCGTTGGCCAATTTGGACAATTGATCCTGCATCTGCGCCAATTGCTTTTTCAAGTCGCTCAAATCAGCCGCATCGTCCTGCTTTTCAGGAGCCGCTTCGGGAGCCGGAGCCGCCGCTGGTTGACCTGCCGCAAAGGGCGAGAACATGCGCATGGCTTTGTCAAACAACTCCATATTCGTGCGCGCCATAGCCTCGAAATTGGCAACAGCAGGATTCTCTCCAAAGGAGGAGTTCACCTGATCGCGGATTTCTTCCTGATTTTTGGTGAATGTGTTCATGGAAGTTTCAAGATAGCTCGGCACGAAGCTCTGCAACGTATCCCCATAAAGGCCGATCAACTGGCGTAAGAAACTGGTAGGGAGCATATTGTGCCCTTTGGCCTCTTCCTCAAAAATGATCTGAGCCAGCACCGAGCGGGTAATATCCTCACCGGATTTCGCGTCATTCACGACAAAATCCTCGCCCTCGCGTACCATCTCGGCAAGATTCTCCAAAGTCACATAGCAGGATTTGGACGTGTTATAGAGACGCCGGTTCGCGTATTTCTTAATGACAACGACGTCGCCGTCTTCCGGCTTTTTGGTTTTAGCCACGAATTCACCTCTTGTAAGCCTTGCCACGAGGGCAGGGCTTAACTTACCCTAGACTTACTGCCGTGCAACATATTTTTGCGGGCGCAATAAAAAGTTGAAGTTTACGATGGACGAGAAGGCTTCTTCAGAGGCAAATCAAACACCCGATAGAACCCGTACAATCGCTCAAAGAAGCGAGGACGTTCTCAAGATGTGGGAAATCAGAGTGAACGCTTTGGCGAGCGGAGCCCCCCTCCCCCTTTCGCAATCCCATTCGGACGCCACAGGCAACTGATGTGCGCGACGCCAGCCCGGACCCTATAATTTACTATCTTCATGCGGCTGCTTTGGCCCATACCCAAATGATCATGGCGGCCAGTGGCGAGATGGATGAGGGCATTCAAAGCCAACTCCCCGAGGATCTGACCGTTCTTTTGGAGAGTGTGACCCCTTGGGATGTGGCCGAAGCGTCCAATAAGCGCCTGAGCCAGATGCTCTCTGGCATCGACAAATGGCGCGCTCATCCCTACCAGCGCTCCATGAGTGAGCCCCCCGTGATTTGGTCTTCGGGTCATGCGCGGGCTTTGGATTACGGGACTGTCGACGGCGGGCATCCGGTTCTGGTGGTCCCGTCCCTGATCAATCGCGCCTATATTCTAGACCTGATGGAGGATGTTTCGTTCCTGCGGCGCATGGCCTCCAAAGGATTGCGACCCATACTTCTGGATTGGGGGAGCGGCATTGACCCAAACGCCCCCCAAACCATCGAAGACCATATGCGCGATGTATTATTGCCCGCTTTCAGGCACCTGAGCGAGACCAGCGGCACCCGCCCTTCTCTCTTGGGCTATTGCATCGGCGGCACTCTGGCCACCGGGCTGGCCGCGCATTTGAAGGACGATGTTTCAAAACTGGTCCTCATGGGCTCGCCCTGGGATTTCTCTGAACTCTCCGGCGTCGCCCAAGCGCTGAAAACCCATGTTCTTGAAACCGGACCCGAGCAGATGGCTATGAGCCTATCCGCCTTGGGCCAACATTTTGGCGCGGTTCCCGCAGCAATGTTCCAACACCTCTTCGCCGTGCTCAGCCCCATGCAAGTTGTCCAGAAATTCAGCCGCTTTGATCAAGCCCCCCAGAACGACGCAGCGGCTCATAAGTTCGTGGCCGTGGAGGATTGGCTGGCCGACGCCGTGAGCGTGCCTGCCCCTGCCACCAAGACCATTCTCATCGACTGGTATGTGGAGAATCAGACCGGAATGGGCGCATGGAACACGCTCGGCACGCCAGTTGACCCGCGCCAAATCACCGCACCAACGCTGGTGATTACCGGTCAAAAGGACCATATTGTTCCCACCAAAGTCGCAACCGCTTTGGTGCCTTTAATCAAGAATTGCGCCCATTTATCAGTTAACAAAGGCCATGTGGGTATGATCGTTGGCGGTGATGCTCAGGCGCTGGTCGCAGACAGGATCACCACATTTTTAATGTCGGGGTGATGTATTTTGCTGCACTGCAGTGCTATAGGCGGCGCATAAAGGGATTTGATCAAGATAAAAACAACCAAAACTTGATCCAAACGGAATTAGGAGATGTCCGATGACCAATGTTGTAATTGCTTCTGCGGCCCGCACGGCGGTCGGTTCTTTCAGCGGTAGTTTTGCAAACACACCTGCCCATGATCTCGGAGCCACGGCCATTGAAGCGGTCGTTGAGCGCGCCGGTATTGAAAAGGCGGAGGTGTCAGAGACCATTCTGGGTCAGGTGCTCACTGCTGGTCAGGGCCAAAACCCCGCACGCCAAGCCCATATCAACGCGGGCCTTCCCGTTGAGGCGGCCGCTTGGGGCATCAATCAGGTCTGCGGCTCGGGTCTACGCGCGGTGGCCTTGGGTGCCCAGCATATCCAGTTGGGAGACGCTGACATTGTGGTGGCAGGCGGTCAGGAAAGCATGAGCCTTTCCCCCCATGTGGCCCATCTTCGTGCGGGTCAGAAAATGGGTGACATGAAGTTCACCGACAGCATGATCAAAGACGGGCTTTGGGATGCGTTCAACAATATCCATATGGGCGTGACGGCGGAAAACGTGGCCAAGCAATGGCAGATCAGCCGTGATCAGCAGGATGAATTTGCGGTTTCTTCGCAAAACAAAGCCGAAGCCGCGCAGAAGGCGGGCAAGTTTGCCGATGAGATCACGCCCTTCACCGTGAAGACCCGCAAAGGCGAGACCATCGTGGATCAGGACGAGTACATTCGTCACGGGGCCACCATGGAAGCCATGCAAAAACTGCGTCCGGCGTTTGACAAAGAAGGCTCGGTCACCGCGGCCAATGCTTCGGGTTTGAACGATGGCGCTGCGGCGACCTTGTTGATGTCTGCTGAGAATGCCGAGAAGCGCGGGATCAAGCCACTGGCGCGGATCGTGTCTTATGCAACGGCCGGGCTCGACCCGACGATCATGGGCGTGGGGCCGATTTATGCGTCCCGAAAAGCGCTTGAGAAGGCGGGATGGAAAGCCTCTGACCTTGATCTGGTCGAGGCCAATGAAGCCTTTGCCGCTCAAGCTTGTGCTGTGAACAAGGACATGGGCTGGGACCCTGAGATTGTGAATGTGAACGGTGGCGCCATTGCCATCGGCCACCCTATCGGAGCCTCCGGGTGCCGCGTTCTCAACACGCTTCTGTTTGAAATGCAGCGTCGCGATGCCAAGAAAGGCCTTGCGACACTTTGCATCGGTGGCGGAATGGGTGTGGCACTTTGTGTCGCAAGAGATTAGCATTAAGCAACAATATTGCGGGAAGGATTCCTTCTCGCTCAATTTAACGAAACGGATTGGGACGAATTATGGGACGAGTAGCACTGGTCACGGGCGGGTCACGCGGCATTGGAGCAGCAATCTCCAAGGCTCTATTGGCCGATGGTCACAAGGTCGCCGCGACCTATGCGGGCAATGATGAGGCGGCGGCGGCGTTTACGGCTGAAACCGGCATCAAAACCTACAAATGGAATGTGGCGGATTATGACGCATCAACGGCCGGGATCGCGCAGGTCGAAGAAGAGATGGGTCCCGTTGATATCGTGGTGGCCAATGCGGGCATCACCCGCGATGCGCCTTTCCACAAAATGACGCCAGTGCAGTGGAAAGAGGTGATCGACACCAATCTTACCGGCGTTTTCAACACTGTGCATCCGGTCTGGTCCGGTATGCGCGAGCGTAAATTCGGGCGCGTTGTGGTGATCAGCTCGATCAACGGTCAAAAAGGGCAGTTTGCGCAAGTAAACTATGCCGCGACCAAGGCGGGCGATCTGGGGATCATCAAATCTCTGGCCCAAGAAGGTGCACGCGCGGGCATCACGGCCAATGCGGTTTGTCCGGGGTATATTGCCACAGAAATGGTCATGGCGGTTCCTGAAAAAGTGCGCGAGAGCATCATCGGCCAAATTCCCGCTGGTCGTTTGGGAGAGCCTGAAGAGATCGCGCGATGCGTTTCTTTCCTCGTGTCCGAGGACGCAGGCTTTGTGAACGGCTCCACCATCACTGCAAATGGCGGTCAGTTCTTCGTTTAAGACCCGCTCAAATTGTAAACTTTGCAAAAACCGGCGCAGTTAATGTGCCGGTTTTTCTAATTAAGGCGCAATTGCCCAAGTTTCTTACGTATTTTGCCATAACTGCCCTCTATCCAAATCCCAGAACTTGAGATTGCTGAGATTTCGGATGGCTGCGTCGCGTTCCCAATTTGGCGCAGTCGGGTGCGGAAAGGTCGACCATGTGTAAGGTCGGCCTTTTCTTTTTTCCCCCTTCCCCATATCCAATCTGACAGATGCACTTCAAAGGCAGGCTCATGAAACTTGGTGTCTTGGAAACCGGACCAGTGCTCGACAATCTGGTCGATGAATATGGTCCTTACACGGATTTTTTCCGTCGGATGGTCATAGGCGTTGATCCTGATATCGAGGTTGAAGGTTGGGAAATCTATCAGGGCGCATTTCCAGAGCGCCCGGATGTGGTGGACGGTTGGATTATCACAGGCTCGAAATTTGGAGCCTATGAGGACCTCCCTTGGATACCGCCACTAGAGGATTTTCTGCGTGCTTGTCTTGCCGCCCATATCCCGATCGCAGGGTTTTGCTTTGGGCACCAGATTCTAGCTCAAGCGGCTGGTGGAAAGGTGGTTAAGTCCGAGAAAGGCTGGGGCTTGGGCGTGCATGATTACAAGGTGGTCCAGAAAACCGATTGGATGACACCGGATCTTTCCGCGTTTAAGGCCATGGCAATCCATCAGGATCAGGTGGTTGAAAAGCCGGACACGGCCACGCGCATTGCAAGTTCCGCGTTTTGCGAAAATGCAGCACTGGCCTATGGTGATCCAGACAATCCAATCGCCATTTCAGTGCAACCACACCCTGAGTTCAATTCGAATTTTGTGAGTGATCTTGTGAATTCGCGGCGCGGCAACGTCTTCCCGACGGATATCGCGGATCAGGCGCTCGGCACGCTAAACCAGGAGGTAGACAATGCCGCTTGGGCGGAATGGGTGGTGGGGTTCTTCAGGCGCGCTCTTGAAGTTAAGACCGCGCCCTAAGTCAAATTCAGGTGGGTCGGGCTCTAACTCAGAGCCATCGAATGTCGCTCTATTTCTTCTTTAAGTCGGAGTTTCTTGCGTTTGAGTGTCGTTATCGCCAAATCATCAGAGCCCGGAGCGCGCTGTTCTTCCTCAATCATGGTAGACAGCATTTGGTGTTTCTTACGGAGCTCGTCGACATGAGAACTCAAACCCATAGTATTCTCCTTCTTTGGTTACGACCAGTATAGGTACGATTACACAAACAGCTGAATATGTCATTAATGAGACAAGTTTTACATCACGCAGGCACAGGTTTTCGCTCCTTAATTCCGAATATTTTGATGTGTTTTTTGCCCTGAATTGAAGCAAAAATCTCCGGGGCTATCGTGGCTAACCCACCAGCAACAATAGCAAAAAGACCAATCAGCGCGACCACTCCGGGGACCTCTCCAAACCAGATGTAGCCCACGATCACAGCTGAAATTAAATTGAAATAAAGGAAGGGTGATAGGACGGATGCGTCCGCCCTTTCAAAGGCCGCGACGGTCAAGAAATGCGCTCCTGCCGAGAAGACGCCGAGCCCTGCAATGCTGCAGATCAACGCCCAATTCATCTCCGGAAGCCCGCCCCAAAACGCGAAGGGCGCAACAAGGGCTGATCCGATGAAACATTGCACCGCCAAAGTGCTCAAGGCCCCGCCTGTGTCGCGCGAGCCGCGTGTGCAGGCCAGATAAATCCCCAGCAACACGCCTCCCAAGAGGGCGAAAAGGGTTCCGACCTCGATCACGGCGGCGGGTCGTGCGATCACAATTGCGCCAGCCAGCGACAAAACGACGCCGATAGTTCTGACCCCTGTCAGCTTTTCTCCGAGGAATATGACACCGAGTATGGTCGCGACCACGGGGGAGATCAGAAATCCGCCGACCGCATATGCCAGTGGGACCATAGAAAATGCGGTGATCAAGCAAATCATCGAGCCGACCAGAAGTCCGGTTCGGATGAGCTGCCCCACACGGGCTTTTTGGGGTATGTGGATTTTTTGTCCAAACGCTTTGGCGACACAAAGAGCAACCAGTCCGCCTGCGAAGTATCGGTAAAACGCCACGGCAAAGGGGGAATGTTCAGCGGTCAACTGTTTGGCAAGCACATCCACGCCCGGCGTGAGGCACATGGCCATTATCAACAGAAACACTCCGCTTTGCACGATCTCTCTCCAATATGACGCGAATATCACTATTTACACTCTACCCTAGGGTGTACAGAGAATTTCGTTAATGCAATATGAAGAAATGTTAAAGCTTAAGAGAGTGCGGCACCGTCGCGCAGCACTTGAGTGGCCCACTCTGCGTAGTCTTTGGCGTCCGACATATGGGCCTCTTTTGCATGGACCACTTTGGGAGGATGAAGGACCAGAGGCGTGCGGGAACCTTTTCGAGCCGTTGTAATCAATCGAGACGCTGGCCTGTTACCCCTTGAAACGATTGGGTAAATCTCGATTTCTCCGCATTTTCCAGACAAAACGCCGAGCACTTCTGTCAAGCTCTCGGTGAGATGAACCAGAGAAATCACGCCCTTTGGAGCCAGTCTTCGCACCCCTGTTTCAACCCAACTTCCGATGCTTCCGGGCAGGGCAATATGAGAAATTTCTTTTCCCGCATCCTTTGGCGGCGTTAATCTTTTTGCCTCAAAATAGGGCGGATTGGCGATGACATGATCAAAGCTCTTCTGCCTGAGCGACAAAGGAAGCGCGTCCAGATCCGCCTCAACCACCTCAAAATCGATCCCGTTTTCAGAGGCGTTCAGGCGGGCAAGGGCCGCATATTCGCTCTGCAACTCAACTCCGGTTAAGGTTAAACCTTCCACCCGCCGCCCCAAACACAGGGAGGCAACACCGACACCACAGCCCAATTCCAGAACCGACTGCCCCGCGTTTGCACGAACTGCCGAGGCCAGAAACACCGGATCAGTGCCCGCGCGATAGCCGTCACGGGGCTGCCAAATCTGGAGCCTCCCGCCCAAAAAGGCGTCCTGACTGAGAGCGCCTATGCCAGTCACCCCTGCTCTACCTCGATGTCATTGTCGCGAAGAATGGCGCAGGCGCGGAAGTGATTTTCCCGCGCCACCATCATGCGTTTTGGAAAGAGACCAATTGTCCCTTCCAGCACACTCATGTGGACGTCCAAAACGAAGCACTCTATATCTTCCCCACGCAAAAGTGCGGTGGCGAACGCGATAATCGTGGGGTCATTTGTGCGCAAAATTTCTTTCATGGTTCACAGTCTTATGGATGTGACGGTGTTGGGTCGAGACGAAGTTGTTGAAATGGATGTGATGACTGCAGAAAAAACCTCGCCGCTGGACAGAATGCAAGCTTTGCTTGTGGCCAAGATGTCCGGCGTGAACGACCTGATCGCCACGCGCATGGCCAGCGAGAACGCTCCGCGCATCCCCGAAGTCACCGCCCATCTGGTCGGGGCGGGCGGGAAACGCCTCCGCCCCATGCTGACTTTGGCCAGTGCGCAATTGTTCGGCTACGCGGGCAGCGACGATGAAAAATTGGCGGCAACGGTCGAGTTCATTCACACGGCCACGCTGCTCCATGATGATGTGGTGGACGAAAGTGCTCAGAGGCGCGGTCGGCCCACGGCCAATCTTTTGTGGGACAATCAGTCGAGCGTTCTGGTGGGCGACTATCTGTTCTCCCGTTCCTTCCAGTTGATGGTGGAATGCGGGAGCCTGCAAATCCTTGATATCTTGGCCAATGCTTCGGCTGTGATCGCGGAAGGAGAGGTGCTTCAGCTTAGTGCGGCTCAAGACCTCAACACGACGCAGGACATTTACACGCGGGTTATTCGCGGGAAGACTGCAGCGCTGTTTTCAGCGGCCACGGAAGTGGGCGGTCTGGTGGCTGATGCCAGTGAGGCTGAAGTCGCGGCCCTGCGCACCTATGGGGATGCCTTGGGCATGTCGTTCCAGATTGTCGACGATCTGCTGGATTACGGCGGGGCCACGAGTGATCTTGGCAAGAACGTCGGCGATGATTTCCGTGAGCGCAAGATGAGCCTGCCGGTCATTCTGGCGGTAGAGGCCGCTAATTCGCAGGAGCGAGCGTTCTGGGCGCGGGTTATCGAGAAGGGTGATCAGAAGGAGGGCGATCTGGAAGAGGCTTTAAGTCTGATCGCCAAGCACGGCGTTCTGGATCAAACGCGGGCGCAGGCGGTGGCTTGGGCGAATATTGCGAAAGATGCTTTGAACGCGCTGCCTGCTTGTGAGATGCGAGACATCATGGGTGATCTGACGGATTTTGTGGTCTCGCGGGTGACTTAAGCGCCCGACCTTTAACTTGAGTTACATATCATCACCAATGTCCCGAGAATGCGAAGCATGGCAGGGTATTGGTGATACATGTTTAAGGTCGGACGCTCTAAGCGCCTTGGACGGGTGCGGCGACGCACCACCAAAGCGGCTCGGCTTCTGAGAGTGCGGCGCGGGCAGCGAGTGCCGCCTCCTTATCCTCAAAGATCGCAAAACAGGTCGCGCCGGAGCCGGACATTCGGGCCAAGCCGCAACCTTCTTTGGCCCTTAGGTTTTCCAGAACCGCGCCAACCTCAGGCGCGATGCTGACCGCAGCACCTTCCATGTCATTTCGCTGATCACTGAGCCACGCGGTCACCTCGGCCAAATCCCCTGAGGGCATCTGGCTCATGGGCGGGTTGTCCACCGATGGTAGAGCTTTAAACACCTGAGGCGTTGAGAGTTTCGCGCCCGGATTGACCAGCACCATCCAGAATTCCGGCAGGCCGGAGACAGGGGTCAAACGCTCCCCGATCCCTTCCATGCGCATGGGTTCTGAGGCCAGACAGACAGGCACGTCTGCCCCAAGCGAGAGCACGTCCACGCCATCGAGGGAAACATCCCAAAGCCGTGACAGCGCCCGCAAAGCCGCCGCAGCATCGGCAGAACCGCCCCCGATGCCCGATGCTATGGGCAGGGACTTGGTCAGATGGATTGCAGCCCCCTGACCCGCTGGACGGATCAGCTCAGCGGCTTTTAGAACCAGATTATCCGGCCCCGTCCCCAAGTCCTGCGCAAATGGCCCGTCAATGGTCAAAGACAGGCCGGAGGCTGCTTCAACCTCGATCCGGTCACCGATCTCAGGGAAAACCACGAGACTATCAAGCAGATGATAGCCGTCCTCGCGCCGTCCAGTCACATGGAGCGACAGGTTAACCTTGGCCCGCGCCAGCTCGACAATCTGATCCATCAGTTGGCGCTGGCGGCCTGCTCTTCATCGAGCACGATATCAAGTCCAACCTCGATCTTGCGCCTTATGCGATCGGCGTCCGCCTCATCCGTGGGTGTGTCAAAGGAAAGTGCCCGCTTCCATTGGAACACGGCCTCGGTCTTGCGACCCACTTTCCAGAGCACATCCCCCAAATGATCATTGATCACCGGATCGGAGGGCAGCAGTTCCGCCGCCCGCTCCATATGGGGCACAGCCGCTTCAAATTCGCCGATTTTATAGAGCACCCAGCCCAGACTGTCGGTGATATAGCCATTGTCCGGATCGCCCGCGACGGCCTCTTCGATCATGCCGCGCGCCTCGTCGATCTTCAGGTTCTTCTCAACCAGAGTATAGCCCAGATAGTTCAGAACCAGAGGCTGTGCCGGCTGCAATTCAAGCGCTTTTCGGAAATCCGCCTCTGCGTTCTCCCAGTCATCAAGCCGCTCATAGCTGATCCCGCGCACATAATAATTGCGCCAATCGGAGGCTTGTTCCTCAGCAACCAGATCGATGGCCGTGGTGTAGCTGGCAACCGCGTCAGTGTAACGCTCCTCGGAGCGATAGGTATCGCCCAAAGACACATGGATAAACGCATCATCCGGATAGTTGTCCGACAGGGCTGTGAGCGCATCAACCGCCCCGCCCACATCGCCAGAAGCCGACAAAGCCCCAGCGCGACCGATCTCCGCATCGCGGTAAACGCCGGAGGTTTCGGGCACTCGGTCATAATCGGCAATGGCCAGATCATATTGTTCTTGAAGGTCGAGAATATCCGCGGAAAGCAGCAAAGCATCCACATAATCAGGGCGCACATGCTGGGCCAGACGCGCGTATAGAAGCGCAAATACATCCGCATCTTCGCGCGACAGAGCCGTGGCCAGTGTCAGGAAAACTTCCGCTGCACCATCCTTGGCGGAGGAAACCGCATCAAACTGGATCGCTTCGCCTGCTGAAATGCGCGTCTTCAAAGCGGCCAGTTCAGGGTCATTGGCCCCGCCAGCTTCATCAATCACCGCAATCGCGTCATCGCGACGGTCCAATTGCAGCAAGACCTGAACATGGGCTACAAGAGAGGCGCGGCTGACCCGCAAGGGTTGCCCGTCTGTGCCTGCAAAAATCTCTTCCGCCCCGTCGAAATTCCCAGCCAAAGCCAGCACGAGCGCTTGATGGTACTGGCCAAGCGGGCCAAATCCAGAATCCTGCCCCAAACCACCCAAGCTTTCTTGAGCGGCGGTCATATCGCCCTGCCCGGCTTTCACCCAGCCGCTCAACAGACCCTTAAGAAGCGCGTTAAATCCGAAACTTTCGTCCTCAAGATAGCCCAAGGCCGTCTCGTAATCCTCATTGGCAACCGCATCGGACACAAGGACCAGCCCTGCAATCTGGCGATCCGCTTCAAGGCCGGAGAGGCGCTTGGCGAGAGGCACGGCTGTGACAAACCGATTGGCCACCACATTGTTCATAACCGCGTTTTGCAACAGATACGTATTGTCCTGATCCGAGGCCACCGCTTGGGTGAAAAACTGAGCCGCCGTGACGTAGTCATTGCGATAAGAGGCTTGAACAGCCGCCAAATAGGGACCTGCAAGACCTTGAGCCTGTGCAATTGGCGCCATGGGCGCGGTCAGGAGCAGCGCCGACCCAAATGCTATCGTTGCCAGGTCGGGACATTTGAACTTGAACAAGTGATACTCCGTTTCGCGCAGTGAAGAGATGGGCCGCCGCTATTTCTAGCGTTCCGGTGACTGGGCGGTCAATAGATGCCAAGTAACCGATCCGCGATGATGCCGCCCCGTCACATTATATGAAGGATATAGGCCGGATTACATATTCGGGTAGTTGGGCCCCTCTCCGCCTTGGGGCACCGCCCAATTGATATTCTGGGAGGGGTCTTTGATGTCGCAGGTTTTGCAATGCACGCAGTTTTGCGCATTGATCTGGAAACGCGGATTGGACCCATCGTCATCGGAGAGCACCTCGTAAACGCCAGCCGGACAGTAGCGCTGTGCGGGCTCGGCAAATTTCGGAAGGTTTACACCGATTGGAATTGACGCATCCTTAAGCTGAAGGTGACAAGGCTGCTCTTCTTCGTGATTGGTGGCAGAAAAGCTGACGTTGGTCAGGCGATCAAAGGAGAGGACGCCGTCGGGTTTCGGGTATTCGATGGGCTTGTGCTTGGAGGCTTCCTCCGTCGCGGCCGCGTCCGTTTTCCCGTGCTTGAGCGTGCCAAAGAGGTTGAGCGTGGTGATATTGGCGAACCACATATCAATGCCTCCGCCCAAGAGCGACGTCATCAACCCGTATTTCGACCAGAGCGGCTTCACATTGCGCACCCGCTTGAGGTCTTTGGCAATTGGCCCAGAGCGCAGATCGCTTTCATAGGCGGTCAACTCGTCGCTGGACCGTCCGGCCTGCATCGCCTCAATCGCCGCTTCGGCTGCTGCCTTGCCCGAAAGCATCGCATTATGATTGCCCTTGATGCGCGGCACGTTCACAAGCCCTGCTGAACAGCCAAGCAAAGCACCGCCCGGGAACACCACTTTGGGGATCGACTGCCAGCCGCCCTCGGAAATGGCACGCGCCCCGTAAGCGACCCGTTTGCCGCCCTCCAGAACCTTTGCGATCTCAGGGTGATGCTTCCAGCGCTGGAATTCCATGTAGGGGAACAGATGGGGGTTCTTGTAGTTCAGATGCACCACAAAACCCACGTAAACCTGATTGTTTTCAAGGTGGTACATGAAGGAGCCGCCACCGGCATTTTTACCCAAGGGCCAGCCCATCGTGTGGGTCACTTGGCCAAGCTTGTGGTTTTCCGGCTTAACTTCCCAAATCTCTTTCATGCCAAGACCGAACTTGGGCACATCGCTGTCGCGGCTCAGATCATACTTCTCGATCGCCTCTTTAGAGAGACTTCCGCGCACGCCCTCAGAGAGGAACACATACTTCCCGTGCAGCTCCATGCCCGGCTCATAGGAAGGGCCCGGCGTTCCATCAGGGCTCTTCCCGAACTCACCGGCGACCACGCCTTTGACCTCGCCGTTTTCGCCATAAACCAGCTCCGAGCAGGCCATTCCGGGGAAAATTTCGACCCCAAGCTCTTCGGCCTGCTCTGCCATCCAGCGGCAGACATTGGCCATGGAGACGATATAGTTGCCATGATTGTTCATCAAAGGGGGCATGGGGAAATTGGGCACACGCACAGCGCCTGCCTCCCCGAGCATCAAGAAACGATCCTGCTTCACTTCCGTCTTGATGGGGGCTCCGCGCTCTTTCCAGTCGGGGATCAAAGCATCAATGCCAACGGGGTCCAGAACCGCACCGGACAGGAT
>CAZXRG010000064.1:0-15346 GCA_964642935.1 uncultured Rhodobacterales bacterium | reverse complement strand
AGGAGCCTCGGTCAGCTTTAATCTGTGATGTAGAGTCATAGGTCACACTGCACTCTTGGTCAGAATCAGTTCAAATGTTCTTCTTTTGTTCTAGTTCCTATGGGGCGTTTTGTAAACGGTCGCTTTTGCCATCTGCACGTCAGATGTGACAGCGTCAGCCCGCTGGAAGGGGTGTTGCCAAAGTGGCGTTAACGATTGGGCGGGTTTTGCGAATCGGGGCTGTGAAACGCGTATGATTCATGCGTGACTCCTGTATGGCGCCAGAGGTTGTTTTGTCGGTTTAACGGGGCGTTCGGTCTCAAAGGCTTAATGAAGGGTTAATTTTCCTAAGCCTCGGCCCCAGAGGCGGGGCGTGACTTGCAAAGCCCCGATCCGTGAGAATTCTCACATATCCATTTTCCAAGACCGTCTAGCATCGCGCCATTATCTCAGCGCCTCGCGCGCCTTTTTCAAAATGGAGAGCATTATGCCAGATGGAGACTTAATTTCAGCCCGTGACGTTCCTTGCTGCCCGGAGTTGAGCAAGGAGCCGTGTTGCGAAAGATTGCAGTTCACTTACCGTCTTGAGAACCGGACGAATGATGTTCCGGTTGAGATTGGTCTTGTTTTCGAATTGGAGCGTTGCCCGGGTCCATTGGCGCTTGGCGATATTGTCTATTCCACGACCCTTCTGCCGGGGGAGAAGGTCCGGCTCTATTCTAACAGCCGTCACAGCCGCTTTACCTATGACAGTGAGAGCGAGGTGACGTATCGCCACGAGAACTCCTCGGATGAGAGTTTCTATATGTCGTCCATGGATCGGTTCATGTCTGATCTGACCGTTAGTGAGCAAAGCGCTCTGGATACATCTTCCAGTGGCAGTGCCAGCTCATCGGCGAATGTGAGCAGTGCCCTCTCGGCGCTGTTTAGAGGCCCGAGTGTTAATGTGTCGGGCAATTACTCCGCAGAGAGCAGCGTGGACTTTGCGCGGCAGGTTAGGTCCCATGCGGAATCTTCCAGCGAGCGCTCTGTTTCGGCGACGCGAACGGTTAACTCCGTGTCCATTGGTGAGGTGCAATCCAGAACACATACGGAGGGGGAGAGCGAGAGCGCTTATGAAGCCTCGACCCGGATGATTGAAAACAAGAACCAATGTCGGGCGGTGAATTATTTTGCGTATCAGTTGGAGAAACAGCAGACCATTAAGTTCACGCTTAAGACGGTGTTTCGTCGGTTGATTGATCCGGCCGGGTCTACGCAGGTGGTCGCCCGTCCGCCAGCGCCTGCGTCTGAAGTTTCGGTGATCCCGACAGGCGTTTTGGCCACCAATGCAAATCGCGTTGAGGTGGAAACTCAGGCCCGCACCAGTGCCTTTGCGGATCGTGCCAAGCTGGTGGACACGTCTGCTTTGCAAAAGTTCACGCAATCCGCGCCCATGGGCAGCAATCCCGCGCGAGGTCGCGTGTCCGATGACAGCAAACCTGTCGGCTCAGCGGCCCGCACCAAGGCGCTTGACGCTGTGGATCAGGATTTGGTTAAGGCGGGTGTGCTTGATCAGGTGGGTGGTAAGGTCTCGCCCCAACTTGTGGCTGAGCTGTCGTTTGAGCAAACCACTTGCTTACCGACCCAAGGCATCTTGGTGAAAGGGTGCATTGATGATTGCTCCGTCTGTGAGCCTGCTTTGGAAAAGTCTATCGAACTTGATCTTGAGCGTAAGGATTTGGAGAACAAGCTTCTGGCCCGTCAGATCGAGCTTTTGGACAAGTCGCAGGAGTATCGCTGCTGTCCTGAAGGTGAGACGGAAGAGGATACGGGTGAGTAAGATTGCCTTTGAGACGCTTCAGGCCCGGCGATCATCGCTGGGCCTGATTTTTGAATGTTACATCTCAACCAGAGGGGCCACTTCGACGCGCCCTTCATTTTCCAAGATGGGACAGGTTTTTGCCAGTGCGACAGCTGCATCCTGATCGGCAACAGTGACGATCATATAGCCGGACAGGGGATCGGGTCCGCCGTTGTCGGCGACGCCTTCTGCGCTGACGGTGTTTGATCCGCCAAGGATGCTTCCCGGGTCGACCATTGAGGTGCCTAGGCCTTCCATCCAAGCTCCCCATTTTGCCATGATCTTTTGACCCTCTTCAGGGCTCTCCGGCATTTTGCCGCCGTGGAATGCGAACATGAATTTTGTCATTTCTCTCTCTCCTTAAAGTTTTCAACAACGACAAACTGGCAAGGGTCTTTTTATGTTCAAGAACATCTTTAGAATGCTGATATTATTCCGGTGAACCAAGAGGAGGCCCTTATGCCCTACAGTCCGGAACACACAAAAAGATCGAGAGCCAAGATCGTCGAGGCGGCTCGGATCCTGTTTAATGTGCACGGGTTTGAGAAGGTTACGATTGACATGATCATGGCCAAGGCGGGCATGACCCGTGGTGGCTTTTACAAGCACTTCAAAAGCAAGGAGGCGCTTTATAGTATTGCTGTCGAGAGTTTCCTGATGGGACGCGGGGCGGTTTGGCGTGAGGAGGCCGGAATTGATCCGAGCAATCTTTCCCCTGAGATGGCCCAGCAAATGTTGGACTCTTATCTGTCGGAAAAACACTTGGGGGATATCGAGAACCAATGTCCGATGATCGCCCTCCCGTCGGATGTGGCCCGCGGGACGCCGGAAATTCAGGGCGCTTATCAGGATTTGCTGACTTCGATGGTGTATTTGTTTGAGAGTGTGCAGCCTGACGGCGACCCCAACGGGCGGCAGAGTGCTTTGGCCATGGCCGCTTTATGTGTCGGGGGCATGGTTCTGGCGCGGTCTATTCCTGATGCCACGCTTGCCAAGGAGGTGCGCACGGCGGCTTATGCGGCGGCCAGCGGGTTAAACCGTGCTTCGGGGGAATAGATGTTCTTGAACATAAATTGATCGGCTCCATGGTTGCGTGGAAATAGATTCGATGGAGAGAATGATGACCCTACCTGTTACAGTGACTTTTATTGCTCTTTACGCCCTTATCCTTGTGCCACTGACCGGTTGGATCGGACTGATGCGGGGGCGGGAGAATATTTTGCGCGGGCATGGAGACAATCGCGTGTTGGAGAAACGCATCCGCTTTCATGGTAACCTTACGGAGAATGCGCCGGCCATGGCTTTGGTTTTGGGCGCGTCTGAGTTTCTGGGGATGGCTTCTTGGATGTTATGGGCTGGCGTGGGGTCGTTTGTTGTGGGGCGGGTGCTCTACTTTCAACTCTACGATAAGGAAGTTCGGGCGTTGGCCATGTCTTTGACGCAGTTTCCGGCGGGTCTGCTGGGGCTATGGTGTCTCTATACGATCTATATTGCGTGATCTTCCATCGCGAAGGACTGCCAGACTTTGAAATGTTTCAAGTTTAACCGGATCATCTCGCGGAGATGTCATGGCGCGCTATGATCTTGTGCGGGATATTTCAGTGGAGCGTCGCTATACTGAGCTCAACACTTACGGCAGATAGTAAAAGGTTCCGCCCATGACACGTTCGATTTTAACTGCATCTCTTGTTGCGTCTCTTATGGCCTCTGTGGTCTCCACTCCGGCTCACTCGGGTGGGATTTCTTTTGACGGGGCTTGGAAGGAGCAGCGGTTTTCTCTGTTTTCCAAGAATAAGTATGGATTGAATGGCGGGCGTTTGGATGTGAGCTCCAAGGGGAGCGTGTCCATGGTTTATACGGCTGTGTCCGAAGGCGACTGGGGGTCCAAGTCGGCCAGTTGGTCTTGGTCGGTGGATCAGGGGGTGCCTGCTACGAACCTGCTCAACAAGGGTGGGGATGACCGGAACTTGGCGATTTATGCGGTGTTCCTGCCGGAGGCTGAGGCGGCTCAGATGAAGAATGCGGGTATTCGCGATTTGCTCGGCTCTGACAGTGCGCGGGTTTTGGTTTATGTTTGGGGTGGCTCTCACAAGCGTGGAGAGGTTTTGGACAGCCCATACTTGGGTGCGCGTGGGAAGACGGTTGTGCTTCGCGCGTCCGGTGAAGGGTCGCATACCGAGAAGGTGAATTTGGCCAAGGATTATTCCCGTGCCTTTGGAGGTTCGGCCGGTGCTTTGGTTGGATTGGCCATTAGTGCGGATAGCGATGACACGGATACGGTCATTCAAGGGGCGATCAGCGGGCTGACGCTGAACTAAGGCGCTCATTTATCGCGGCTCATCTTTATCTCGCGCCCCCTGACTGGTATCTGGGGGGACGCGACACTTAAGAGAGGCTTTGGGCGTTGTCCCCAGTCTTAACCCGATATGATGCCAGATTATTCCATTGAACGTGGCCTGAACCATTCCCGTATTGCGGGGATTGATGAGGTCGGGCGTGGTCCTTGGGCGGGGCCAGTGACGGCGGCTGCGGTTATTCTGGACCCTCAGGCCATTCCTATCGGGCTGAATGACAGTAAGAAGCTGAGTGAGGCGCGACGTGTGGAGTTGGCTTCGGTGATCCATGAGACGGCTCTGGTCGGGATTGGCTCGGCAACGGTCGAGGAAATTGATGCGCTCAATATCCTAGAGGCCACTTATCTGGCCATGCGGCGGGCGGTGGAGGCTTTGCCCAAAGCGCCCAATTATGTGCTGGTGGATGGCAACCGGATGCCAAAGGGGATGCCGTGTGACGGGCAGACTTTGGTGAAAGGGGACACGCGATCGGTCTCGATTGCAGCGGCGTCCATCGTGGCCAAGGTTCATCGGGATGATTTGATGCGTGATTTGGCGCGTGCGTTTCCGGCCTATGGTTGGGAGACCAATCGGGGTTACGGGACCCAAAAGCATCAGGTGAGTCTTTTGAGTCACGGTCCCACCCTACATCATCGGCGGTCTTTTAAGCCCATACACAACATGTTGTATCCACCCAAATCGTAACGCATTGATTCAAAAATAAAATTGACTGGGGAATCCCTCCTGACTCATATTAAGCCCAAGAGACGAACACCAAATGTTCCAGGGGATTGAGACGCGTGGCAGGCAATACAGTAAAGACGAAAGTGGCGACATTGCCACAAGATGTGATCCTTCAAGGGGATTGCGTGGCGCATATGAACGCGCTTCCAGAGGCCTCTGTCGATCTGATTTTCGCGGATCCTCCCTACAATCTTCAGCTTAAAGGTGACCTGCACCGTCCCGACAATTCGAAGGTTGATGCGGTAGATGACGCTTGGGACCAGTTCGACTCTTTCAAGATTTACGACAAGTTTTGCAAAGAGTGGTTGGCGGCAGCCCGCCGTGTCCTGAAGCCCGATGGGGCGATCTGGGTCATTGGCTCTTATCACAACGTGTTCCGCCTTGGCGTCCAGCTTCAGGATCAGGGCTATTGGATCATGAATGATGTGGTCTGGCGAAAGTCCAACCCTATGCCCAACTTCCGTGGCAAGCGGTTCACCAATGCCCATGAGACGCTGATTTGGGCGGCCAAGTCTGATGCCTCCAAGCCTACGTTTAACTATGAGGCGCTCAAGGCGCTCAACGAGGGCATCCAGATGCGCTCGGATTGGGTCTTGCCCATCTGCAATGGTGGCGAGCGTTTGAAGAATGCGGAGGGCGAGAAAGCCCATCCCACCCAAAAGCCGGAGAGCCTGCTGCACCGGGTTCTGATCGGCACCACCAATCCCGGAGATACTGTCCTTGATCCGTTCTTTGGAACCGGAACAACGGGAGCGGTGGCTAAAAAGCTGGGGCGTCATTACATCGGTATCGAGCGTGAGACGGCCTATATCGAGGTGGCTGAAAAGCGCCTCAAGAACACCCGTCGCTTTGATCGCGAAGGGCTTGAGGTGACCACCTCCAAACGTGCTGAGCCGCGTGTGCCATTTGGTCAGTTGGTCGAGCGGGGCATGCTGCACCCCGGTGAGACTTTGACCTCATTTAACAAGCGTCATTCCGCGAAAGTGCGGGCTGATGGAACTCTCATTTCAAGAGATGCCAAAGGATCGATCCATCAGGTCGGCGCGCATCTCGAAGGTGCGCCATCCTGCAACGGGTGGACGTATTGGTGCTTTAATAAAGACGGACAGAGCGTGAGCATTGATGTGCTGCGTCAACAGGTCCGCGAACAGATGCGGGAAAACTAAGTATCAGCCCCCACGAGCAAGTTTAACCGCCCGGTGCCTGTGGCACCCAACTTTTAGCCCCTGCCCCCCAAGGCAGGGGTCTTTTCTTTGGTCGGGCGGGTTAGGCCAGCTTCTCTTTAAAGAAGGCGATTGTGCGGTCTTGGGCGAGCATGGCCGCAGGCTCGTCATAGCGGGGCGTGGTGTCATTGTGGAAGCCGTGGTTCACATCCGGATAGATATGGGCGGTGAACTCTTTCCCGTTGGCTTTGAGAGCCGCTTCATAGTCGGGCCAGCCCTTGTTGATGCGCTCGTCCAGCCCCGCATATTGGATCAGCAGTGGCGCTTTGATGCGCGGCACATCCTCAGCGGCGGCTTGGCGGCCATAGAAGGGGACGGAGGCTTTCATTTCAGGGAAGTTAACGGCCAATGCGTTGCACACGCCGCCCCCGTAGCAAAAGCCGACCGCGCCCGCATTTCCGGTGCTGTCAGGGCGGGACATGATGTGGTCAAACCCCGCAAAGAAGTCCTCGAGCAGCTTGGCGCCGTCGATGGATTTCTGCATGGCTTTGCCTTCATCATCATTGCCCGGATAACCGCCAATGGGGGAGAGCCCATCGGGCGCAAGGGCCAGAAATCCCTGTTTGGCCAGACGGCGGGCCACGTCTTCGATGTACGGATTGAGGCCGCGATTTTCGTGGATGACGAGAACGGCGGGCAGCTTGTCGGGGCCGTTTGAAGGCTTGGCCAGAAGGCCGGAAATCTCGCCCTGTCCGTTGGGGGAATTGTAGGACACTGTCTCGGTCATGATCGCCGGATCGTCGGGGGCCACCTGATTGGCCAGAGCGTAATTGGGCTTCATGGCGTCATAAATGGCCATGGCGGTCATGCCCCCAACCGCATATTTCGAGGCCCCCGTGAGGAAGTCCCGCTTGGACATACGCCCGTGGGCGTAGGCGTCGTACATGTCGAGAATGTCTTGGCTGAATTCAGTGGCCTTTTTGCGTTCCATGTGAAGTCTCCCTAAAATTACACCCGTAGGTTGTCATTTATAGCGCTCCACTCAAAGGCAAATTATTGTGATGCCTTTGAGAGTAAGGGAAACGGGCGGAGAATGGCTTGTGGAGCCTCTTTAAGCCGGAGCTGTGGCTTTCATGGAGGGGCGTTCGCTCCATCTCTTTTCCCATGCGGCAAGGCTTGGGCGGCCTGCGCGCCAGTCTCGATCGGCGTGGCGGAAGTCGAGGTAGCCAAGGGCGCATGCCATGGAGATTTGGGCGATGTCGAGCGGGCCTGCAAGGTGGCTCATCCAGCGGCTTTCAATTGCGTCGAGCGCGCGGGTGGCTTTTTGCCATTGGGCCTCCACCCAGCCGTCGAATTGTTTTTCCTCAGGGCGCACACGGCCCTCGTAGACCATGAGCACAGCCGCTTCCATGATGCCTTGGGCGGTGGCCTCCAGGGTGAGGGTTTCCCAAAGCATGGGCGGTTCAGGGTAGAGGTTGGCTGTGGCCAGATCGTCGAGATATCGGCAGATCACGCGGCTGTCGTAGAGTGTTGGGCCGCTGTCACGCTCCAGTGCCGGAATTTTGGCGAGCGGGTTTTTGTTGGGGAGAACGTCGCCCGATGAGATGGGGGTGACGGCAACTTCGACCAGTTCGACTTGGTTGATCAGGTTTATCTCATGCAAAGTCACCATAACGGTTCGCACGAATGGCGAAGCGGCAGCGCAGTAGAGTTTCATAGTTCACAGCCTTTTGATGCGGAAGCGTCCTAATGCGGAGGCGTCAATTTCGACCCCCGGACCGTTTTCGCCCAAGCGGATTGTCCGCCTGAATCGAGCATCTGCATTGGCCTGAGCGCCCTCTTGTGAGCGATGATGGCGCACGGAGATGCCTTCGTCCACATCTTCATGGGCCTCCTCTTCGGAGGTTTTGGGTAAGCTCTTGTTTCTATTGGCTATATAATAGGTCACGGCCAGCACTGCACCATATCTGACGGCTGTCATTGCGATGGGTGCGAGAGGTAGGGCCATGGTGTCTCCTATTTATGTGAATGGTATTAACATACAGTATTTCGCTTTATATTGCAATTAAAACCGGAATCACGCAAAAGGGCCCTGTTCTCAGGGCAGGGTGAAAATCCCTACCGGCGGTATATGGGCTTTGTCCCATGAGCCCGCGAGCGGCTTAGTGTGCTCAACCCGACATCTGCGTAGCGGTTTTCGGGGAGAGTTGCGGAACCACAGTCTCCACGGCCCCCAAAGTGGGAACCGGTTTGGGGGTAAGCTGTGGAACCAACAATAGGTGTCAGCAGATCTGGTGAGATGCCAGAGCCGACGGTGATAGTCCGGATGGAAGAGAGCGAAGGATGCGTGGCTTTTGGGCTGCGTCTTCTTTTCGTGACGCCTTGGGTGAAGTGTCGTTGATGAAAAGGAGATACCTATGACACACGCCCGATACGCCTTCATTAAAGCCAGCTGGCATGCTGATATTGTCGATCAGTCTCTGGTTGGATTTCGCGAGGGTATCTTACAAAACCAAGTGGATGTGTTTGATGTGCCGGGGGCTTTCGAGATCCCTTTATTGGCGCGCGAACTGGCTGCTTCGGGAGATTATACAGCCGTGATTGGTGCGGCTTTTGTGGTGGATGGCGGGATTTATCGCCATGAGTTTGTGTCCTCGGCCGTGGTGGACGGGTTGATGCGTGCGCAGATGGATGCGGGTGTGCCTGTGTTGTCGGTGGTGTTGACGCCCCATAACTTTCAGGAGACCGAGGCGCATATCTCCTTCTTCAAAGAGCATTTTGTCGAGAAGGGTCGCGAGGCGGCTCGTGCGGCTTTGGCGGTGTCGGGCCTGCGCGGTCGTAAGGCGGCTTGAGGTCCTAGCCTTCGGGGAAGTGGGTCGTTGGATCGCCTGCTTCCCATTTCGGATATTTACTCATGATGGATTGGAAGCGGTCGGACGTCAGGAAGGCGTCGAGCCATGTGATCAGCCCCGGATTGTCCGCGTTAAACCTTGGGCGGTCTATATTGGCGAATTGGCGAACGAACGGCAGAATGGCCATGTCGGTGAGGTTGGGGGTGTCTCCGCCTAAATGGGGCTGGCTTTGCAGACGATGGCTCAGTTTGGCGAGGAATGTGTTGGCCTTTGCCCGTTCCGCCTCCGGGTCGGCGTCTTCATAACGCACCGCGTATTTGGTCCGGTCGAGTGCCTGTTTGAACGGGCCGTCGGCTTCTTTGATGAGGTCGAAATCAGCGCCTTTGAGCCAGCCGTCGGGGTCGTTCTGGGACAGCGCCCATTCCATGACATCAAAGCTTTCTTCGATGATCTTTGTGCCGTCGATGAGCACCGGAACGGTGGCTTTGGGGGAGGCTTCCAGAAACTCAGGGGCCTTGTCGCGCAGGACGATCTCGCGCAGCTCGGTCTTGATGCCTGCGCTTGATATGGCGAGGCGGGCGCGCATGGCATAGGGGCAGCGGCGGAAGGAGTAGAGGATCGGGAGCGTCATGGATCAAGGCCTTTTGGGCGGCGTTCAGGTCGTGAACTTTGCGCGGTATTGCGAGGGCGTTTTGCTGTTTTGCAAGCGGAACCGTTTGGAGAAATAGGAGGGGTCGTCAAAGCCGAGCCTCAGGCCGATTTCGGCGATGGGCAATTTGGTGAAGGCCAACAGGCGACAGGCCTCGTTCATGATCCGCTGTTCGATATAGGCGGTGACCCCGCAGCCTGCGGTTTGGCGGCATAACCGGCTGAGATGGCCCGTGCTCATGGCCATTTCATCGGCGTAATGGGAGGCGGTCCAACTGTCCTCTAGATGCGCGTCGATGAGGCGATCCAGCTCTTTGAGGCGGTCTGAGGGGGGCGGGTTGGTTGCGTTTGTCTGATTGGCGTGTAAGTCGGCCAGCTCCAAAAGCATGAAATGTACCAGAGAGACCAGTTTGGCCGATCTGAGGTTTGATTGTCCCGCTACCCCGTTTTCGATGAGTGCGCGGATTTGGGACAGGTTTTCGCTGACGTTCCCCGTAAACGGCTGGGCGAGATGTTTGGCCATTTCATCGCCTTGGGGGGAGACGGCATTGGCCACAGCAGACGGGATCGAGATGACGACGCCGTCGCAATTTGCCTCGAATGTGAAGGCGTGTACGCTCATTGCGGGCAGAAAGATGAACTGATTGTTGGTGAGCGGGGTGGTGAGCGCGTCGGCAGAGGCTTGGGCGTTCCCATTGTCCACGATCACCAATTGGGCAAGCGATTGATGTCTGTGGGGGGTGATCCGCCAGTCGTTTTGGGCGGCTCGGACCGATAGAGCCTCCAGGCTGACCACATCGGGAAAGCCCTCAAATTCGCCAAAAAGGCCGAAGGCAGGGATTTTGGCAGAATAGGTCATGTTCGAATAGTACCATATGTTGAGCTTTCGGGCCATTACTGACACAGGTTTTTTGCAGTAACAAGATGGCTCTGAAAAAGGAGCGTCTTTTGAAAACCCAGATTGTGATTATCGGTGGAGGCCCGTCGGGGCTGTTGTTGTCCCAGCTTATGAATAAGGCGGGTGTTGATACGATTGTTCTGGAACGCTCGACCCGCGAGCATGTGACCGCGCGTATTCGGGCGGGCGTGTTGGAGGCGGGCACTGTGCGTGTGCTCCATGAAGCGGGGGTTGAGGCGCGGATGCTCAAGGAGGGCATTCCCCATCATGGTTGTTATTTCACCGATGATGATCTGATGGTGCATATCAACTTCAAGGAGCTGATCGACAAGGAGGTCATGGTTTACGGGCAGACCGAGGTCACCATTGATCTTTATAACGCTCAGGATGAGATGGGCACGACGATCATTCATTCGGTGGAGGACGTCGAGATTTGCGATGTCACCACCGACAGCCCTTATGTGGCGTTTACGGTTGAGGGTGAGCGCAAGCGGATTGATTGCGATTATGTGGCGGGTTGTGACGGGTTTCACGGGGTCAGTCGCAAGACCATTCCCGATGAGAAGCGGCGCGAGTTTGAGCGGGTCTATCCGTTTGGCTGGCTCGGTATCCTGTCACGCACAAAGCCTGCCCATGAGGAACTGATCTATGCGAATTCGTCCAATGGTTTTGCCTTGGCCTCTATGCGTAGCGAGACTTTGAGCCGGTATTATGTGCAGGTGCCATTGACCGATAAGGTAGAGGACTGGAGTGATGCGCGGTTTTGGGAGAAGCTGGCGGCGTCGCTTCCTTCGGATGTGGCGGGGGCTATGGAGACCGGTCCATCTATCGAGAAATCAATCGCGCCCTTGCGGTCCTTTGTGTCGGAGCCGCTCAGTTGGGGGCGTTTGTTTCTGGTCGGGGATGCAGCGCATATTGTGCCGCCCACGGGGGCTAAGGGTCTCAATCTGGCGGTCTCGGATGTGCATTATTTGAGCGGGGCTCTGATTGACGCGATCAAGGGCGGGACGACGTCTGGGCTTGAGGAATATTCCGAGCGGGCATTGGTGCGCATCTGGAAGGCCATGCGGTTTAGTTGGCAGATGACGACCATGCTGCATCAGTTTGAGGATGAGGACAGTTTTGCCGCGCAGATGCGCAAGGCGACGTTGATCCATCTGTCCCAGTCGGAAACGGCGCGGCGGGACTTGGCGGAGAATTACGTGGGCTTACCGTTTTAGAGTACTCTTTGAAGGCCCATCTGCACGCTTTCTAGTTGGGGGAGGAACTCGCTGATGAGTGCCTCGGCCTCGTCGTGATGGGCGGCCATTCCGGTGTTTAGGGCGGCGACAGTGTCTCCGCGATTGTTCCTGAGCGGGACGGCGATGGAGCGCAGGCCCAGTTCGACTTCTTGGTCGATGAGCGCGTATCCCTTGTCGCGCACCTCCTTGATTTTCGCCATGATCTCTTCGCTTGATGTGAGGCTGAACTTGGTGCGCGGGGTGAGGTCGGAACGCTCAATGATGCCCTGCGCTTTGACGCTTGGCAGGTCGGCCAGCAGCACGCGGCCCATGGAGGTGCAATGGGCGGGCAGGCGGGAGCCAGGCATGAGGCCGATGGACATGACACTGCGCTGGGCGGCGCGGGCGACGTAGACGATTTCGGTCTCATCGAGGATCGCGACGGAGCAGGATTGGCCGATTTTCTGGGTCAGTTGGTCAAGCCATGGCTGGACGATTTGCGGGAGCGGGAGGGCGGCCATGGCGCCCATGCCCAAGCGGAATGCGCGGTGGGTGAGGGTGAAGAATTTGCCGTCGTAATCGGCGTAACCCTCATGGTGGAGCGTGAGAAGACAGCGGCGTGTGGTGGCCCGATCAAAGCCCGTGATCTTGGCGGCTTCCACGATGGACAGGCGCGGGTTTTGCGCCCCGAAAGCCTCCAGAACGCGAAGGCCCTTGGCCAAGGAGCGGATGTGGTCGGTTGGATTGTTCGCCATATGAACGCTTCGTTACACAATGCGAACAAATGTTGCAATATGAACTTAACGGCTAGGCAATCGTCCGCACCCCGCCTATTCCTCGGCCCAAAGGAGATTTCAGCATGGATAAGACGATTTCTGATCTGGCGAGCGCCGTTTCTCAAATCACCGATGATGCGGTTTTGATGATCGGCGGGTTTGGCGGGTCCGGCGCGCCCATCGAGTTGATCCACGCGCTTATTGATCGGTTCAAGGCGACGGGGCATCCCAGCGGTTTGACGGTGATCAATAATAATGCGGGGAACGGGAAGATCGGCATCGCGGCGATGATTGATGCGGGGATGGTTCGGAAGATGATTTGCTCGTTTCCGCGCTCCTCTGATCCGCGTGCGTTTACGGATCGCTATCTGGCTGGAGAGATCGAGCTGGAGCTGGTGCCTCAAGGCACATTGGCCGAGCGTATTCGGGCGGCGGGTGCTGGCATTCCTGCGTTTTTCACGCCCACCAGCTATGGGACCGAGTTGTCCAACGGCAAACAAATTCAGGAATTTGACGGGAAGCCCTATGTTCTGGAGCGTTGGCTCAAGGCGGACTTTGCCATTGTGAAGGCGCAAAAGGCGGACAGCCATGGCAATCTGATCTACCGCATGGCGGCGCGGAATTTCAGCCCGTTGATGTGTATGGCGGCCGATCATGTGATCGTGCAGGCCAGCGAGCTGATGGAGCCCGGTGGGCTTGATCCCGAACAGGTTCAATCGCCGGGCATCTTTGTTGATGGCGTTGTTCGGGTTGAAAATCCGGCTCAGGAAGAGGTGCTCATCCGTGAGGGCTCGCAATATGCGCCGACAGTCGGGGAGGCAGTCACATGAGCAATTTGAAACTTTCCAATGCACAGATCGCATGGCGGGCGGCTCAGGATATTGAGGATGGCTCCTACGTCAATCTTGGGATCGGCTTTCCCGAAATGATCGCGAAGTTCCAGCCTGAGGGGCGGCACATCACCTATCACACCGAAAATGGCGTGCTCGGGTTCGGGGAAACGCCTGCGGAGGGCGAGGAGGATTGGGACCTGATTAATGCGGGGAAACGCGCAATCACGCTTAATCCGGGTGCCAGCTTTTTCCATCATGCGGACAGTTTTGCCATGGTGCGCGGTGGGCATCTCGATCTGGCGGTTCTGGGGGCCTATCAGGTCGCTCAAAACGGTGATCTGGCCAATTGGCGGGTCGGCTCCAAAGGGGTTCCGGCGGTTGGCGGTGCCATGGATTTGGTCCATGGGGCCAAGCGCGTGGCGGTGGTCACGGATCATGTGACCAAGGACGGGAAGCCCAAGCTGGTGGAGCGGTGCACGTTCCCGCTGACCGGAGTGGGCTGTATCACGCGGATTTATACCTCCTTGGCGGTGATTGATGTGGAAGGCGGGCGCTTTGTGCTGCGTGAAAAACTGGGGGCTATGTCGTTTGACGAGCTTCAGGGGATGACGGGCGCTAAGCTGCATATTGAAACGGATCTGGTTGATCTGACTGTACCGGAGTTGGGCTAATGGCTGATGTTTTTATCTGTGATTATATTCGCACGCCAATCGGGCGTTATGGCGGGGGCTTGTCCTCGGTTCGCGCCGATGATCTGGGCGCTATTCCTTTGCGCTTTCTGGCCGTCAATAACGTGGGCCTTGACTTGGAGGCCGTGGACGAGGTGATCTTTGGCTGTGCCAATCAGGCCGGTGAAGACAACCGGAATGTGGCGCGGATGTCGCTGCTGTTGGCGGGGTATCCTGAGGCTGTTGGCGGGACGACCATGAACCGGCTTTGTGGCTCTGGCATGGATGCGGTGATCACGGCGGCTCGGGCGATTAAAGCGGGTGAGGCTGAGGTTATTGTGGCCGGAGGCGTGGAGAGCATGTCGCGCGCGCCCTTTGTGATGCCCAAGGCCACCAGTGGGTTTTCGCGGACTGCGGAGATTTTTGACACGACCATTGGTTGGCGTTTTGTGAACAAAGAGATGAAGGCGCAATATGGTGTGGATTCCATGCCTGAGACGGCTGAGAATGTGGCCGATGATTTCGGGGTGAGCCGCGAAGATCAGGATATGTTTGCGCTTCGAAGTCAGTCCAAGGCGGGGGTCGCCATGGAGAGCGGTCGCTTGGCGCGGGAGATTGTGCCTGTGACCGTACCCCAGAGGAAGGGCGATGATCTGGTCGTGGACAGCGACGAGCATCCGCGTCCGCAAACGGCCATTGAGAACCTCACTAAACTCAAGCCGATCACACGAGCGGATGGCACGATTACGGCGGGCAATGCGTCCGGTGTGAATGACGGGGCGGCGGCTTTGCTACTGGCCTCGGCTGATGCGGTGAAGAAATACGGGCTGACCCCGATTGCGCGGGTTTTGGGGGGCGCCAGTGCGGGTGTTGCTCCACGAATTATGGGCTTTGGTCCGGCGCCGGCGTCACAGAAGTTGATGGCGCGTTTGGGGCTCATGCAGTCCGATTTCTCGGTGATCGAACTCAATGAGGCTTTTGCCGCGCAAGGTCTCGCGACATTGCGGGATTTGGGGATTGCCGATGATGATCCTCGGGTTAATCCAAACGGTGGGGCCATCGCGCTTGGGCATCCTTTGGGCATGTCGGGGGCGCGGATCACGGGGACGGCTGCTTTGGAGTTGAAGTCGGGCGAGAAGGCCTTGTCGACCATGTGTATTGGCGTGGGTCAGGGGATTTCTATCGCGCTTGAGGCTGTCTAACGCGGGAGGCTTGTGGCGCTTAATGCGTCAAACAAGCCGCGTTTTTTGCTCAAATAGCTGAGAACTTTAACTTTCGTTTGCGGTTTGGGCGGTAATGCTCAAATGCTCTAGTGATACACGTGATCCTGCTTACAAGAGCTTCTGTCCAATGACCCAAACCCGTAGTTTCCAAGCCAGCTTAACGTCC
>CAZXRG010000063.1:1505-15499 GCA_964642935.1 uncultured Rhodobacterales bacterium | reverse complement strand
CCAACGGGATCGCTTAGAAAACTGGTCTGAATTTGCGTGGCGCTCGCGATATAACCGAGCGCCACAAACAGGATGACCAGACCGAAAATACGGTCAGATGCCATGTTCAATCCCTTACTGGATTACACCAAGTTCTTTGGACATGGCGTTGATTTCAACGACGAGACCATCAACATAGGACTGGAAGTCGCCACCAACTTTGGTGAACGGTGCAAGACCATTTGCAGCCATGGCTTCTTGCCACTCGGCACTGTCCGCAACCATTTGCAGCTTACCGGCCCACTCGTCGAACTTCTCGTCCGAGATGCCCTTTGGCACGTAAAGACCACGCCAGTTTACGGCCACCACGTCAAAGCCCTGCTCGGTTGCGGTTGGGATGTCGTCAAAGCCCGGCACCCGCTCGTCTGTGAGGACGGCCAGAGCACGCACTTCGCCAGCTTTCAGGAAGCCGACAATCTCGGACATATCGCCAGTCATGGCTTGTGTGAAGCCGCCGACCGTTTGAGTGATCGCGTCCGCTCCGCCATCAACACCAATGTATTTCACCTTGGTGATATCAGTGAAGCCCGCACGCTGCAGGATCATCAGAGGCTTGAGGTGATCAAAGCCACCCACCGCCGAGCCACCCGCAAAGGCGACAGAGCCCGGATCGGATTTGATCGCATCGACCAACTCGCCCAGAGACTGGTAAGGGCTGTCGGCTGCCACAACGATCACGCCGGGATCGGCCCCAATCGCGCCCACAAAGCGCACCTGATCCGCAGTCATGCCCGCATAGGCGTTCTGGGCCAAACGGGTGGAGGTCGCAGATGAGGCCGCAATGATCAGGTCGGTGTCATCACTGCGCTCGTTGACCACATGGCCATAGGCCAGACCACCGCCCGCACCGGCCATATTGGTGACTTGAACGGGCTTATCAACGGCTCCGATATCAAACATGATTTTGCCGATCTGACGGCATGTGAAGTCCCAGCCACCACCGGGATTGGCAGGGGCAATACACTCAGCAGCCGTGGCCGCAGTTCCGAATGTGAGGAAGGCACCCGTGAGTGCCGCTTTGAAAAAACGAGACATAATAGCAGTTCTCCCTAATGAAGCGGGGTCTTTTGCCCCGCATTGGAGATATCTTATGAAACTATCGGGGTTGGGCAAGCCTTATTACAATCAAAGCGAGCAGGGCTTTGCAGGGGAAGGGCCAAGTTTGGTCTACATCTGAGGAATTTTTACGCCCGCTTTTGTGCTTTCAACAACCTTCGCGATGCGCTTGTTTCGTGTCGCATCTGTCTTGGCAAGCTTGATCCAGCGCAGCACATTTCGCCGGTAGGACGGCGCATAGGTTTCAAACGTATCGGGATTTCTGAGGGCAGCTTTTAGATCATCGGGCAGGATCAAAGCATCCACATCATCCATGAACGTCCAAAGCCCGTTAGCTTTGGCGGTTTCAATGGCCTGAAAGCCCGAGGCATGCATGAGGCCCTCTTCGATCAGCTTTGCGGCACGGTCTTTGTAGGATTTGGCCCAGTGCTGCGTGCGACGCGGTGAGAGCAGTTGCATGGTGTAGGCGTCATCGCGTTTTCGTCTGATCCCGTCAATCCAGCCAAAACAAAGGATTTCATCGAGGATTTCCTCGCGCGACACGTAAGAATGTCCCAGTTGCTTAAGGGCCGTGACCGCCCAGATGCTGTCGTCTTGCCGATGGTTCTCCAAGAGCCAGTCGCGCAGAGCCGCGCCGGATTTGAACTCGACTTGGGCAAAACTCTCGGTCTTTATCATGGGCCACCCAACTGTTCGTTTGGCACTCTATGTCTACAAAGACGATCAGAGCCGGATATTCCAGTGCTCGCAACATGAAATTTCTGGAAGTGTCGCGTTGGGAGCTGTCCTCCCGCCGCCAGACCTTACTGCGTATATTGCTCAAACTTGGCGCGATATTCCGGCACATCGGGGCGAATGGCGGCTAGAAACAGATAGCCGTTGCGCTTGGCATTCGCGTCCTTTGCATCAAGCGGGCGAATTTGGCGCAGAGCCTGTGTCTCCCATCTTTTCTGCATTTGCAGAGGGATGGCGCTCCTTGAAGAGACCGCAAGATACGTATCAAGTGCGGCCACAAAGGCGTTGTTCAACAGGTAGGGATAGATTTGATCTGCGTCATAACTCGGGTCCTCAAGCGCTGAAAGGATCGCTGTGGACGCGCTATTGGCATCGACAATCTTGATCGGTTCAGACAAAGCCTCTGCCTGCTGCCAGATGATCTGACCGCCCGTTTTTGGCTCGGGCAATCGGGCATTTTGTACGGATGGGAGCTGCAAAAAACCGATGAGACCGGCCCCTATAATGCCTGTCGCCACTACGCAGCCCAAAGGGCTATTACGGCTGGAAATTCCACGGGCATCAAATGCCACGCCGCCCAAGCCAAACAAAAAACTCATGCCCAATGCAAACAATACGACAGTCACAACTACACCCGTTCATACACACTCGGGGCGGTGCTTGGAGGGGAAACGCGGCAAAAATCGGGCGCGTTTGACCACGCAGATGCAACTCTTTTCACCTGCGGCAAAAATGCAAAAATGCGAGTTTAGCCCGTGTAGCGCGTCAGTCTCTTTCGATCGCTATCGCCGTACCTTCACCGCCACCGATGCAAATCGCTGCCACTCCGCGTTTGAGGTCACGTTTTTCCATGGCATTGAGCAATGTGACGATGATCCGAGCGCCAGAAGCGCCAATGGGATGGCCCAAAGCACAGGCCCCGCCGTTCACGTTGAGCCGGTCTCGCTCAATGTTCAGCTCTTTCATGAAGGCCATGGGCACCACCGCAAAAGCCTCATTCACTTCCCAAAGATCAACGTCCTCCACGTTCCAACCCAAGCGCTCCAGCAGGTTTTTTGTGGCTGGAACAGGTGCAGTGGGGAAGTCGGAGGGCGCGTGGGCAAAACTTGAGTGGGATAGGATACGGGCTCTTGGTGTCAGATCATGCGCCGATGCATAATCTTCAGAAGCCAGCACCAAAGCCGCCGCGCCATCGGAAATTGAGGAAGAATTGGCTGCCGTCACCGTCCCGCCCTCGCGAAAGGCCGGTTTGAGGGTCGGGATCTTTTCAGGGCGCGCGCGCGAAGGCTGTTCGTCTTTGGAGACCTCAATCGCGCCTTTGCGAGAGTTCACTGTCACGGGCACGATCTCGCGATCAAAAGCACCGCCATCATGGGCCGCAATGGCGCGCTCTAAAGAGCCAATGGCATAAGTGTCCTGATCTTCGCGGGTGAATTGGAAGGCTTGGGCGCAATCTTCGGCAAACGTGCCCATCAAACGCCCTTTGTCATAAGCATCCTCAAGACCGTCCAGAAACATATGATCTTGGGTCACCGCGTGACCGATCCGCGCCCCGTCCCGCATTTTGGGGAGCATATAAGGGGCCTGCGTCATGCTTTCCATGCCGCCTGCGACCACCACATCATTCTGGCCCAAAGCCAGTTGATCATGGGCCATCATTACCGTGCGCATGCCAGAGCCGCACATTTTGTTAAGAGTGGTGGCTGGGACTTGTTCGGACAAACCAGCGGCAAACCCGGCTTGACGCGCCGGAGCCTGACCGATCCCCGCACTTAGCACGCACCCCATGTGCAACTCGTTCACGGCATCCGCTGGCAGGTTCGCATCTTTCAAAGCCCCCTTAATGGCGACGCCGCCCAGAACAGGTGCGCTTTCACTGGCAAACACCCCTTGGAAAGAGCCCATGGGGGTACGGGCCGCTCCAAGAATAACCACAGTTTTCATTGGTGTTCCCACTTCGGTTTAAAGATATGTCTCCTGATCCTTAACCGGCTAATGTTTCACAAGTTTTGCATGATCTGCGAAAAGCTGTGGGAGGGGTCGATCTAGCCTTGGGGGTCGCTCGCGCCGCCGCCGGTCAGTTTGCCGATCGCGTCCTGAAATATGCCTCGAATATTGTCGATGAACCCCGCATAAGCCGTGAGCGCGGATTCCAGCCCCGGAACTGCAACGGCCAGTTGGGCGCGGAAAAGGTAGATCAGAAGCGCGACGGCAAAGAGCGCGACAGCCATGAAGAACCCTTGGCCAAACCGGCTTTTTACCGGCTCGGGCGTGGCCGCTGGGCGCAAACGGGGCTTGAGCGAATTGCCATCAACCGGCTTTGGGCGCAGGGACGAGGACAGCTCTTCCGTATCGCGCTTGGGGAAATCTGTTGTGGATCGTGCTGAAGCTGCTGCAATTCCCGCAGCCGACGCGCCGAGAACGACACCAGCCGTGCCAACAGCATTGCTCTCTTGAGCTTTCGCGGCAGCGGCCACACGGGCTTTTAACTTGGCCGCCAGAGATTCAGTCTGATCCTCAGCCGCATCCCGTTCAATCGCCGCAACCATCGGATCAACGGCAGACGGTTCGGTAACCACTTGAGTAACTGTGTCTTCGGAGCCCGCCAATGTGATGTCTTCGGGGTCAAAGTTGTCGCCCAATGCGGTCGGCTTATCGTTTTCTTGGTCTGACAACTCAACGACGTATTGATCAGGGATGTCATTACGATCTGGCACGTCATAATCGACGAGACGCTCCTCACTCGGGTTTTCCGGTAAGGTTTTTTCCGTCTCGAGATCCTCTAGAGCATCCCTGATTTGCGCCTCGATATCCGTCTCATCGCGCGTCTCCCCCGCTTGGGAGATCGCCGCTTGTGCTGCATCAACCGGATCAGAATGTGCCTCCAGATCGCGCGTTGCCGCTTTTTCAGCCATCTCAAGCGCAGCCGCTTGCTCAGCGGCTTTCTTGGCCTCTTCAACCGCGTTGGCCGCGTTCAGTTCGGCAGCTTTCGAGGCTTCAAGTTCAGCCGCTGCGAGCTCTGCGAAATCTTCTTTGGTCGCCGATGAAGTCTCTTTTATTGCGGCCTCAAGCGGGGTTGAGACATCTTCGAGTTCGCTCGGGACCTCAACGTCTGCACGCGCCTCTGCAGCTATATCAGCCGTCTGTTCAGTTGCTGCGTCCGAGATGTCCTTAAGGTTCGTATCGTCCAAGGTATTCATCAAGGTTGAGACATCTTCGGCGTCGCTCGGCAACGCCAGATCAATATCCGCAGTCACCTCGCCGGTGGCCTCTGCGGCCTGTTCGATCACCGCATCCGGAACGGTATCAGCATCTCTCTTTGCAACGGCTTCAAGTTCGGCGGCGAATTTATCCGCCTCATTAGGCAGTGCCGCGTCAACTGCTGCGGTCACATCATCAGGTGCTTCGGCGGCCTGCTGGTTCAAAGCGTCCACGATATCGTTGACGTTCTTTTCTTCCAGAGTTTTTATCAGATCATTGGTGTCCTCAACCGCGACTGGCACCTCCACATCCACATCAGGGATCACGGCTGCAGGGGTCTCAATCACCGGAGTGGTCACCGCGTCGGCGACGTCTTCGATCTGGGCCTCTTCCAAGGATTTTATCAGCGCGGAAACATCTTCGACCTCTGTGGGGACCTCGATATCTACCTCTGGGATACCGGCCTCAGCGATCACGTCAGTCGGTGTTTCGATGACCTCTGGGTCGACCGCGGCTGTAACGTCCTGAACCTCTGCCTCTTGCAGGGACTTGATCAGGGCGGAGACATCCTCCGCTTCGCTTGGCACATCAACCGGAGCGGGGGCAGAAATCTCAGCGGTCGGCTCAACGGATTGATCACTTACAGTGACCGCAGGCGCCTCAACGCTGATGTCTGCGGCGACCGCATTAATCTCGCCCGTATTCGCAAGCGCTTCGGTTGCGGTCTCTTTAAGCGCTTCTACCGGTGCTGGTGTCGCGCTCGCGGCGGTCTCACTCGGAACAGGCGCCGCCGTGTTTGCAATCTCGCGCGCCTTTTCAAGCGTGTTAAACTCCGCTCTGGCCTCCGCAAGTTCGACGGCATCAGCGCTCGTGTTCTGAATGTTCGCATCCATAGCCGGCACATCCGGCGTCGGGACCGCAACCTCTGGCACATCGGGTGCAGTTACAGGTGGCGCACTTGGAGCGGGTTCACTTTTGGCCCGGTCCGAGCCGGTGAGCTTGGCTGCAATCGCCGCAGCGGCTGCAGATTGTGCAAGAGCTTTGGCCGCCGATGCGGCCTCGGCACGTTTCTGAGCTTGGCTTGGCTCAACCTCTGGAACCGGATCGGGTGTGACGACCGTTTCAGTCTTTTCCGCCTCCTGAGGTGCGGCATCTATGATGACCTCGAGTTCCGGCTCGCTTACGATCTCCTGATTGGGTTCGCTGGCGATACGAGGCGCTTGGCCGGGTAGATCATGCGCTTCTTCTCCGCGCTCGTCTTCGACAATATCCTCGACCCATTTGGGCAAGTCACCTTTTTCGGCGTTCTGAGGCACATTGGAGCGGGCAGGGGCCTGAAACCATGTGGAGGAACAACTGCCACATTGAACTTCGCGCCCCGTTGCTGGAACTGCACTGTCATCAACTTCGTATTGAGTTGAACAATTTGGGCATATTAGACGCATTCAGCACTCCTGAGCCGCCGTGAGGCGGGGACTTTCCGAATCATTAACCAATTACTAACGGCTGAGAAAGGGCAATCCAAGTCAGGAGGCTTTGCTGTCGGATACCTGCCGAGCCCTTGCCTATGCTGGGCCAGTGGTGCAAATGTCGATGGGTGAGCGCAATGCGGAGATGGGTTGAGTGATTGAATTGGCGGGGGCAGGCTATCGGTATGGCGCACAAGACATTTTTAACCGTGTCGATGCGTCGCTTCAACCGGGCTCGTTTCACTTTCTAACCGGCCCTTCCGGTGCCGGCAAAACCACCTTTTTGAAGCTGTGTTATCTGGCCTTGCGCCCCACCAGTGGGGAGATGCGTGTCTTCGGCAATGATGCAGGAAGTGCCAGCCGTGACGCGGTCGCGGGCTTTCGCCGTCGCATCGGTGTTGTTCATCAAGACTGCAAATTCCTCGATCATCTGAGCGTGCGCGACAATATCGCCATGCCCCTTGTTGTGGCGGGCCAAGATCCCAAAGCCCATCAAACCGAGCTTGATGATCTCCTGTCATGGGTTGATCTGGAAGGACGGGCCAATGCACTGCCGCCCGAATTATCGGGAGGGGAGCGGCAACGCGCAGCCCTTGCCCGCGCGGTTATCCTTGCACCTGACATGATCATCGCAGACGAGCCGACTGGTAATATCGACTGGGAGATGGCCATGCGCGTGCTCACGCTCCTGACGGAACTCAACAAAATGGGCCGCACCATCTTGGTGGCCACCCACGACATGAACCTGATCCGGGCCGCCCGCCAAAAGGTCTCCGCAAGAGTGTTGCGCTTGAGCGGCGGTCAATTGACCCAAGCCGGGAGCGATTTGTGAGCGCGCTTCTCAAGGACATCTGGTCACTGGTTCGGGGCAATGCCGAGGCCGCCCGCGTGGTCCCGCCCCGTGGCATATCAGCTTGGCTCATCACATTCACAGCGGCTGCCATGACGTTTCTGGGCGTGCTCGCTCTGGCCTTCTCCTTTACCGCCAACCGCGTGGCGGACACTTGGGCGGCTGAACTTGCCTCAAGCCTGACCATTCGTGTCGCCGCACCCATTGCGCAGATGAAAGTGCAGACCGAAGCGACCTTAAGCGTGCTCAACTCCACACCGGGCATTACGTCCGCACGGGTTGTGAGCAACTCTGAGCAAGCAGAACTGCTCGAGCCATGGCTCGGCACGGGCATCGATATGGAACGCTTCTCCCTGCCGACCCTGATTGCGGTGGAGGAGACCACAGAGGGGCCGGATCGCGACGGTTTAGCGCTTCGTTTGAAAGCAGAGGCTCCGGGTGCCGAAATCGACGATCATGGCCGTTGGCGTGCGCCGATGATCCGTGCCGCTGAACGGGTGCGCAACATTGGCGGCTTGGTGCTCTTCTTGGTGTTCGCAGCCGTGATCGCGGTGGTGTTGCTGGCCGTACAGGCAGCCGTTGTGTCCAACGCTGCAAATATCTCCACCCTTCGCCTGATCGGAGCGCGTGATACGTTCATCGTGCGCGCCTTCGTGCGCCGGATCACCCTTCGCGCCCTGCTTGGCGCTTTAATCGGAGCCGCTATTGGAGCGCTTTTACTGATGTTCCAAGGCAGCGATCCCGACTTCTCCGCAAGCCTTGGTTTTGAAGACAGTGAATGGATCGCAGCTGCTGCTCTCGTGCCTGTGGTGGGCATCATCACCTTTACCGCCACCCGTATTTCTGCCTTCATGGCCCTTCGAAAGTTGAGCTAACATGGTCCTGATCCGCTCCCTCATCTACGATTTCCTGATGTATCTTTTGATGCTGGTCATGGGCATCCTTTGCGCCCCTTTGGCCCTATGGTCGCGCGATGGTGCCTATTGGTCCATGCGCAAATACGCGACCTACTCGATCTGGCTTTTGGAAAAGATATGCGGCCTCAAGGTCGAAGTGCGCGGATCAGTACCGGACGGAACTTTCATCGTCTGCTCTAAACATATGGCCTTCCTTGATATTCTGGTTTTGGCCCGCGAGTTGCCTCGGTTCAAATTCATCATGAAGGCCGAGCTGAAATGGGCCCCCATTCTTGGCGTCTACGCCATGCGGATCGGCACTATTCCGGTCAAGCGCGGGAAGAAGGGTAAGGCTATGTCGGGCATGGTCTCGGACGTGGAAAAACAATCCGTGGAGCAAGGGCAGACTATAATCTACCCGCAAGGCACCCGCGTTCTGCCTGGCGTCAAGAAACCCTATAAACGCGGCGCTGGTGCACTCTATGAGCGCCTCGGGCAGCGCTGTTATCCGGTTGCCACCAATATCGGTGTTTTCTGGGCCAGACGCTCCTCCCTGCGCAAACCCGGCGTGGCCGTGATGGAGTTCATGGACCCAATTCCAGAGGGCCTTCCGATGAAGGAGTTCCTGCCATTGCTGGAAGAAACGATTGAAACACGCTCTGACGAATTGATGGTTGAGGCAGGGTTCGAGTTTCCGGCAGGCTATAAGGACAGCTAGGATGGCTCTGGACTGGCACGCCGCTCAACAGGTTTTCGACGGTTGTGATCTTCATAAAGACCACGCGATTTGTGTCGAGAACGGTGTGGTGTCGGACATGCGCCCGCGCAATGACCTTCCTTCCAACTTAAGTGTGACCGATCACGATGGTATTCTGAGCGTCGGGTTCTTCGACATTCAGGTCAACGGTGGGGGCGGTATCTTGTTGAATGCCGATCCAAGCCCTGCCGGTATCGAAACGATCCTCAAGGCCCATCGAAAGTTGGGAACAACCGCAATGCTCCCGACGGTCATTAGTGATCTTCCAGAGGTGACCGAGGCCGCGGCAGAGGCGTGTTTGGCCGCGCGTGATATGGCCGGAATGATGGGGCTTCATATTGAGGGGCCGCATATCTCGGAGCGGAAGAAGGGGACCCATAAGGCTGAGGTGCTGCGTCCTATGGATGACCGGACTTTGGATTTGGTGGCGCGGCTGCGTGCGAACGATCTTCCTGTCCTGATCACGGTCGCGCCGGAAGCCACCACTCCTGAACAGATATCAAAGCTCTCAAACACGGGCGCTGTTGTCTCGATCGGGCACAGTGATGGAACGTCCCAAGATGCCGAGGCATGCCTGAAAGCCGGAGCCACCTGTTTCACCCATCTCTACAATGCCATGTCGCCCATGGAGGGGCGCAAGCCCGGAATGGTAGGGGCGGCTATTGGAAGTGACGCCTATTGCTCGATCATCGCCGACGGCATTCATGTGGAGCCCTCGATGGTCACGCTTGCCTGTCGGGCGCGGCCCAAGGCGGACCGGATGATTGCCGTGTCCGATGCAATGCCGACTGTGGGCGGGCCGGATCAATTTATGCTCTACGGTAGGGAATTGAGGCTCTCCGAGGGACGCTTGGTGAATGATCAGGGCGCTTTGGCCGGAGCGCATCTGACCATGTTGGATGCGATAAAAAACCTCGTGTCTTGGGGCATTCCTATGGAAGAGGCCATGCGTATGGGGCGTGCCAATCCCGCAAAGCTCATGGGGCTTTGGCCGGATATGGGATTGCTTGGAAGTGCGTCTTCGGATGTCCTTCGTTTAAGCGATGATCTGGAACTGGTCTCAGTCGGGCTGTAGCCGACCTATTCTCTACTCTTTCGGCAAAGATATATGCCGTGCCCGTGCGCCACGCTCGATAGCTGCCGCGTGAAGCCGGTCGAGCTTCAACTCGTATCGCATTTCTTCCAAAATCCGCAGTTCCGATTGCGTCAGATTGCCATCGGATGCCGCCACATCGCAGGCCAAAGCATAGGCCGTCTCTTCAAGGTTCTCTGGCAATGCATCGCGAACAAGACCAAACAAAGCATCAAGCCCGTCCAACTCCTCAAGCAAATCATAAACGATCTGATTAACGACAGGGATCCGGTCCACGTCGTAATTGGCAAACACCGGCAAGTAATCGACGATCCGCGTAATGCTGGCCCGCTCGCGGGAATTCACGGTCTCATCTGCCGCTGAAACGGCCACCATCACCGCAACCAATGCGTCTTCCGGTGAAAAGGACGAAGGTATCTGATCGCGGTCGCTCATGGGCTCACTTTCTTTTGCACTGCGTCATAGATATTGACGATATAGCCGCCTCGCAATAGGGAGGGGCTTCTTTTCGCCGACCTATCCGGGATATGTCCAATGACCGATCTTTTTGACGCTGCAATGAACTCCAAGGCATGGCCCTTTCAGGAGGCCAAAAAGCTGGTCAAAAAATATGCGAAAAAGGACCCCGAGAAGGGCTATGTGCTGTTTGAAACCGGCTATGGTCCGTCAGGTCTGCCCCATATTGGGACATTTGGCGAGGTGGCACGCACAACAATGGTGCGTCGCGCGTTTGAGGCGATCTCTGATATTCCAACCAAGTTGATCTCCTTTTCCGATGATATGGACGGGTTGCGCAAAGTGCCCGATAATGTCCCGAACCGCGAGGCCATGGCGGAGCATCTTCAAAAGCCTCTCTCGGCCGTGCCTGATCCGTTTGGAACAGATGCCAGTTTCGGGGATCACAACAACCGGATGTTGCGCGAGTTTCTGGACGGTTTCGGCTTTGAGTATGAGTTCGCCAGTGCGACGGAATACTATAGTTCCGGTAAATTCGACGACATGCTGATCCGCGCTTGTGAGAAATATGATGACATCATGAAGGTGATGTTGGCCTCCTTGCGCGAAGAGCGGCAGCAGACCTATTCGCCCTTCCTGCCGATCTCTCCCACCACGGGGCGCGTGCTTTATGTGCCCATGAAAGAGGTCAACGCCAAGGATGGCACAGTGACCTTTGAAGAGGATGGTCAGGATGTGACTGTGCCTGTGACGGGCGGAAACGTGAAGTTCCAGTGGAAGCCGGATTTTGGCATGCGCTGGGCAGCTTTGGACGTTGATTTCGAGATGTACGGGAAAGAGCACGCCACCAATACGGCGATCTACCAGAAGATTTGCCGGATTTTGGGCGGCACAGGCCCTGAGATTTTCACCTATGAGCTGTTCTTGGATGAGAGTGGTCAGAAGATTTCAAAGTCCTCGGGCAACGGGATTTCGATGGATCAATGGCTGGCCTATGCGCCCCCTGAGAGCCTGTCCTATTATATGTATCAAAAGCCCCAGACCGCAAAGCGACTGTTCTTTGATGTGATCCCAAAGGCGGTGGATGAGTATAACCAGCAGCTCAATGCATTCCCGGGTCAGGAGCTTCCAGCCCAGCTCAACAATCCGGTCTTCCACATTCACCGTGGCCAAGCGCCTAAGTCGGATATGGCCATCACGTTTTCCATGCTCCTCAATCTGGCCTCTGCAGCCTCGGCTGAGGATAAAGAGGTTCTTTGGGGCTTCATCCGCAAATACGCGCCTGATGCCACGGCTGAGACCCATCCGGGCTTGGACAATGCGGCCGGTTACGCGGTGCGCTATTTCAACGATATTGTGAAACCTGCAAAAACCTACCGCGCTCCCGATGAGACCGAGCGTGCGGCACTGCAAGATTTGCGCGATCGTCTTGAAGCCCATGAGGGCGACACAGACGGAGAAACTTTGCAATCCTTGGTGTTTGCGGTCGGTAAGGCCCATGAGTTCGACCCGCTTCGCGCATGGTTCACAGCCATTTACGAGGTGCTTTTGGGCGCGTCCCAAGGTCCAAGGTTCGGTGGATTTGTGGCTCTTTACGGAGTTGAAGAGACCGTGAAGCTGATGGATGAAGCACTAAGCGGCAAATTTCTCGCGTAACCGCCTCTGACCTAAAGGTCTGCAATCGTCTCCAAAGCCTGAAAGTCGAGAATGACGATATTCCGGCCTTCAAACCCGATAATCCCTTCGGCCTCCCAGCCCTTAAGATAACGATTGACGTTTTCTCGCGCGAGGCCGGAAAACTCGCCAATATCCGCCTGCGAGAACTGCTGGGAGATCTTGGTGTCCCCCTCAGTCGTCTCCGTACCCCATTTGTCAGAAAGACGTAAAAGGCAGCGGCTCAATCGCGCACTGGCTGCAATATTGGTCTTGGTTTCGACAATCTCGTTGGTGAGCCTGATGCGAAGACATAGCTCGGAAATGATGCTCATGGCCGCATCCGGATAGTCTCTCAAAAACGCGGCAACCTCACTGCGCGAAATAACAAGTCCGGTCACAGCACTGGCCGCCGTTGCATCCGCACTGCGCTCACCCCCGTCAAACATGGCGATTTCACCCAAAATCTCGTTTGGCCCGAAATTCTCAAGGATCGACTTGCGCCCGTTGATCGTGGTCACGCTGACCTCAACCCGTCCTGATTGCACCAAAAGCATCGAGGTGCCCGGCTCACCACGGGAAAAGATAGTCACGCCACGTTTGAAATTCTTCTTATGCCCCCGCGCCATCAGCTCCGCACGCGCCTCATCTGAAAGAGAGGCAAGCAGAACGCTTTTGTTTGTGGGTCTATCGGTCTCGTCGAGTGTCATGGGCACAGTATGAATAGAGGTTCACGTAAGGTCAATTCGCCGAGTGCTCCATTTTGATACGGTTAGACAATTTTTCCCCTTTGGGTTGTGATGAGGATCACAGTTTGTTGAACAGAAATATCGTTTTCTGAGAACAACAACGACTCGTCCCCCAAGACGCGGTCATACTCCAAAAAAAGGAAACAGAGATGCCCAACTCTCAAGTGTTTGAAATTTTGCTTGAATCGCAATGTGAAACGCTCACCGTCGGAGATGTCCGAATGGAAGCGTCAGGGCCGACACAAAGCCCGATTGAAGGACGATGCATTCAAAGCGGGGAGACCGAGTGTCTCACCATATCTGGCCCATCAGAGCCTATGTCTGCGGGCAATCTTTCGATCTATGCGGGGGCTGAGAAAATTGGCACGTTGAATTGGAATTGCTCAGCGCGGCGCGGCGAGGTGCCTGCGGATTGGACGCCCTTGTCCAAGAATTTCACCACATCAGTGATTGAAAGCAACGGAGCAGGAGCCACGGTTGCACAACTGATCCTGCGCGTGGCGCGTCCGTTCTCAACGGGTTTGTCCTGCGATAAAATGGCTGTGGCGACGGGTCATCTCGGATTTGCGGGTATCTGATTTACCTTTTCGACGAAGTCTGTCGCTGATCCTGTTTTGTTAATTCTGCGTTCCTTTTTTTGTCACGCTACAGGTAAAGCTTCTTTGTTTTATTGAGCTCTCAAGCTCCAAATCCGCAAATCTGGGAGGTTTTCCCGATTTTTCCCATGTGATCTTCCCTTAACGTCACCTAGGTAGTGCGTAACTTCAAAAATGCACGACATTGTGTTGAGTAGAATGACGGGGGTTTACCATGAATCGACTTATCCCGATTGGATTGTTTTGTCTTGGCTTGGGCGCTTTGGGCTGGTGGGCTCAAAAGGATCATGCCCATCGGATGGAGCAACATGTTCAAGAGGGCGCGGTCGAGGCGATGCAAACCCCGTGGCGCCATGATGTGGCGTTTGAGGTTTCTGGTCGCGACATTTCAATCTCGGGCATCGCCCATGATGATTTGGAAAAGGCCAAGATGCTGTCTGCACT
>CAZXRG010000063.1:0-1405 GCA_964642935.1 uncultured Rhodobacterales bacterium | reverse complement strand
CCAAAGGCGATTGTGCGGATGATACCCGCTGATCCTGACAGTCCTGCTGTTATCCCGAATGAACTGGCCGTTGACACGCCGTCAGATACAAATCTACCAGAAACCGGCCCAACAGATGGCGCTGTGGTCGAAGGCAGGCTTCCCACAGTCGTTTCAGTGGAAGGTGCCAGTACCACGTTCAAATCGGCAAACTTGGATACGGGCGCGGTCGAAGAGAGTGTTGAGGCCGAGCCAGTTTTGGACGACGCGACGGTTGCCTTGCCCCAAACCCTCGAAGACGCGCAGGAAGTGGCCACTTTGAGCCAACCCGCTGAGGCGACACCAGCTGCTCCGGTTGAGATCGGGCCGAGTTTGACCAGTTGCCAAAGCCAAACCGATGCGATTTTGAGCGAAGCCCAAGTGAGTTTCGTTCCAAGTTCAGCCGAATTGAAACCAGACGCACGCGCGGTGGTTCAGAGACTTGCGGATGTCATGGCCGCTTGTGTGACCGATGCAAGGTTGATCGCAGTTGTCTCCGGGCATACGGACAGCCAAGGTTCTGAGGATGATAATCTACAATTGAGTGACGATCGCGCACGATCTGTGGTGGCGCAATTGACAGCGAATGGGCTTCCCGAGTTCGGATTGATGTCCCGTGGGTTTGGTGAGAGCCAGCCTATTGCCGACAATGCGACTGCTGAGGGGCGTGCCGCCAACCGGCGCACCGAAATTCGTTGGATCAAAAACTAAAAACTGGGATGTGAAGGAGACGTTATGTTTCGTGATTGGGGCTTTTTACTAGGTGAAATTTGGGTTTTGCTGCTTCTGGCAGCTTTACTCGGGCTTTTTGTGGGCTGGCTGCTTTGGGGTCGTCGCGCGGCGGCAATGTCCGCTGAGCTGGAGGCCGGACATTATGCGCTGAAAGAAAAGCAGACGCGCCTGAGTTCCCATGAGGAGGAATTGCGCAGGCTTCGCGCCAAACAGGCTGCCGACAGGGCCGCGTTTGAGGAAGAACTGGAAGGGCGCGACTATAAAATCGCTGATCTAACCGGTCAAATCCAACACGCCAAACCCGACGGATCAGGTGAGGTCATTTCCATGCGGGAGATGCAAAAGCGTGAGTTGCGCGAGACGGCTGTTCCTGAAACTGCATTAAAACCAGAGCCCAAACCAGAAGCTGATCCAGACGTAAGTGCTGCACGTCGCGTCGCTGCAGGCATCGCTGGGGGCGCGGCACCTCGCAGGGTTAAGGCGGTTGAGCCTTCAAACACCGGTCAGGATTTTGATGGTGACGGGATCGTTGAAGGAACGGGCGAGGGCAGCAAACCCGCAGTTTTGAGTGCTGCACGAGAGGGTGGCCCTGATGATCTCAAACAGATCAAAGGGGTGGGTCCGAAACTCGAAGGACTCCTGCAAAAGCTTGGTT
>CAZXRG010000062.1:0-15564 GCA_964642935.1 uncultured Rhodobacterales bacterium | reverse complement strand
CCAGCGGCTGAGAAGGTCGAAATGGATGTGGCGCGGCTCAAACGCCAGCGTGAAGCCATGGGTGCTGTGAACCTTCGCGCCGAGGAAGATGCCCGCGAAGTTCAGGAAGAGCACGACACTTTGGATGCGGAAAAGCAGGACCTTGAAGCGGCGGTTGCGGAGTTGAAGAAGGGCATTGATAGTCTCAACACCGAGGGGCGTCAGCGACTTTTGGATGCGTTTGATCAGGTGAACAAAAACTTCTCCGAGCTGTTCAAATCGCTCTTTGGCGGCGGTGAGGCCTCGCTGGTTCTGGTGGAAAGTGATGATCCATTGGAGGCCGGTCTGGAGATCATGTGTCAGCCTCCGGGAAAGAAACTGTCAACGCTTTCGCTTCTGTCCGGTGGTGAGCAGACGCTGACCGCTATGTCATTGATTTTCGCGGTATTTATGGCAAATCCATCGCCGATCTGTGTGCTCGACGAGGTCGATGCGCCCTTGGATGATGCCAATGTGACCCGCTTTTGTGACCTGCTTGACGAGATGACCCAGCGCACGGATACGCGGTTTTTGATCATCACGCACCACCCTGTAACCATGGCCCGGATGAACCGCTTGTTCGGGGTGACCATGGCAGAACAGGGTGTCAGTCAGCTGGTGAGTGTCGATCTTCAAGAGGCAGAACGGATCGTCGCTTAAGTCTCTGATCGGCTTGGCTTACTTCGCCACCCAAATCACCTTCTCAACGGCTCTCATGGAATTGGTCGCCGCATTGCGGGTCAGCTCCAGAATCACTTTAGGCTTCATGGCCAGCTTTCCGACACCAGAACGCAATGGCACTGCGGACACCGCAGCAGCGCCTGCAAGAACTTGACGGCGATTAGGTTTAAACCTATTTCTTTTCAAGGACATAAGGCCCCTCCTCCCAAATCATATGGGAATTCTGACCCTATTTTTCAAGCCGTTAAGATTTGAGAGGTCCGAATTTAGGGCCGATATGATTCATACGTGACTCACATATGATTCCTGTATGACGCCAAAGCCGGTTTTTCTAAAAAGCGCCATTTGTGAACCGGGCGCACGCGCCTTTTCGATTTCCCACAAATACTCATGTTGCCAAACCGTCAGTTCAGATCAAACGCCTCAATCTCATCTGCCCCGCAATTCAGCGCATTCATACAGGACCGGATCGCGGAGACCTGGCCCAAACTTGGCTTCAATAGATAGTCGCTGGGACAGGCATGAGAGGTCAGGATCCACTCGCCTTCCCCCTGCTCAAGGAAAACCAACATCTGCTCGCCAAAAGTCGGGACCGGACCACACCAAGATGCGGCGCATTCGGTTTTGACAGTCACCGGAAAGGACTGGGTTTCTCCAAAGCCGTTTTGCCCCAACAACTTCCCGACAAAGGCGACAACAGCTTCCCGCGGCTCGCCTTCCACATACTCCGGAATTGGACCCGCATCGCGCAATTGCCCATGGGCCAGATTATAGACCTCCTCGACCTCTGCGATGCGATTGAAGGCCTCGCCGAAATTGGGCGCCTTACAACTGAGTGCCAAGGCTGGCGAGGACATCAAGGTGAGTGCAAAAGCCAGTCTGAGCATATCAAGTCTCCAGATGTTGCTTGAAGTCGGAAAACACCCGTTCATAGGTGTCGCGTTTGAATGGCACAATTTTGTTAACCAAGTCTGACGGTTTCATCCACGACCAGTGGGAAAACTCAGGATGGTCGGTCTCGATGTTGATGAGGCTATCGGGCCCCTCAAAACGCATGGCGAACCATTTTTGGGTTTGCCCGCGATAACGGCCCTTCCAAAGCTTGGGGACCAATTCATGGGGCAACTCATAAGGGAGCCAATCATCCATTTCACCGATCACCTCGACGTCCGAGGCTGGAATGGATGTCTCCTCTTCCAACTCACGAAGAGCGGCAGTGCGCGGATCTTCACCCTCGTCAATCCCGCCCTGTGGCATTTGCCAGGCGTCATTTGGATTGTCCACACGGCGACCCGACCAGACCAGCCCGTCGCTGTTAATAACAACGACACCGACGCAGGGTCGATAAGGGAGTTTTAGGATTTCTTCTTCGGTCATCGGGCTCCCAAACGGTGCAATTGCGCGGTGTCGCGAAGTCGACAGGGCGGCGCTGGGGACGCAAGGTCCACAGCGCCGCCTCTAACTTTACTGCTGACCTTTGGCCAGAACAGCCATGCCTTTGATGATGTCCAAAGCGGAGGCCATCTGGCTGTCTTCAGCGCGGCGTTTTGCAGCGGCCTCAAATTCGGCACGCTCTTCTTCGAGCAGTTTGCGCTCGTCTTCCGACAGGCTGTCGTTGCCCAAAGAGCCACGCAGGTCGGCTTCTGTGCGCTGCTGTGGCGCCTCTTCCTCTTCCTCCGCATCTGGATCAGGGCGGATGAATTCCACGAAGATATCCGGCTCAACACCAAGGGCCTGAATGGAGCGGCCTGATGGTGTGTAATAGCGTGCCGTGGTCAAGCGGATCGCACCGGAGCCTTGCAATGGCATGATCGTCTGGACCGAACCTTTACCGAAGGATTTTGTGCCCACGATGATCGCGCGGTTATGATCTTGAAGCGCACCGGCCACAATTTCGGAGGCGGATGCTGAGCCGCCGTTGATCAGGACAACCAGCGGTTTGCCCATGGCCAGATCGCCCGCTTCGGCATTGTAACGCTCGGAGTTGCCGCCATCGCGACCACGGGTTGATACGATTTCACCTTGCTCCAAGAACGCGTCGGAGACGCTGATCGCTTGGGTCAACAGACCGCCCGGGTTGTTGCGCAGGTCCAGAACGAAGCCGTCGACATTGTCGATCCCGCCCAGCTCTTCGACCTGTTTGTTCAGGCTGTCTTCGAGGTTGGAGTATGTTTTTTCAGTGAAGGAGCTGACCCGAAGGATCGGCACATTGCCTTCAAGGCGCGCCCGCACAGCGCGAAGTTCGATTGTGGCACGTACCAAAGTCACGTCAAACGGCTCGTCTTCGCCTTCGCGGGCAATGGTGATGACAATCTCTGATCCCACTGGACCGCGCAGTTTTTCAACCGATTGATCAAGGGTGAGGCCCAAAAGGCTTTCCCCGTCCAGATGGGTGATAAAGTCGCCCGGCTCCAACCCTGCCTCAGAGGCGGGGGTGTCATCCATGGGGGTGACCACTTTCACGAAGCCGTCTTCTTGGGTCACTTCGATGCCAAGGCCACCAAATTCGCCGCGCGTCTGGGTGCGCATGTCGGAGAAATCGTCCGGCGGCAGGAAGGAGGAATGTGGATCAAGGGAGGTGAGCATGCCGTTGATGGCGCTCTCGATCAAATCTTCCTCATCCACTTCTTCCACATAGGCGGAACGGATACGCTCGAAAATATCGCCAAACAGGTCGAGGTTTTCATAGGTGGTCCGGGCTTTCGCCGTTTCCTGCGCCACAATTGGTGCTGCAAATTGGGTGGTTACCAAAACACCAGCGGCAATTCCTGTTGCTGCGGCGAGAATGAGCTTTCTCATACGTTCCCTTTCTTATCCGGCCGGCTTGAACCAGCTCGTCGGATCGACTGCGATTCCGTTGTCTCTTAGTTCTATATAGAGCGATTCATTACGAAAAGCGTTAGTTGCTTGCGATAACGTGATCAAAAATTCTTCATCACTTGTGTTTTGATCACCTAATAGGCCCAAAGGGGTGCCTTGCTCGACTTTATCTCCGGTTGAAACAAAGGATTGGCCCATGCCTCCGAGCACCAGCAGGTGTTCTCCGGACAATTCGAGGATGATGACCGTGCCCTGATCCAGAAACGGGCCGGAATAGCTGACCTCTGCGTCATGGGGCGAGAGGATCAAGGATTGGGGCGGGGCGGAGAGGACGATACCCGGGCGTTCAATATTGGCCGCATCTGCTTCGTTGAATTTTCGCAGGATGTCTCCGTCTACCGGCCAGATCAGGCTGCCTTCTTCGGGCGCGTCACGGATGTCTTCGAGATCGACAGGCGAGAGTGCGGCCAGACCGTCGGCCAGATCACCCAGTTCAAGGGCGTTTCGGGCCAGTTCCTCGAGGCGTCGTTTTCGGTCCTCCACGGGCGGGGATTTGGCGGCTTTCACGACCATGGCCCTTTGGAGATCATCGGCCCCTTGGCGCATGTCAGCGCGGGCTTCGATCATATTGGATTCGACCAGTTGTTGGAGGGCGGTCAGTGTGGCGAGACCTGCCAGTTCGGCGCGGATTTCTTCGGCCTCTCCATTCAGGACGGGCAACAGGTCGGCCATGGTCATGCCTGCGCGGGCCGAGGCCAGAGCGCCGCCCGGATGCCACAGACGTTTGGGGCCGGAGGCACGCTCAATGGATTGGATGGCGACCAGTGCTTTTTCAACGCGACCACGGCGGGCCTCGTAGCGGGTTTGGGAGGAGAGCGTGGCCGTTCTGATTTCGCGCAAACCGCCCTGCATGGCCACCAGAGCGACCTCATAGGCGCGGATGGCGTCCACAAGGGCTCGGATTTGGGTTTTGGAGGTGCGGGCTTTTGCCAGTTTGTCCCGTGCGCTCTCCATCATCGCCGCCGCTTCATTGGCGGTTTTGGCCACGTCATTGGCCCAGACAGGGCCAGTGGAGAGCAGCAGGATCAGGAGGGCCCGCAGGAACATCACAATAGGATCAGGCTTTCTCCGGTCATCTCTTCCGGTTGATCAAGTCCCATGAGCTGCAGGAGTGTCGGGGCCAGATCGGCCAGTTTGCCGCCCTCTTTGAGGCGTGCGCCTTCGGGTCCGCCGATGAGGATGAGCGGGACCAGATTGAGGGTGTGGGCGGTATGGGGCTCCCCTGTCACCGGATCGACCATCATATCGCAATTGCCGTGATCTGCGGTCAGGAGCATGGAGCCGCCCACTTTTTCGAGTGCTTCCAGAGCCGCGCCAACCCCGCGATCCACAGAGGCGCAAGCGATTTTGGCCGCTCCCAGATCGCCCGTATGGCCGACCATATCGGGGTTGGCATAGTTGACGATGATCATGTCGTAGTCCTGCGAGGTGATCGCTTTGACCATCTGTTCGGTGACCTCTGCGGAGGACATTTCCGGCTGCATGTCATAGGTGCGGACCTTGGGGGATGGGGCCATGTAGCGGGTCTCGCCCTTGTTCGGCTCCTCCTCGCCGCCGTTGAAGAAGAATGTAACATGGGGGTATTTTTCGGTCTCCGCGAGGCGGAACTGGGTCTTGTTTTGGGAGGCCACATAGGCGCCCAGCGTGTTTTTGATGTCCTCGGACGGGTACATCACGTCCATAAACTGATTGTGATGATCGGAATATTCGACCATGCCCGCCGCTGCAATAAATTGGGGGCGGTTCGGGATTTCGAAGTCGGAGAAGTCGGGATCGAGGAGCGCGCTTAGGATTTCGCGGGCGCGATCGGCTCGGAAATTGGCGAAGAGGAGACCGTCGCCGTTGATGGCTCCTTGATAGCCGTTGATGGCGGAGGGGGTGACAAATTCGTCGGTTTCACCGTTGGCATAGGCGGCTTCAACGGCCTCTTTGGCGGTTGGGAATGCAGAGCCTTTGCCGGAGATGATCGCCTCATAAGCGGCACTCACCCGCGCCCAGCGATTGTCGCGGTCCATGGCGTAGAAGCGGCCACAGATGGTGGCGATCTTAGCGCCCTTGGGGAGGTCCGCTTCGAATTTTTCGAGATATCCCAAAGCCGATTTGGGCGGCACATCGCGGCCATCAAGGAAGGCGTGAATGGCCACGTCGATGCCTTTGTCCGTGAGGGCTCGGGCCAGCTCGACTATGTGATCCTGATGGGCATGAACTCCACCGGGAGAGACCAGTCCCGCGATATGGGCGGTGCCGCCACGGGCTTCAAGCTTTTGGGAAAACTCCAAAAGAGCGCGGTTCTTATGGAACGCGCCTGAGGCAATGTCGTTGTTGATTTTGGGCAGATCCATCCAAACGATCCGGCCTGCACCGATGTTCATGTGACCCACTTCGGAGTTGCCGATTTGACCGTCCGGCAGGCCGACCGCTTCGCCGCAAGCTTTGAGGGTGGTGTTGGGTTTCTCTTCCATCAGACGGTCGAAATGAGGGGTGTCCGCGAGAGCCACTGCGTTTGCGTCGGAAGAGGGGTTCAGGCCCCATCCATCCATAATACAGAGGACGACGGGCGTGCGATTGCTCATGAAACTGCCTGTTTGTTGTTGTTTGCACCCATAAACGAAGGTGGGGCGGTTTTGTCAACTTTTGATGGGGTTTGGGCGGTTTTTTGCGGGTTGGATTTGGTGGGTTGGCTGGTTTTACTCAACTAGTTGAGTCGAACTGTAGTTAACGTCTTAGGTGTTTGGGTTTGTTTGATATTTTTGTGTTTTGGTAGGGGAAGAGAGACGAAATTAACGAATTTTAACCCGTCGTTTTTTCGGTGGATTGGCAGCGGCTGATTTCAAGCCCGATGATAGGGGCCACCGCTCAGAATATTGGCCGCTCTATAGAGCTGTTCGCTCAGCATCACCCGTGCCAGCATGTGGGGCCAGACCATCTTCCCGAAGGACAGCTTGTAATCGGCGCGGTTGCGCAAGGCATCGGTCAGCCCGTCTGCGCCTCCGATGACGAATACACAGTCGCGGTGGCCCTGATCACGCCAGCTTGTCAGGTTTTGCGCAAATTCGGGGCTACTGATGAGCTTACCACGTTCGTCCATGGCCACCACAAAGGCCCCGTCTGGAATGGCGCGGAGCAGCAGGTCGGCTTCTGCGTCCTGCCCAGCGCCTTTACGCGCTTCCACTTCAACAATGTCCAGAGGACCCAAGGATAAAGCGCGGCCCGTGCGATCGAACCGCTGTTTATAGTCCTTGATCAGATCGGCTTCGGGTCCGCTTTTCAGCCGACCCACCGCCGCTATGCGCAGTTTCAAGCGTCTTTCGCACTTCCCGGAGCGCCGTCTGCCGCCCAAAGTTTCTCAAGCTGATAGAACTCGCGCACTTCGGGGCGGAACAGATGCACGACCGCGTCGCCGCAATCGATCAGCACCCAGTCTCCGGCGTCTTTACCTTCGACCCGACACAGGCGGTTCATTTCCGACTTCAGCTTATCGACCACATGATCGGCCATTGAAGACACCTGCCGCGAGGAACGGCCCGAAGCGATGATCATATGATCGGCCATTTCGGATTTGCCAGCCAGGTCAATGGCCACAACATCCTCGGCTTTGTCGTCTTCCAGCGATGTCAGGATAAGAGAGAGGAGCGGGTTTTTCGCTCCGTCGATATTGCCGGTCACAATATGCCCGGCACCAGAGGTGGTCTTGCCACCTGCACTCAAGCGTGTTGACAGAAGTCTGTCCTCCTTTTGGATATCATCGGTCCCCATGACCTCCGACGCCTCTATCCTAGCATAGGAATTGTGACGTTCTCAACACTATCGTGTGACATATGAACTTCTGTAATATTTGTGGCTGTTTGATGTGTTGGCTCGTGATCAATCCGGAGCCAGCATATACCCTGCCCCACGCACCGTTTGCAGGTAGCGGGGTTGTTTGGGATCCGCCTCGATCTTCCGGCGAAGTCTTGTGATCTGCACGTCGATGGCCCGCTCCTGAGCGCGACCGTCATCGCGGCCTAAATCCTCGACCAATTGTGAGCGGCTGATGGGCGCGTTGGTTTTGGCCGAGAAGATGCGCATGAGGGCACTTTCTGTGGCGGTCAGGCGGATCATTTTCTCCCCCTCCCACATCTCGCCGCGACTGATGTCATAGCGAACCGGTCCCAAGTGGAGTGTTTTGGGGACCTCTTTGACTTCCTCTGGTTTAGGGACGCGACGCAACACGGCGTTCATGCGCAGAAGGAGTTCTTTGGGTTCAAACGGTTTAGAGAGGTAATCGTCGGCTCCGGCCTCTAGCCCGACAATACGATCGTCAGTGTCGCCTTTGGCGGTGAGCAGGAGGATTGGCGTATCGAGGGTTTCGCGCAGAGATTTGGTGAAGGTGAAGCCGTCTTCGCCGGGCATCATCACGTCGATGACCAAGAGGTCGAACTCCAGAGCTGTCAGCAGGTTACGGGCATGGGCGGCATCGCGCGCCGGAGTGACCCAATAGCCGTGTCTGGCCAGAAATTTCTGCAAGAGTGTGCGGATGCGTTCGTCGTCGTCAACGATCAGAACATGGGCGTCCGGGTCATTTGGCTCAATCATCGCGCCTGTTCCTTCCTGAACGTCATGATATGAGCCCTATGCCTTTCGTCAATCATGTTTTCAAGAACCTCGCGGAAACCCTCAACCGCCTCTGGTCCGGCGGCGGAATAGGCTTTGCGCATGCGGGCCTGTTGGGCGGTGGCCAGTTCTTTCTCAAGGGCGCGCCCTGCGATGGTCAGATGGAGGTTGCGTTGGCGCTTGTCTTCGGTCCCCACCTTGCTTTCAACCAGCTGGTCTTCGATCAATTGACGTAACACGCGGTTAAGCGATTGTTTTGTGACGTCCAAAATGTCCAAAAGCTCGTTCACGGTCAGACCGTCGCGGCGGTGGATGAAGTGAATGGCGCGGTGGTGGGCGCGGCCATAACCGAATTCTTCGAGGATTCGATCCGGGTCCGAGGTGAAGCCTTTATAGGCGAAAAACATCAGCTCAATCCCTTGGAGCAGTTGCTCATCGGTCAGGTAGAGAAGTTTTTGCGATCGATTGGAGCTGCTCGTGGGCATGGATGTGTCTACTTTATTTCAAAGCGCGTGGTTTCGTGAATTGATAATACGTCAGCCTTGTTGACATTCCAATAGCTCAATGATAGCAAACTCACCGCAAGTGAGACATATTATGACCGAAACGGTCTTATATACGAAATTTTAATAAAGGACAACTGCCATGGCTGGTGGATATGATGATCGCGACGGTGTAATCTGGTTGGACGGTGAGATGGTCCCGTGGCGCGACACGAAGGTGCATCTTCTGACCCATGCCATGCATTATGCCTCCTCTGTTTTTGAGGGTGAGCGCTGTTACAATGGTAAGATTTTCAAATCCCGTGAGCACTCCGAGCGGCTTTTAAAATCCGGTGAGTATATCGACATGCCGATCCCTTATACGGTTGATGAGATTGAAGCCGCCAAGGTTGCCACTTTGGAAGCCAATGGTTTGACCGACGCTTACGTGCGTGCGGTTGCATGGCGGGGTGCTGGCGAGGATATGGGTGTCGCTGCCTCCAAAAACAAAGTCCGTCTGGCGGTCGCCACTTGGGAGTGGGGCAATTATTACGGGGATGCGAAATACAAAGGCGCCAAGCTTGATATTTCGACATGGAAACGCCCATCGCCGGAGACAATCCCCTGTTTTGCCAAGGCGGCCGGTCTTTATATGATCTGCACCATGTCCAAGCACGCGGCTGAGGCCAAGGGCTGTTCGGATGCGCTTATGATGGACTATCGCGGCTATATTGCCGAAGCGACAGGGGCCAATGTGTTCTTTGTACGCGATGGTGAGGTGCACACGCCAACGCCCGATTGTTTCCTTAACGGGTTAACGCGTCAGACCGTGATCGGGATGCTCAAAGAGCGTCAGATCAAGGTGAACGAGCGCCATATTGAGCCCAGCGAGATGGAAAGCTTCGAGCAGTGCTGGTTGACGGGCACGGCGGCGGAAGTCACTCCGGTCGGGCAAATCGGGGACTTTAATTTCGAGGTTGGTGCTTTGACCAAGATGATCTCTGAGGATTACGAAAAACTGGTGCGCACTTAAGCGTCTGGGCACAATAACCTATTGGCAATCGGGGCGGGCTTTCGGATACTCCAGTTTTTAAACGGAGTGCATCGTGGCCCGCCCTATCATCATTGACACAGACCCCGGTCAGGACGACGCGGTGGCGATTTTGCTGGCTTTGGCCTCGCCCGAGCTGGACGTTGTGGGGATCACGGCGGTGGCAGGGAATGTGCCTCTGCCGCTGACAGAATTGAACACTCGGAAAATTTGCGAACTGGCCGGAAAGCCGGAGACGAAGGTCTTTGCCGGGGCCTCTACCCCTCTGGTGCGAAAGCTGGTGACGGCGGAATATGTGCATGGGAAGACAGGGCTTGATGGGCCGGATTTGCCCGCGCCCAGGATGCCGCTTCAAGACCAGCATGGCGTTGATTTTATTATTGAAACCTGTCTTTCGGGGGAGGTTACTCTGTGCCCCTTGGGGCCTTTGACCAATATTGCATTGGCCCTCAATCGCGCGCCTGAAATTGCCAAGAACATCAAAGAAATTGTGCTCATGGGCGGTGGGTTCTTTGAGGGCGGGAATGTGACGCCTGCGGCTGAGTTCAACATCTTTGTGGACCCTCATGCGGCAGATGTTGTGTTCCGCTCTGGCGTGCCCATTGTGGTGATGCCTCTGGATCTGACGCATTCGGCTTTGACCAGCCGTGCGCGGGTTGAGGCCTTTCGTGCGGTCGGGCGTCCGGCGGCGGTTGCGACGGCTGAATTGCTCGACTTTTTTGAGCGGTTTGATGTGGAGAAATATGGGACCGAGGGTGGGCCTCTGCATGATCCCAATGTGATCGCCTATCTGTTGCGCCCTGAGCTTTATCAAGGGCGGCACATCAATGTGGAGGTCGAGATTTCCTCTGAATTGACCATGGGGATGACGGTGGCCGATTGGTGGGGCGTGACCGATCGTGCGCCCAATTGCACCTATATGCGCTATGTGGATGATGCCGGATTTTTCGATCTTTTGCTGGAGCGGATCAGCACGCTTTAAGCGGTTCTGTTAAGGTTTGATCGTTCGGTTGAGACTGGTTTTGAGCAACGGGTGGCTTTGATCACTATGGTTCGCCCCATGACCATGAACCTCATCGATATTCCGAATTACTATATTCTGGCAGGCCTGCTTGGCCTGATGGGGCAGGCTGTTCGTGGGGTCTTGGGAGTGATCAAAATCCTCAGAGCCTCGGGGAAGCTGACGTTTTCTTGGGGTTATTTTAGCGCGACTTTGATGCTGGGGAGCCTGTCGGGGGTGATGGGCGGGCTGATCTACGATCTTGGGGCTTTGACCCCGTCGACTGTGAGTGATGAAGCGCTTTGGAATGATCGGAATTTTCTGCTCATGGCAATTTCGGCCGGATACTTTGGAGCGGATGCCATTGAAGGGATTTTAGGCAAGCATGCGCCGGGTGATAAGGGGCGGTATCGTTTTGTTAAGCGTTGAAGTTAATAAGTGTTAATTTCATTCGTTTTTTGAGGGTAACGGTTTGAGTTTTATCGGTATTTCAGTTCGACTCAACTAGTTGAGTAAATCCCGAAACCAGCCAGAAATCGGCAATTTCCAAGCCATCACCCTCCGCCCTCAATAATCCGGTTTCGCCCAAGCATGAACCGCATTAAACTCCCCTCCATGACAACAGCTTTGATCACCCATCCCGATGGCCTGAACCACGTCACCCCGCCCGGACATCCCGAGCAGGTGGCCCGTTTGGAGTACATTAACCGCGCCCTCTCAAACCCCGCGTTTGACGGGCTGACCCGCGTGGAAGCGCCCATTGCAGATGATCTGTCCATCGCAAGGGTCCACCCGCAATCCTACATTGATCGTGTGAAATCTGCGGGGCCCGGCGCTTTGGACGCGGACACGCATATGTCCCCCGGCTCCCTCAACGCCGCTCTTCGCGCCGCTGGCGGGAATATCAAGGCCGTCGATATGGTCATGGCGGGTGAGGCCGACAACGCCTTTGTTGCCATGCGCCCGCCCGGTCATCACGCAGAGACCGAGACCCCCATGGGCTTTTGTCTCTTTGGCAGTGTCGTGGTCGGGGCCAAACATGCGCTGGAGCATCACGGCCTCTCCCGCGTGGCCATCATCGATTTTGACGTGCACCATGGCAATGGCACGCAGGACTTGGTGTGGGATGATGCGCGGATTTTCTTCGCCTCCTCCCATCAGGTCCCGCTCTACCCGGGATCGGGCCATGCCCATGAGGTCGGTGCCCACGGGCAGATTTTGAATGTGCCTCTTGAGCCCATGACCGGCGGCAAGATCATGCGCCAGAAATACGAGAACCTCGTGTTTCCAGCCGTTGACGATTTCAAGCCGGAATTGATCTTCATCTCCGCCGGATTTGACGCCCATCAGGCCGATCCTTTGGCAAATCTCAATTTCACCACCGAAGATTTCATCTGGCTGACCCAAGAGATTTGCAAGCTGGCCGAGACCCATTGTGATGGCCGGATCGTCTCGACACTTGAGGGTGGATATGATCTTGATGCCCTCGCCGCCTCGGTAGCGGCCCATGTGAATATTTTGATGGAGCACAGTTCATGAGCGACACGCCAGTGAAAGACATGAGTTTCGAGGAGGCCATGGCCGCTTTGGAGACCGTCGTGCGGCAGTTGGAAAGCGGCGATGTGCCCTTGGAAAAATCAATCGCCCTTTATGAGCACGGCGCGGCGCTCAAGGAGCATTGCGCAGCCAAATTGAAGGACGCGGAGGAGAAGGTCGCCCAGATCACAAAGGGTGCCGACGGACAGGCAACAGGAGCTGATCCGGTCGAGATCTCTTGATGGTGGATGCCGGATTTGACGAGGCTCTCGCCCAAGCGGCGTCGCGTGTAGAGACCTGTCTGGACGAATTGCTCCCAGCAAAAGAAGAAGGTCCGGTGGCGGAGGCCATGCGTCATGCGACCCTTAATGGCGGAAAACGGCTTCGTGCGTTTTTGGTGATAGAAAGCGCTCGGCTGTTCAATGTGCCCCAAGTCCAAGCTCTACGTGCGGCGGCTGCCATTGAGTGTATGCACGCCTATTCTTTGGTTCACGATGACCTCCCATGCATGGATGACGACGACATGCGGCGCGGCAATCCAACGGTCCACAAAAAATGGGACGAGGCCACGGCGGTTCTGGCCGGTGACGCCCTTCAAGCGCTCGCATTCGAGATCATGGCCCATCCCCGCACCACCCCTGACGCATCCATCCGCCTCAAACTGATCGCCCGCTTGGCCGAGACCGCTGGCTTTAACGGCATGGTTGGCGGGCAGGCTCTGGATATTGCCGCAGAAGACGCCAAAGTGCCTTTGACCTTGGAAGAGATCACAGCGCTTCAATCCAAAAAGACCGGAGCCCTGATCTCATGGGCCGCCGAAGCTGGCCCCACTTTGGGCAAGTCCGACATTTCGCCCCTGACCAAATACGCCCAGAACATCGGCCTCGCGTTCCAAATTCAGGACGACATTCTGGATGTGATCGGGGACTCCAAAAAGACCGGAAAACGGGTCGGTAAGGACGAGGGTGCTGGTAAGGCGACCTTCGTGAGCATCATGGGATTGGAGGGTGCCAAACAGGCGGCGACCACTTTGGTTGAAGATGCTTGCTCGGCCTTGGGCTCTTATCATTCGGCTGCCAACAACCTCATTTCTTGTGCGCATTTTATTGTTCAGCGGGAGAAGTAGGGCCGAGCATTGGTTCCCACCCGCTAACACCGTCATCACTAAACCATCACAGATGCGCGTTGCGGCAATGATTCATCTTTCCTCAGCACCCCTGAAAGGGTTACAACGCCCCGAATTCAGACTATTTGCGAGTACCACGCTTTGACAGATCGCCCGACCACGCCTTTATTGGACCAAGTTAGCTTTCCAAGCGACCTCAAGCGGTTCTCGGATTCTGATCTGGAGCAGGTTGCCCATGAACTTCGCGCAGAAACCATCTCGGCGGTTTCGGAAACGGGTGGGCATTTGGGCGCAGGTCTTGGCGTTGTTGAGCTGACAGTCGCCCTTCATGCGGTGTTTGATACGCCCAAGGATCGGCTGATCTGGGATGTCTCTCATCAGTGTTATCCGCATAAAATTCTGACGGGACGCCGCGATCGTATCCGCACGCTTCGCACCGAAGGCGGATTGTCCGGTTTCACCAAACGCAGCGAGTCTCCATATGATCCGTTCGGGGCTGCGCATTCGTCGACCTCCATTTCCGCCGCACTCGGCATGGCTGTGGCCCGCGATCTGGGTGGCGCGCCCGAGCACGGACTTGGCGATGCTATTGCGGTGATCGGTGACGGCTCCATGTCCGCAGGCATGGCATTTGAGGCCATGAACAACGCCGGTCATCTGGGCAAGCGTCTGATCGTGATCCTCAATGACAACGAGATGTCCATCGCGCCGCCCGTTGGGGCTTTGTCGAGTTATCTGTCGCGCCTTTATGCCGGTGCTCCGTTTCAGGAATTCAAGGCGGCGGCCAAAGGTGCGGTCTCGCTCCTGCCCGAACCGTTTCAAGAGGGTGCACGGCGCGCCAAAGAAATGGTCAAGGGTATGACCGTTGGCGGCACCATGTTCGAAGAGCTCGGCTTTTCCTATGTGGGGCCCATTGATGGCCATGACATGGATCAACTCCTGCAGGTCTTGCGCACGGTGAAAGCCCGCGCGGACGGGCCGATCCTGATCCATGCGATCACCCGCAAAGGTAAGGGCTACGCGCCTGCGGAAACGGCCATGGACAAGGGCCATGCCACGGCGAAATTCGATGTGGTGTCGGGCAAGCAAAAGAAGTCGCCCTCCAATGCGCCTTCCTACACAAAAGTCTTTGCCCAAGCTCTGATCAAGGAGGCCGAGGCTGACGACAAGATCGTGGCCGTCACAGCCGCCATGCCCGATGGCACCGGCCTGAACCTCTTTGCCGAGCAATTCCCGAACCGCTGCTTTGACGTGGGCATTGCAGAACAGCACGGTGTGACATTCTCTGCCGGCATGGCCGCCGGTGGCATGAAGCCGTTTTGTGCGATCTACTCGACCTTCCTTCAGCGCGGCTATGATCAGGTGGTGCACGATGTGGCCATCCAACGCCTGCCCGTGCGCTTTGCCATTGATCGCGCCGGACTTGTGGGGGCGGATGGAGCCACCCATGCAGGCTCGTTTGATGTGGCCTATCTGACCAATCTGCCCGATTTTGTGGTGATGGCAGCCGCCGATGAGGCCGAGCTGGTCCATATGGTCGCCACGTCCCTCTCCATCAACGACCGCCCGTCGGCCTTCCGCTTTCCCCGCGGTGAAGGCGTGGGCGTAGAAATGCCCGAGCGCGGTGTGCCACTGGAGATCGGTAGGGGACGTATCGTGCAAAAAGGCGAGCGCGTGGCAATCCTAAGCTTCGGTGCCCGCCTCAAAGAGGTCATGGTGGCCGCAGAAAACCTATCCGCCAAAGGCATCACGCCAACCATCGCGGATGCGCGCTTCGCCAAACCATTAGACAAAGAGATGATCTTGGAACTGGCCGACACCCACGAGGCCCTCATCACCATCGAAGAAGGCGCAATCGGCGGCTTCGGCTCGCATGTCGCCCAACTGCTGGCCGAAAACGAAGTGTTCGATCGCGGCCTCAAATACCGCTCAATGGTCTTCCCGGACACATTCATCGACCAAGCCAGCCCGGCGGCCATGTACGCAGAAGCAGCAATGAACGCAGATGATATCGAAGCGAAAGTCCTTAGCACTTTGGGCGTCGCCCAAATCGGATCGAAACGCGCTTAACCAATTCGATTTCCCAAAAATACTCAAACACCCCTCACCCAACACCGTCTCAAACGATCCGCTCCGGAATGCGTCAGCATGACCGACGCTGAGGGACGCAAGGTCCCGAAAGCGTCGCCTCCGCCCA
>CAZXRG010000061.1:0-15598 GCA_964642935.1 uncultured Rhodobacterales bacterium | reverse complement strand
TGTTGATCAATTCCATGATGAGAACTGTTTTACCAACACCCGCACCACCGAAGAGGCCAATTTTACCACCCTTCGTGTAAGGCGCGAGAAGGTCGATCACTTTGATGCCTGTCTCAAGGATCTCTGTCTCTGTGGACTGATCCGCAAAGTCAGGTGCTTCCTGGTGGATCGCACGGCGTGACTTAGTCTTCACAGGGCCCTGCTCGTCAACCGGATCACCGGTCACGTTCAAGATACGACCCAAAGTCGCAGTACCTACAGGCACCGTGATTGGCTCGCCCATGTTGGTCACGGGTGTTCCGCGCACCAGACCCTCAGTCGCGTCCATCGCAATTGCGCGAACTGTGTTCTCGCCCAAGTGCTGTGCAACCTCAAGAGTAAGCGTCTTGCCGTTGTTGTCTGTTTCCAGAGCGTTCAAAATCTCAGGCAGATCGCCTTCGAATTGCACGTCGACGACCGCGCCGATCACCTGGGTAATATTTCCCGTCGCTTTAGCTTTTGCCATTGTTTCAAGTCTCCAGTCGTCTAGAGCGCTTCCGCGCCCGAAATAATCTCAATAAGTTCGTTGGTGATCGCAGCCTGACGGGACCGGTTGTACTGGATCGTCAGTTTGTCAATCATCTCACCGGCGTTACGCGTCGCATTATCCATCGCAGACATCCGAGCACCTTGCTCTGATGCACCGTTCTCCAGAAGTGCGGTAAACACTTGTGTAGCTACGGAGCGTGGAAGCAGTTCTGCGAGAATTTCATTCTCATCAGGCTCGTAGTCGTAAGTCACGCCAGCATCTGCATCCGCCGCTTCATCTTCAACCACATCAAATTTCGCAGGCACGAGCTGTTGTGCCGTTGGAATTTGGCTGATCACCGATTGGAAGCGGTTGTAGAAGATCGTGGCTACATCAAACTCGCCCGCCCCGAAACGGGACAAAACATCACGAGAGATGTCAGCGGCGTTGGAATAGCCCAAGGTTTTCACCTCGGACAGATCAACATGATCCACCATCAAATCGCTAAAGTCGCGACGCAACTGCTCACGGCCTTTTTTGCCGACGGTCAGGATTTTCACTGTTTTACCAGCAGCCTGAAGGTCAGCAATATGCGTGCGCGCCAGCTTGGCAATGGATGAGTTAAATCCACCGCAAAGTCCGCGCTCAGACGTTGCAACAATCAACAGATGCGTTTGATCCGATCCCGATCCGGCCAGAAGACGCGGGCCGGAGTCTTTTCCGACCGAGCCTTTGGCGAGATTACCAAGCACCGCATTCATCCGCTCGGAATACGGACGTGCCGCTTCCGCAGACTCCTGCGCCCGGCGCAGCTTTGCAGCTGCAACCATCTGCATGGCCTTTGTGATCTTCCGCGTGGACTTCACGCTTTCGATCCGGTTTTTCAGGTCCTTGAGGTTAGGCATGGACGCTTAGCTCCTTTTCCTGTCTCACGTCAGACTTCAAGCGAAGTCTTTGGCGAAACCCTCAATTGCCGCATCAATCGCGTCAGCCAAATCACCTTTAACCTTACGGTCATTATTGGTGATATCCGCCAGAACGTCAGATGCATTGGCCCGCAAGTGATCCAGAAGACCGCGCTCGAAACGTCCAACATCGCCAACTGCGATATTGTCGAGGTAACCTTTTGTACCCGCATAGATGACACATACCTGCTCGGCATTGGTCAAAGGCGAATACTGAGGCTGCTTGAGCAATTCAGTCAAACGGGCACCACGGTTCAGCAGAGCCTGCGTGGACGCATCCAAATCAGAACCGAACTGGGCAAAAGCTGCCATCTCGCGATACTGGGCCAGCTCAAGTTTGATCGAACCCGCAACCGACTTCATAGCGTCTGTTTGCGCAGATGATCCAACACGAGACACGGACAGACCGGTGTTCACAGCAGGACGGATGCCTTGGTAGAACAATTCAGTTTCCAAGAAGATCTGACCATCTGTAATCGAAATCACGTTGGTTGGAATAAACGCAGACACGTCACCACCCTGAGTTTCAATAACGGGCAAAGCCGTCAAAGAACCGGAGCCATTGTCTTCGTTCAACTTCGCAGACCGCTCAAGAAGGCGGGAGTGAAGATAGAAAACGTCACCAGGATAAGCCTCACGTCCAGGTGGACGACGCAGAAGAAGTGACATCTGGCGATATGAAACCGCCTGTTTGGTCAAATCATCATAAATCATCAAACCGTGCATGCCGTTGTCGCGGAAATACTCGCCCATGGATGTGGCAGAGTAAGGTGCGAGGAACTGCATAGGTGCCGGATCGGACGCTGTCGCGGCCACAACGATTGAATACTCAATCGCGCCAGTCTCTTCGAGCTTCTTAACCAGCTGCGCCACAGTCGAGCGCTTCTGGCCGATCGCCACGTAAACACAGTAAAGCTTCTTGCTCTCGTCATCGCCAGCCGCGTCATTATATGACTTCTGGTTCAGGATCGCATCAAGAGCCACCGCTGTTTTACCAGTCTGACGGTCACCAATGATCAGCTCGCGCTGGCCACGGCCAATCGGGATCAAAGCGTCAACCGACTTTAGACCTGTGAACATCGGCTCGTGAACCGATTTACGAGGAATAATGCCAGGTGCTTTACTGTCAGCAACCGAACGCTTCTTGGTTTTGATCGGGCCTTTGCCGTCAATTGGATTACCAAGACCGTCTACAACACGACCCAAAAGCTCTTTTCCAACCGGAACGTCCACAATCGCGTTTGTGCGCTTAACCGTGTCACCCTCTTTGATGTCACGGTCAGAACCGAAGATAACAACACCAACGTTGTCGATCTCAAGGTTCAAAGCCATTCCGCGGATACCACCGGGGAATTCGACCATCTCACCGGCCTGGATGTTATCAAGTCCGTGCACACGGGCGATACCGTCACCGACGGAGAGCACGCGGCCCACCTCGGCAACTTCTGCCTCTTGGCCGAAGTTCTTGATCTGCGACTTTAGGATCGCAGAGATTTCGGAAGCTTGGATCGCCATATTACCCGACCTCTTTCATTGCGTTCTGAAGATTGGAGAGCTTGGTTTTGATCGACGTATCAATCATTTTCGAGCCCACTTTAACGATGAGACCGCCGATGATACTTTCATCGACGGCCGCATGAATTACGATATCTTTGCCGAAGGTTTTCTTGAGCGAAGCTGCAAGTTTCGTCGACTGTGTCTTTGTAAGAGCCTTTGCGGAGGTCACTTCCGCCGTCACTTCGCCCTTCTCATCAGCAATCAGGGACTTCACAGAGCCAATGAATGCCGGAAGCGTAAACAGGCGTCGGTTGGTCGCCATCAATCCAACAGTGTTGGTGACCTCTTTGCCGAGCTTCATTTTCTTGGCAATAGCCGCCATCACCGCACCTTGCTCGGCGCGTGTGTAAACCGGGTTTGAGATCAAGTCCTGCATGTCGGAGCTATCAGCCAAAGCAGCTTCAAGCGCATTCAGATCTTTCTCCACAGCAGGAAGTTTCTTCGCCTCTTTGGCGATTTCGAAAAGTGCAGTCGCATAACGACCCGCAATTCCGTGACTGAATGATGCTGTACCAGACAAGGAGGACCCTTTCGCTCTTTATTCTATTGTGGTGGCCAACCGTTATTGCGAGGTCTTTTCCCACCCCACATCTCTTTTGCGTGATGGGCCTCCAAACCGCGTGCGTGATAGCAAAGCATACCCCCCCATGCAAGAGAGCAGAGGGGTAAAATGGAAATTGATTTTATGCTATATTTTTCAGCCAGTTAGATGTTGCAAATCTGTGCCTGCGACTCTTTGGCATGTCGGAAAGGCTCGATAAAGTGACGAATTTACGATTCTTTCAGTATTCCAACGTATACAAATGGGTCGCCTAACCGAAAAATCCTTCCCAAATCGGGACAGATTAGGGCCGCCGCAAGCCGTTGCGGTCCGCTTTGAACCAGCTCCGTCCCCGTGCGGGTTCTGGATTGGGCTTGGTCAAACCCTCCAAAACCTCAAGGGGCCGTTTGATACTCTCCGCCGCTCCGCCCTTTGGCATCACGTAAATCTGCTTTGTGGCCTCAACGATCAACGCGCCTGCCATGAACTTTGAATGAAGCCTCTGACCAATGTTCTCCCAGAACTTGGCCGTGCGCAGCCAGCGCCGCTTTTCGCTTGGCGGCATATAAAGCGCCGAGGCCTGACGCTCGGGGTAAAACTTGTGCTTTTTAAGCTGGGCTTCCAACTGGCCCAAAGAATAGGGACGCCCGAACCCAAAGGGCGTGCCATCCCGACGCGCCCAGATGCCCGCGCGATTGGGCACAATAAAGATGACAGAGCCACCGGGTGCCAACACCCGCCAGATTTCCGCCAAAAGCGCATCGGGCCGCTCGCAAGTCTCCAGCCCATGGGCAATGATCAACTTGTCCACTGTGCCCGCTTTAATCGGCCAATTGGTCTCTTCCACCAGACAGGAGATATTCTTAGAGCCCTTAGGCCAAGGCATCACCCCCTGCTGTCCGGGCATGAGCGAGATCAGACGCCGCGCATCATCCATAAAGGGCCGCAAGAAAGGCACCGCAAACCCGAAGCCCACAACCGTTTGCCCCGCACAATCGCTCCAAATCGTCCCGATGGCATCTTGCAACGCAAATTTCGCAACCCGCCCAAGCGGAGTGCGATAATAAAAGGCGCGAAGATCAACGACGTCCAAATGCATGGCGATCAGGTTTCCGTTGGTGTTCGAAGGCGGCCCTCACAAAAACCTGTCTCCGGTTTTGCTCAAAACGCCGACGAAGGGCATTGATGTCCTTGCGTTTTACCTTCACCTTAAAACCTTAAGACAAATGCAACACGCTCTGGTCTTTTGATAAACTAGCCCAATCGAAAGGGAAAATCTATGGTTCTGGAAATTGTGACGGTTCCTTGCCGATCGGACAATTACGCCTTTCTCGTGCATAATCCCCAAACTCAAGAGACCGCGATTGTTGACGCCCCTGAGGCCGAGCCGCTTCTAAACGCGCTTAACGCCAAAGGCTGGACCCCTTCAAGCGTGTTCATCACCCATCACCACGGCGACCACGTGGAAGGCCTTCCGGGCATTCAGGCGCGACATGACGTTAAAGTCATAGGTGGTGCCGCTGACGCCCATCGCTTGCCAAAACTTGATCTGGCCGTGAGAGAAGGCGACGATCTCGAGATGTGCGGCCAGAAAACCCAAGTCTTCGATGTGTCAGGCCACACGATTGGTCACATCGCCTTTTATATCCCCAGTGCCAAAGCCGTCTTCACCGCCGACAGCCTCATGGCCCTTGGATGTGGTCGGGTCTTTGAAGGAACGATGGAGCAAATGTGGACCTCTTTAAGCAAGCTCGCAGCACTCCCAGCGGACACCACCGTCTATTCCGGCCATGAATATACCGCCGCCAACGCCAAATTCGCCCTCACAATCGAGCCGGAAAACACACAATTGCAGGCCCGCGTGAAAGAAATTTCGGAAAGACGCGCCAAATCCGTGGCCACGGTCCCCACCAAACTGGCCACCGAATTGGCCACCAACCCGTTCTTGCGCGCCAACACGAGTGAGATACGGGCCTCTCTTGGGATGGAAGATGCGAATGATAGCGAGGTTTTTGCGGAAATTCGAACAAGAAAAGACAATTTTTAAAAGTTGCCTAAAAAGACATCAAAAAGCGATAAAACAGGGTAACAGATAATTGAGGTTCAGCAACTAACGTGGGTTTAGAAGATTTTCTGCCTTGATTTCATCTCAATCCCCTTGAACACTCGAGGAAACGAACAAAGTTTAAGTGGTAAGGTAGGAAACCCAATGTCGGGCTCATCCGCGCCTCAGGAGCACATGCTATGCCTTCTTTTTCGACGACGCTAGAACAAGCGATCCATAATGCCCTGGCTCTGGCCAATGAGCGACGCCATGAATTGGCAACTTTGGAGCATCTGCTCCTCTCCCTCATTGACGAGCCGGACGCCGCACGCGTCATGAACGCTTGTGGTGTGGAACTGGAAGAGCTGCGCGGCGCTTTAGCCAAATTCATCGACGAAGAGTTGGAATCGCTCATTTCCGACGTGGATGGTTCGGAAGCCGCGCCAACGACTGGTTTTCAGCGCGTGATCCAACGCGCGGCAATCCATGTGCAGTCGTCCGGACGCTCGGAAGTCAGCGGTGCAAATGTGCTCGTCGCGATTTTTGCGGAACGTGAAAGCCATGCGGCCTATTTCCTACAGCAACAGAATATGACGCGCTATGATGCGGTGAACTTCATTTCCCACGGTGTGGCAAAAGATCCGAACTTCGGAGAAGCCCGCTCGGTGCGCGGCTCTGATGAGCCGGAGCCTGAAACCTCCGAGCCGGTGACGGAAGGCGAAAACAAAGACAGCGCGCTCAAAAGCTATTGTGTGGATCTCAACGAAAAGGCCCGTGAGGGCGATGTTGATCCGCTGATCGGACGCGCCTCTGAGGTCGAGCGTTGCATTCAGGTGCTCTGCCGCCGTCGCAAAAACAACCCGCTTCTAGTGGGTGATCCGGGCGTTGGCAAAACGGCCATCGCAGAAGGACTGGCGCGCAAAATCGTAGATGGAGAAACGCCAAACGTTCTGTCCAAGGCAACGATCTACTCTCTGGATATGGGCGCTCTGCTTGCCGGAACCCGTTATCGCGGTGATTTCGAGGAACGCCTCAAGGCGGTTGTCACAGAACTCGAGGCCCATCCCGATGCGGTCCTCTTCATTGATGAAATCCACACCGTGATCGGTGCTGGTGCCACATCAGGCGGGGCAATGGATGCCTCCAACCTGCTGAAACCCGCTCTTCAAGGCGGCAAGCTGCGCTGCATGGGATCGACGACCTATAAGGAATTCCGCCAGCACTTCGAAAAAGACCGCGCCCTCAGCCGCCGGTTCCAGAAGATCGACGTCAGCGAGCCTTCCGTGGACGATACCGTGAAAATCCTCAACGGCCTCAAGCCCTATTTCGAGGATCACCACGAAATCCGCTTCACAGCGGATGCGATCAAAACAGCCGTGGATCTCTCAGCCCGTTATATTCACGACCGCAAGCTTCCTGACAAAGCGATTGATGTGATCGATGAGGCTGGCGCGGCCCAACATCTGGTCGCAGAATCCAAACGTCGCAAAACAATCGGCGCCAAAGAGATCGAGGCTGTCGTAGCCAAAATCGCGCGCATTCCACCAAAGAACGTCTCCAAGGACGATGCCGAAGTGCTGCGCGATCTGGAAACCTCCCTTAAGCGGGTGGTCTTTGGTCAAGACACCGCCATTGATGCGCTCTCCTCAGCAATCAAACTTTCACGTGCGGGTCTTCGAGAACCTGAAAAGCCGATTGGCAATTACCTCTTCGCCGGTCCAACCGGAGTTGGTAAAACCGAAGTTGCCAAACAACTGGCAGATACGCTCGGCGTTGAACTGCTGCGTTTTGATATGTCCGAGTACATGGAGAAACACGCGGTCTCCCGTCTTATCGGAGCGCCCCCGGGATATGTGGGCTTTGATCAGGGTGGTTTGTTAACCGACGGCGTCGATCAGCACCCCCATTGCGTACTGCTTTTGGATGAGATCGAAAAAGCCCATCCGGATGTATACAACATCCTCTTGCAAGTCATGGATCACGGCAAACTGACCGATCACAACGGGCGGACCGTTGATTTCCGCAATGTTGTTTTGATCATGACCTCGAACGCGGGTGCCTCTGAGCTGGCGAAATCTGCCATGGGCTTCGGACGCACAACGCGTGAAGGCGAAGACACAGCCGCCATTGAGCGTCAGTTCACCCCTGAATTCCGCAATCGTCTGGACGCTGTCATCAGTTTCGCGCCTCTCTCAAAAGACGTGATCCTACAGGTTGTCGACAAATTTGTCCTGCAGCTTGAAGCGCAATTGATGGACAGAAACGTGCATATCGAGCTGACACGTCCAGCCGCCGAATGGTTGGCCGACAAAGGCTACGATGATCGCATGGGCGCGCGCCCACTTGGTCGGGTCATTCAAGAACAGATCAAAAAGCCACTTGCCGAGGAACTCCTATTTGGGAAACTGGCAAAAGGTGGCTTGGTCAAAGTTGGCATCAAAGACGGTCAACTCGATCTTCGCATCGAACAGCCAGAACAGCGCCAACTGTCCAGCAAGAAGCCCCCGCTTCTCACTGCGGACTAAAACGAACGACACCAACTTCAAAGATGGCCCGCCCCAAAAGGTGGGCCATTTTCTTTTCCAACCGCTATTTTTCGGTAAACTTGAGTTCGATCCGGCGATTGCGCGCAAGAGCCGCGCGATCATCTCCGGTATCAATAGGTTGGAACTCACCAAATCCGGTCGCCGCCAATCGATTGGACGGAATACTCTCAAAATCGACCAAGTAGCGGACCACCGAAAGAGCCCTTGCTTGGCTCAACTCCCAATTGTCCGCAAACAAACCGTTTCCAGCCAACCGGCTTTTGTCCGTATGACCATCAACACGCAAAATCCAGTTAATCTCCGACGGGATTTCCTGTGAAACCTCACGCAACACTTCTGCAACCCGCGCAATCTGTTGCCGCCCGCCATCTCCCAATGTGGCCGAACCAACGGGGAACAGAACTTCCGAGGAGAACACAAAACGGTCTCCTTGAACCCGAACACCTTCTCGATCCCCCAGAATTTCCCGCACACGCCCAAAGAACTCAGAGCGGTAACTGCGCAAATCCACCGCTTCCGCCGCCAAACGCGCCACTTCCGCCGCTTCCAACTCAGCAAGTTTACTCTGCTCCTGAGCCAATCGCTTTTGCTCCGCCGCCACCCGCGCCAGAGCCGTATTCAAATTCCGCCCCAAGGCATCAATCTGCACCTGCGCCTCAGCATCTTTGGCATTGGCCGCATCCAACAGCGACTGGAGCGAGCCCAATTGTTGGCGAAGCGCCGCCGTCTGCTGGTTAAGCAATTCCAACTGCAATTGCGCCTCCGCCGTGCGTTCTTGCTCCGCACTCAACAGTGACTGCGCCTGAGCCAGCGCAACATTCTCCCGCTCACGGGCACTCACATTGGCAGTATTCAAACTCTCAAGTTCGGCCTTGGCCAATCGCTCCGCCGCCAGAAGGGTCAAAGTTTCCTCAGCCCGACGCCGTTGTGCCTCCAATTGCAAGGTCATGGCCGTCAGTTCCGCATCCGCATTCTTCAAACGCTCGCGCAAGGCGTCCGCCGCTGCTGCGTCGGCCAGCTTACGGGTCTCTTCCTCCGTCAACTTAGCCTCAGACTCCTTAAGCCGCGCCCGCAACTCCTCAGTCGCTGCGATTTGAACAGATTGCGCTTGATCGGCCACTTGCAACCGCGCCGCCGCCGCATCAATTGCAACGGTTTGCGCTTCAGTTTCCGCGCGAAGATCGGCAATCAAAGCCTCCATGGCCTCGCGACGGGCTGCCGCCAAACGGGCTTCTTCGGTGCCAACATCGATTTCGTCACGCGCCTGCGCCAAAGCCAGCGCCAAAGCCTCTTTCTCTGAAATCTCTCGAGAATTGGCGTCCTCCAGTTCGGCAATTGACGCACGAGCCGACTGCAATTGGTCCTCGGTTTCCGAAAGCTCCGTTTCCCGGTTCGCCAAAGACGCACCCAGATCGCTGTTTTGCGCCAGTAACGCCGCAACTTGGGCTTCAAAACTGGAAATTTGAGCCGCGCGCGCCGCACTCTCATCCAAAGCCGCATCCCGCTCACCCGTCAAAGATGCAATCAAAGCCGCCTGCTGACGCTCCAAAGCCGAAGCTTCTTCCAGCTCACTCCCAAGCACCCCGACTTCAGTCTCCAAACGATCCGTCGTCTGCTGCTCAAGACCAAGAGCCTCTGCAAGCCCTGCAACCTGACCCGCCAAATCATCAAGCTCGGTCTCTTGAGAGGAAACAGTCTCACGCAAAATCGATTGCACGATCATAAAGATGGACAGCACAAACATCAGCACCAGCAAAAGCGCCGTCATGGCATCCACAAAACCGGGCCAGATATTGGCCGTAAACCGAGAACCGGACCGTCGGGTCAGCGCCATGGCTTAGCCCCCGTTCCGACCCTGAAGCGCCGCCGCGATGGAGGCCAGCTCCGTGCGCAATTCCGCAACAGAATCCTGACGCCCCGCCGACATCTCTTCAAGTATCCGCAAAAGCTGCACGTCAATATTGCGCAACCGCATGCGCGTTTCAGCGTCCAACTGACCGGCATCGTCGGACTGACCAGACATCACTTGCGCAAGCCGTTCCTGACTGTCCGCAAGCCGGATCAAAGCCGAATTGTCGATCCCTTCAACAGAAACCGGTCTTGCATTAATTCCCTCAGACATTTGTCGCGTCAAAGCGCCCACCGCATCCGCCATGGAGCCCAGTTTCCGGTCCATATCAGATCGACTTTCCTCAGCCCTCAACACCACATCTTTCAGGGTCTCGATTTGCAGCGCGACGCTATCCACAATGCCAGCGGCGGCGGAATGATCCGAAGTTGAGCGATCCCCGTCCCCCGTGCTCAGCCCGATGCGCGTGATCGAGGAGAGCCATTCCTCCAATTCGGTGTAAAACCGGTTCTGACCATGCCCTGCAAACAGCTCCAACATTCCAATCACAAGCGAGCCCGCAAGACCAAGCAGAGAGGACGCAAATGCAGTGCCCATTCCGCCCAATTGGTTCTCCAGACCTGTCATTAACTGGCCGAAATTGATCGTTTGATCGCTCCCTTCTTCAGGGGTCATGGATCGAATGGTGTCCACAACAGCCGGCACAGTCGTGGCCAATCCGTAGAACGTGCCCAAAAGGCCGAGGAAAATCAACAGGTTGACGATATAGCGCGTAATATCCCGCGCCTCATCCAAACGCTGTGCCACACTATCAAGGATAGAGCGGGTCGATCCGGTCGTCAGCGCACGCCGCGCACGCGTATCGCGCAAAAGAGAGGCCAAAGGCGCCAAAAGCCGAGGCGCTTTGACAAATTCATGGCCGGGACGGTCCATGGCAAAGCCCTCGATCCAACTCACCGAGGAAATCAGCGTGAGAACCTGCCAGAAACAAGCCGCAACACCGATTACAAAAACCAGCAGAATAAAACCGTTAAGATAAGGAGAAGCCTCAAAAACCGGCCAAACGGTCGGCGCCAATAGATAGCCAACAACGGCCACTATAGCGAGAACGGTGATCATGGTCAGTGTGTGCCGAATGGGTTGCGAGAACCTCGGCTCCTGTTCTGGTGTATTAAACGACACTTATTTTATGCCTCGCCCGATTTTTATGCCTCGCCCGACCGTAATGTGCGCCCAAATTACACCATACATGATGTCTCAAACCCACGGAACAATTGAACTTTTCGCCTTTAGTACCCAAGTATAGACCAGAAATAAGAGGGAAAATACCCATGTTAGAGACTTTTGGCGCATCTGCGCTCGCAATTTTAGCATTCGCGGCCATCCTAATTTACATGATGGTCAAATCCGTTCCTCAGGGCGAGGAATGGACCGTTGAGAGATTTGGACGATACACAAGAACCCTAAAGCCCGGCTTGCGGTTTTTGATCCCGTTTATGGATAAAGTCGGCAACCGCGTGAACATGATGGAAACGGTTCTCGATATCGAAAGCCAGGAAGTTATCACCAAGGATAACGCCATGGTTATGGCCGATGCGGTGGCCTTTTATCAGGTGGTTGATGCAGCCAGTGCCTCATATGAGGTGCGCAATCTGGAACGCGCCCTCTCGAACCTCAGCCAGACCAACATCCGTTCGGTTATCGGTTCCATGGACCTTGATCAAAGTCTGTCCAACCGCGAAAGCATCAATGCGCGACTGCTCAGCGTGATCGATGAGGCCTCCAATCCATGGGGCGTGAAAGTGACCCGTGTGGAGATCAAAGACCTCAAGCCGCCCAAGGATATCTCCGACAGTATGGCCCGTCAGATGAAGGCCGAGCGCGAGAAGCGGGCCGAGGTTCTACAGGCCGAAGGTCTAAAGCAATCTGCCATCCTCAAGGCCGAGGGCCTCAAGGAAAGCCAGGTACGCGAAGCCGAAGGTCGCAGAGAAGCTGCATTCCGTGATGCGGAGGCGCGTGAGCGTTCGGCTCAAGCGGAAGCGGAAGCCACGCGCATGGTATCAGAGGCGATTGCCGCTGGTGATGTGCAGGCCGTGAACTACTTCGTGGCCCAGAAATACACCGAGGCTTTGCGCGATATGGCCGCCTCCCCCAACTCCAAGACCGTTCTAATGCCGCTTGAAGCGTCATCGGTCATCGGCTCGATCGCGGGTATCTCGGAACTCGCCAAAGCCGCAGGTCTCAAATCGGAGGTCAGCTAAATGGAAGAGACACTAAGCGTATTTGACTGGGTGGCGAGCCTGTCCCCTTGGTGGTGGGTCGCCTTCGGGATCGTCCTTGGTGCCATTGAAATGGTCACCCTGTCCTTCTTCCTTATTTGGCCCGCACTGGGCGCAATCGTCATGGCCCTCATTGTCGCCCTGGCCCCGCCCATGCCCGGTGAAGCCATTGTCAGCCTTTGGGCGATCCTTTCTGTGGCCCTCACATTCGTGGGACGCTCGCTCATGAACCGCTTTGGCGATGGTGGGGAGCCTGAAAGCAACCTCAACGCCCGCTCCAAGCAACTGGTGGGACGAAAAGCCAAAGTCCTGACATGGGAGCACGGTGAGGGCGCGGTTGAAATCGACGGCATGCGCTGGCGGGCGGTCGCAGAGAACGGAGCCGCCTTTATCACCGACACGCCTGTGAACATTATCGGTGCTGACGGCATGACCCTAACGGTTACATCGGGCTAAACCCTAGCCTTCACGTCCGGTTGGTGGCACGCACCAATCGGGCAATCTCTTCCATATCCGGATCAGGGCAGCCCATGCGGTTCAACTCCGACAGGGTCGCAAATAGATACTCATCATTTGGGCCCATCCCGCCCACAGATCGCGCAATCACCTCTGCCTGTTTGGCCAGCGACAGCGCTCCGGTATATTGCTCATGGGTCGGGTCCATCACATAAGCCACCGCCTCGACCTTTTGGCCATCATCCAGAACAATCGTCTCAAACCGCTCCAAATAGGCGCTTGAAATCAACTCCCGTTCGCGAAGATACCCCAAAACCTCTGCTCGCGCATCCGCACCAACCCGCAAAGCAATCCCCTCGCAAGAGGCCCCCCCTTCAGGGTCCAACGCCAAAACCAACCCCGGCGCCTCTACCGAGCCTCGGTGATGGATCGACCACATACAAAAGCCCCGCCGATACCCGTCAAGACGCGCACGACGGCTCTCTGCATAGGCAAAACCCGGCTTCCACATGAGCGAGCCATAAGCAAAGACCCAAAGGTCACCATCAAGGTTCGGTTGTTCATCCATAAGCCTCTCTATAAAAGACGCACAAACAGAGGGTAAGGGGTTTTCATGCGTATCGTCGTCGGCATCATTTTTGCAGCATTCATCGGCTGGTGCGCGTGGTGGTTTGTGGGCTCAACCGCGCAACAAACCGCATGGGAAGACTGGTTTAAGGACCGCCAGAACGAGGGCTGGGTTGCAGAAAACTCCGAGATCAAAGTCCGGGGGTTCCCCAACCGGTTCGACACCACAATCACCGACTTCCAACTGGCCGACACGCAATCAGGCTGGGCATGGTCCGCCCCCTTCTTCCAAGTGCTGATGCTGTCCTATAAGCCCAACCACATTATCGCCGTCTGGCCAGACACCCAGAAAATCTCAGGACCAGGCGAAACCATCACACTCACCAATGAGGCCATGCGCGGCTCCGTCGTGTTTCTGCCCAACACCGACCTCACCCTAGACAGCACACAGATCGAGCTGAAAAACTTGGGGGCTCTCGGCACCAACTGGTCCGCGGGTCTAGAAAGTGCGAATTTCGCCACCAAGCGTATCGAGCCGGGAAATGCGCCCGATTTCGCCCATCGCATCGGCTTTGATGCGGTCAACCTGACCCTGTCGGAACCTTTGAAAAACACGCTCGACCCCGCAGGCATCCTGCCACCCACCATTGAAAGCGCCCATCTGGATGTCACGGCCGCCTTTGACGCCCCATGGGATCGGACCAGCATCGAAGGGGTAAAGCCGCAACTCACCACGATCAGTATCAAAGACATCAATCTCAACTGGGGAAAACTGAACCTCAGCGCCAATGGCCTGCTCAAAGTCGACGCCCGTGGCTATCCCAACGGGGACATCAAACTCAAGGCGCAAAACTGGCAAGAGATCGTCAATATGGCCGCCACCTCCGGCCTGATTTCGCCCGATATCGGCCAAACGATCAAAGACGGCCTCGGCCTGCTCACCATGCTTACGGGCGATGCCAACACGTTGAACGTGCCCCTAACCTTCGCCAATGGCGCCATCCGCTTGGGCCCAGTGCCCATCGGACCCGCCCCCCGCCTGATCATTCAATAATCAACCCGATCAACCAGACCCTAGCCGATAATCGTCAACTCGCGGGGGAAAGACGTGAGGCACTCGTGACCATCCTCCGTCACCAAAATGTCGTCCTCAATGCGCACCCCGCATTCTCCCGCACGGTAAAGTCCGGGCTCAACGGTAAAGACCATACCCGCCTCCAAAACAGCATCATTCCCGCGCATGATTTGGGGAGCCTCATGGACATCCAAGCCCAAACCATGCCCCGTTTTATGGCGCACATATTGCGCAAATTCAGAACGCTCCAGAACCAGTTGGACCGCATCATCCACGCCATGCGCTGTTTGCCCCGCGCGTGATACCTCTTTGCCCCGCGCATTGGCCTCAAGAACGGTCTCGTAAAACGCCGTGTCATAGGGCGAGGCGGTGCCCACAAAAAACGTCCGCGTAATATCCGCATTCATGCCCTTATACTTGGCCCCAAAATCAAACAACAATGCATCGCCTGACTTGATCATATAATCCGAACGGGCATGAGCATGGGGCTGGGCCGCATTATCACCGGCCGCCACGATGGGATCAAAGGCGAGGCCTTCAGCCCCATGAGCAAACAACTCGCGCAGCAAAATCCCTTGAACCTGCGTCTCACTCATGCCGATCTTCACCTCGGCAATGGTCGCCTCCAAAGCCTGCTCGGAAACCCTGATGGCCGCGCGTAGATTGGCAATCTCAATGTCCGACTTCTTCAATCGAATGGCCGACAATTCGCTATGGGCATCAAAAAACACCGCATCGGGATAGACAGAAGCCAAAGCCATCTGCTCAAACACCCGCATCCGCTGGCCTTCCAGACCGATCTTTCCTTGCGCAAGATCAGGCCGCGTCTCCGCCAACAGCCGGAACGCGCCCTCAAACCCGTCCTGATCGCGCCAGTCAAACACATGGCCCTGAAAGCCAATGCCTCCAAAAGACGCCATCTCCAAATTGGGCACAATCGCCAAAGGAGACCCCTCCCTTGGCACCACCAGTATCAACGGGCGCTCCATGAGATTAAAATTTCGCCCCATCAGGCGCATGAAATTGGGCCCCGGAACAAAAGCAGCCGCATCAAGCCCATTGGCCTCAAGCACTGCAACAACGTCTGTAAAATCTGGAATGCTCATATCTATCTCAATAAAACGCGCTTCGTGCCGCCGCCATTAACTCGGGCAAACCGGCCAATACCCAGAGCCAAACACAGAATAAAAATCTTGTCACTCGCTTTTGGA
>CAZXRG010000060.1:0-15712 GCA_964642935.1 uncultured Rhodobacterales bacterium | reverse complement strand
AGTAGCGCATCCACGGCCACAGTTGTGCCCTCTGTTGCGATAATCTCAGACAATACGCCCGCACTTGGCGCAGGAACTTCAACAGTCACTTTGTCGGTCTCTAACTCGCAGAGCATCTCATCTTGCGCTACCGCTTCACCTGGCTTTTTGAACCATGTGGCAACGGTCGCTTCGCTGACGCTCTCTCCCAGTGTGGGCACTCGAACTTCGGTCATTTTGGATCAGTCCTTCATACTGTCAGCGCATCATCAATGAGTGCTGCCTGTTCTGCTTTGTGTTGAGTTGCAAGACCGGTTGCGGGAGAAGCGGAAGACGCGCGTCCAGCATATTTCGGTCTCTTGTACTTGGCGTCGATGCGCTCCAATACCCATTCGATATTTGGTTCGACAAAGGTCCAAGCACCCTGATTTTTGGGCTCTTCCTGACACCAAACCACATCGGCTTTGGTGAAGCGCTGAAGCTCCTTGGTGAGCGACAATGCCGGGAACGGGTAAAACTGCTCCACCCGCATCAAATAAACATCGTCGATACCACGTTTGTCCCGCTCTTCCAGTAGGTCGTAATAAACCTTTCCAGAACACAGAACGACCCGCTTCATTTTGTTGTCCGCCACCAGTTTGGTGTCAGAATGCCCATGTTGCGCATCATCCCAAAGGACGCGGTGGAAGCTTGATCCCGTCGACATATCCGACAGGCTCGAAACAGCCATCTTGTGTCGCAGTAGCGACTTCGGCGTCATAAGAATGAGCGGCTTACGGAAACTCCGATGGATTTGGCGTCGAAGGATATGGAAGTAGTTGGACGGGGTCGTACAGTTGGCCACGATCCAGTTGTCCTCTGCAGACATTTGCAAGAATCTCTCAAGACGGGCGGAGGAATGCTCCGGACCCTGACCCTCAAAACCATGGGGCAATAGCATAACCAAACCGGACATCCGCAGCCACTTGCGCTCGCCGGATGCAACAAACTGGTCGATCATGATCTGAGCACCGTTGGCAAAGTCGCCAAACTGCGCCTCCCACAATGTCAGCGTATTGGGCTCGGCCAAAGAGTAGCCGTACTCAAAGCCCAACACCGCATACTCTGACAGCATGGAATCGATCACCTCGTAGCGGGGCTGACCTTCGCGCATGTGATTGAGCGGCTTGTAACGGGTCTCGGTATTCTGGTCGATGAAAGCCGAATGACGATGGCTGAATGTGCCCCGCGTACAATCCTGACCCGACAGTCGAACCGGGAAACCTTCAAGCAACAACGATCCAAAGGCCAAAGCCTCGGCCGTCGCCCAATCAATACCCTCTCCGGTATCAATCATTTTCTTCTTGTTATCCAGCATCCGAAGAACGGTTTTATGGGGCTGAATATCATTAGGAACACGGGTCAGATTAGACCCAACCTCCTTCAAGAGCGTTTCATCAACTGCAGTCTCGCCGCGCTGATACTCGCCTTCATTTTTGCCCATGCCAGACCAACGTCCATCGAGCCAATCTGCTTTGTTGGGCCGGTACTCTTTCCCAGCCTCAAACTCCTCATTGAGCTTGGCTTGGAAGGACGCCTTCATGTCCTCAATCTCACCTTCCGGGATCAAACCATCGCGAATGAGACGTTCTGTGTAGAGTTGAAGGGTCGTCTTGTGGCCCTTAATTGCCGTGTACATCCGAGGCTGGGTGAACATCGGTTCATCACCCTCGTTGTGACCGAAGCGACGGTAACAGAAGATGTCGAGAACCACGTCCTTGCCGAACTTCTGACGGAACTCGGTGGCAACCCTTGCAGCATGTACAACCGCTTCGGGATCATCGCCGTTCACGTGGAAAATCGGAGCTTCCACCATCAGCGCAATATCCGTCGGATATGGCGATGAACGACTGTTATGAGGCGCGGTCGTGAAACCGATCTGGTTGTTCACAACAATATGGATCGTTCCGCCAGTCTTATGGCCCTTCAATCCGGAAAGACCAAAACACTCCGCCACAACACCCTGACCTGCAAAAGCGGCATCGCCGTGGAGCAGGATTGGCATCACAGTTGTGCGCGATTCATCACCCAACTGCTGCTGTTTGGCGCGCACCTTGCCAATAACCACAGGGTTAACCGCCTCAAGGTGGGATGGGTTGGCAGTCAGCGATAGGTGAACATTGTTGCCGTCAAACGACCGGTCAGATGACGCCCCAAGATGGTACTTAACATCGCCCGATCCCTCGACTTCCTCAGGCTTGAAACTTCCACCCTGAAACTCGTTAAAGATCGCCTTGTAAGGCTTGGCCATCACGTTTGCCAGAACCGACAGACGTCCGCGGTGGGGCATCCCGACCACGATATCCTTTACGCCCAAAGCGCCACCGCGCTTGATGATCTGCTCCATGGCCGGGATCAAAGCCTCGCCACCATCCAGACCAAAACGCTTGGTGCCCATGTATTTCACATGGAGAAATTTCTCAAAACCTTCAGCTTCGACCAGTTTATTGAGGATCGCCTTGCGACCTTCTTTGGAGAACTGAATTTCCTTGCCCAAACCCTCAATACGCTCTTTCAACCAGGACGATTCATCCGGATCGGAAATGTGCATGTACTGAAGGGCAAAGGTGCCGCAATAGGTCCGCTTCAGAAGGCCAACAATTTCGCGAATTGAGGCGGTCTGGAGACCAAGAACATTGTCGATAAAAATCGGACGATCCATATCGGTGTCCGCAAAGCCGTAGTTTGCCGGATCAAGTTCCGGATGCGGCTTGGAAACGGACAACGCAAGCGGATCAAGATCTGCTGCCAAGTGACCGCGGTGCCGATAGGCACGGATCAACATGAGTGCGCGGATGCTGTCGATCACAGCGCGCTGAATTTGTTTGTCAGATAGCTTAACACCAGCATCGCCAGCCTTCGCGGCGATTTTCTTGGATACAGCTTCCTCGGTCCACTGACCGTCCAAAGCGGATGTCAACTCGTCCTGCGGCGTCGGTGGCCAATCCAACCGAGACCAACTCGCGCCCGCCGCACTTTGCTGAACGTCGGCCTCATCCTCGGCTAAAGCCCTGAAATACTCTTGCCAACTCGCATCGACGGCGTCCGGATTCTTCGCGTATTTCGCATAAAGCTGCTCAATGAATTCGGCATTATGCCCTTGCAGAAAGGATGATCCGTGAAATTGCTCGTTAGAGCTTTGATCAGTCATAGTATCGCCTCTCGTTCGCCCGGACGTAAATCGTCGATAATCAGGCTCATTCGGTCTCTAAGTTACTAAACGCAAATTACGGTTGCTTGGGACGTGAATTTGGACTCTGTTTTTGTGACCGTTAGGCCATTAAGTACCAGTCCACGTTTCTTACATTCGCTTCGTGCCAAAGCTCTCATTTGTGCATTGGTTCTTTGGTTTGGGTCGTAATTGATCACGATAGTGTTGCCGTTTGATGTTGTGCTCTGGATGGGGAGTGGCCCGGTTGGACCACACCCCGAAATGAGAACCACAGAAACTGACAGCAGTAGGGCAATCAATTTCATCGGTCGTTATCCGATCGCTTTGACAACTGCTTCGCCGAGGCCAGCAGGACTGTCCGCAACCACAATTCCGGCTGCTTTCATCGCTTCGATCTTGTCGTCCGCGCCACCTTTACCGCCTGCAACAATCGCTCCGGCGTGACCCATACGACGACCCGGAGGCGCTGTGCGTCCAGCGATAAAGCCAGCCGTTGGCTTTTTACGGCCCTTCTTGGCTTCGTCGATCAGGAATTGCGCAGCTTCTTCCTCGGCAGACCCACCGATTTCACCAATCATGATGATCGATTGCGTCTCGTCATCGCCAAGCAGCAGTTCCAAAGCATCAATATGCTCGAACCCTTTGATCGGATCACCACCGATGCCGATACATGTGGATTGACCAAGGCCAATTGCCGTTGTTTGGCCAACAGCCTCATAAGTCAGTGTACCAGAACGGGACACAACCCCGACCGAGCCACGCTTGTGGATGTGGCCGGGCATAATGCCGATCTTACAGGCATCCGGAGTGATCACACCCGGGCAGTTTGGACCGATCAGAGTAGAGGTTGAACCCTCCAAAGCCCGCTTTACGCGCATCATGTCGAGCACAGGAATGCCCTCAGTAATACACACGATCAGCTCCATTTTGGCGTCGATCGCCTCAAGAATAGCATCAGCCGCAAACGGCGGAGGCACATAAATCGCAGTCGCATTCGCTTCAGTCACATGTTTCGCTTCATGAACCGTGTTGAACACAGGAATGTCGATGTGAGTTGTGCCACCTTTGCCGGGCGTTACGCCACCAACCATTTTGGTGCCATACTCCATCGCCTGCTGGGAGTGGAACGTACCCTGAGAACCGGTGAGGCCCTGACAGATCACTTTAGTATTTTCGTTGATCAAAACAGCCATGATCTTATCCTTTCACCGCGTTAACAATTTTCTGTGCGGCATCGCCTAGATCATCTCCGGCAATTACATCCACGTCCGACTCGTTAATGATACGTTTGCCCTCTTCCACATTGGTGCCCTCAAGACGCACAACCAGCGGAACTTTGAGACCAACCTCTTTCACAGCCGCAACCACACCGTCCGCGATTACATCGCAACGCATGATGCCGCCGAAAATGTTCACAAGAATGCCCTTAACATTGGGGTCAGATGTGATGATCTTGAACGCTTCGGTCACTTTTTCCTTCGTCGCGCCGCCGCCAACATCAAGGAAGTTCGCAGGCGAAGCGCCGTAAAGCTTGATGATGTCCATCGTTGCCATCGCAAGACCGGCACCGTTAACCATACAGCCAATTTCACCGTCCAAAGCGATGTAGTTCAGGTCGTGCTTGGACGCTTCGAGCTCTTTTGGATCTTCTTCGGTCTCGTCACGCAGGGCCAGAATGTCTGGCTGGCGATAAAGCGAATTGCTGTCGAAGCCCATTTTTGCGTCTAGGCAGTGCAGGTTACCGCTGCCGTCAACCACAAGAGGGTTAATCTCAAGCATTTCCATGTCCCGCTCGATAAACATCTTGTAAAGCTGATGCATCAGCTTGACGCATTGTTTGATCTGAACGCCTTCAAGCTCCAATCCGAACGCAACGCGACGGCCGTGGAAATCCGAAATGCCAGAGGCAGGATCAACGCTGAAAGACAGGATCTTCTCAGGCGTGTTCTCTGCAACTTCTTCGATGTCCATTCCGCCTTCGGTGGAACATACAAAAGAGATACGCGATGTTGCGCGGTCAACAAGCACGGCGAGGTAAAGCTCTCGCGCGATGTCCGAACCATCTTCGATATAAACACGGTTAACTTGCTTGCCTGCAGGGCCAGTTTGGTGCGTGACCAAAGTGCGACCTAGCATCTTGCCAGCTTCCTCAGCAGCCTCGGCTACGGATTTAACAACCCGCACACCACCAGCTTCACCAGCCTCTGCTTCGTTGAATTTACCTTTTCCGCGTCCGCCGGCGTGGATTTGCGATTTAACAACCCAAATCGGCCCGTCCAATTCGCTCGCCGCAGATTTAGCCTCTTCGGCCTTCAATACGATGCGTCCGTCTGAAACAGGTGCCCCATATTGCGACAAAAGTTTCTTTGCCTGATACTCGTGTATGTTCATGCGGTCGTTTCCTCGTTTCGGCTCGGGTCAATGTTTTGCGCATCAAATCGCGCGTTATTGTTGATTCTATGGCATTCCTCTTCTTGAACTGATATAGAAAAGGAATGGTAAATAGCGGTATAGCCGATTATCCTAACATTTGTGATCACATAATTTTTTAGTGTGATCACAAAATTATAGAATCAAAAAAGGGCGTATGAATCGCTCCACACGCCCTTTCGAAAATTATTGCTTTGAGCTTAGCCCAGTGAGCTATCGATTCCCTTACACGCCGTAACCAGTCCTTTGACTGCATCAACTGATTTGTCGAGCATGGCCTGTTCGTCCTTGTTCAGCTTGATCTCGACAACGCGCTCAACGCCATTAGCACCAATCACAGTCGGCACACCAACATAGAGACCTTTGAGGCCATAGGCGTCATCAACATAAGCAGCACATGGCAAGACCCGCTTCTGATCTTTCAGGTACGCTTCGGCCATCTGAATGCCACTGGTCGCTGGCGCATAAAAAGCAGAGCCGTTTCCAAGCAGTCCAACAATCTCAGCACCGCCATCGCGGGTCCGTTGAATGATTGCATCCAGCTTTTCCTGAGTGGTCCAGCCCATGGACACAAGATCCGGAAGAGGAATGCCGCCAACAGTCGAATACCGAGGCAGCGGAACCATGGTGTCACCATGACCGCCCAGAACAAACGCGCTTACGTCTTTCACGGAAACATTGAACTCTTCCGCAAGGAAATAACGGAAACGCGCGCTATCCAGAACGCCAGCCATTCCGACAACCTTCTCCTTCGGAAGACCGGAGAACTCGCGCAAGGCCCAAACCATCGCATCAAGCGGGTTTGTGATACAAATAACAAAAGCATTCGGGGCGTTGGCAGCAATGCCCTGACCAACGGCCTTCATAACCTTGAGGTTGATGTCCAGAAGATCATCACGGCTCATGCCCGGTTTGCGTGGAACACCGGCTGTTACAATGCAGACATCCGCACCGGCAATATCCGCATAATCATTGGCGCCTTTAAGGTCAGAGTCAAAACCCTCGACAGGACCACTTTCCGCAAGATCCAGAGCTTTACCCTGAGGTGTTCCCTCTGCGATGTCGAAAAGAACAACGTCACCAAGCTCCTTCATGGCGGCAAGGTGAGCCAAAGTTCCGCCGATCTGTCCGGCTCCAATTAATGCTATCTTTGCGCGTGCCATCTCAACGATCTCCATTTGTAAATTACGGGGGCGGATTAGCCGCTTTCCCTCAACTACGCAAGCCTGTCATTGTAAGGCTGTCTGTTGTTTCGATTTTCAAGATCGCCTTAAAGCGCAAAAAAGGCTGCCAAATGGCAACCTTTTCAAAATTCTCAACTAAGCTGCCTTAAGCGCCTTCGTCCGGCACAACAACCGATGCTGTTTCACCTTGCCAGGCTTTTCCGGCAGCCATCAAACAGGAGGTGCCATTGGGCATCGTCACCAAAATCGTCCAAGTTCCCGTATCGTCAGATGCGAAAACCTCAACCATACCGTTATTCTGGTTCAGCCCTGCACTTTGACGGGTTTCACCGTATTTTTTGGAGAGCCGATCTACAATCAGGGTGCGATCCGCGCAGGATGCGCCCTGTGAAAAAGATGGAGCCGCAACCCCAGTTACCAAACCAAGAGAAATCAGAGATACAATCGTTACCCGCTTCATGTTCAACACCTTTCTACCAAGGTCGTCGGATTTATGCGTATCCCGACACTGCTCGCCTTGCATATTCGGTCCGTTTCGGTTTCCGTCGAGGATGCCGCCCATTGCGGGGACCATCCGCTAAATAACTATTTTACCTCGGCGGTGTTTCTGAATTGGACTATGCGAACGAAAGCAGAATAAATGGTTAAAAGACCGGACGTTCCCATAAAAATTGAAACACTATGATGCACTGCGTCAATTGGCGCTTTGAAAATCGCTGACATATCAGATAGTTGCCCCACAACGAAACAAGGCGCTACACAGGCGACCTAAAACAATCTTCAGCGAGGATAAGTCTCATGCGTCCTTTTCGATCCGTCCTTTATATGCCGGGCTCCAATCAACGCGCTTTAGAAAAAGCAAAGGGCCTTCACGCGGATGCTCTGATCCTCGACCTTGAAGACGCCGTTGCACCCGACGCCAAAGAGGCTGCCCGCGATCTCATCGTAAAAGCCGTGAATGAGGGTGGTTATGGAAACCGCTATCTGATCGTTCGGATCAACGGGTTTGATACCGAATGGGGTGAGGCCGATCTTGCCCATATCTCCAAGTGTTCGCCCGACGCAATATTGCTCCCTAAAGTGAGTACCCCTGAGGACATCACCGCGCTTGTTGCAAGAATGGAGCCATACGACACCTTCAAATCCACCAAGATTTGGGCAATGATGGAGACCCCTTTGGGCATCCTGAACGCCAAGGAGATCGCGCAGTCTCACCCCAAACTGGAAGGTTTCGTTCTGGGCACCAATGATTTGGTCAAGGACATCCACGGGCTACATACGGATGATCGCGCCCCGGTCCTTACCGCTCTATCCATCTCGATCATGGCCGCACGCGCCAACGGACTGATTTGCATTGACGGCGTTTATAATGACATCAAAAATACCGACGGTCTAAAAGCACAGGCCGAACAGGGCAGAGCGCTGGGCTTTGACGGCATTTCCCTCATCCACCCCGCTCAACTGGACCTGTCAAACGAGATCTACGCCCCCTCTGAGGCCGATCTAGAAGAAGCCAGAACTTACGTGTCAGCCTATGCAGAGGCGATCTCCGAAGGAAAAGCGGTCGCTGTGGTAAATGGCCGGATCGTCGAAAACCTTCACGTCGAAAACGCCAAACGCCTGCTTGCCCAAGCCGAAGCCATTGCCGCCATGACCTGAGCCCCTAGACTTGCCCCGGTTTGAAAGAGATAACTCGGGCAAACAAAAGGACACCAGATGACACTACTTATAATAGGCATCATTCTGTGGTGGGTCGCCCATCTCACCAAACGCCTCGCCCCGACGTTTCGACAGTCCCTTACCGAGAAAATGGGCAACAACGCCAGAGGCCTGTTTGCCGCCCTCATCGCCGTCTCGGTCCTCCTGATGATCTTCGGATATAGACTGGCCGACGTGAACACCGTCTACTCCCTTCCATCATGGGCGGGCCACCTCAACAACCTCCTGATGATCATCGCGATCCTTCTGTTCGGAGCGGGCTCTAAAGGCAGCTGGCTGGGCGCACGCATGCGCCACCCCATGCTCATCTCCATGAAAATCTGGGCCATCGCGCACCTTCTGGTCAACGGCGATGTGGCCTCAATCCTCCTGTTCGGCTCCATGCTGGTCTGGGCCATCGTCTCCGTCATCCTGATCAACCGCGCCGAGGGCCCTTGGTCCGCCGATCACACCGTCAGTTTCGGGAAACGAGATATTAAACTCATCGTCACATGGTCCGTCATGTTCATCATCATCGCCGCGGTCCACATCTGGCTCGGTCATAATCCGTTTTTAGGGAAATACTAATGCTGGCCTACCGATTGCTCACGGAAGAAGACACCTCCGCATTCTGCCATAAAGTCACCGAAGCGCTCGCCAAAGGCTGGACGCTTTACGGCGACCCCACCTACGCCTATGACGCCAAAACAGGCGTCATGCGCTGCGCCCAAGCGGTCACTAAAACAACAGACGGCGACTACACCCCCGACATTAAACTTGGCCAATTGTGATCACGAACATGAACAAAACCAACACAGGCAACTTCTTTGAAGACTATTCCATTGGCCAAAAAATCGAACACGCGGTCCCTCGCACTCTAACAGACGGCGAACGGGCTCTTTACACATCTCTCTATCCCTCCAGACACGCGCTCACCTCCTCGGATGAATTCGCCCGCGCTTCAGGCCTGCCAAAATCGCCAATGGACGATCTGATCGCCTTCCACACGGTGTTCGGGAAAACTGTCCCCGATGTCTCCCTCAACGCCGTTGCAAACTTAGGCTATGGAGACGGCCGCTTTCTGGCCCATGTCTATGCAGGGGACACGCTCACAGCGACCTCCGAAGTGATCGGCCTCAAGGAAAACTCCAACGGCAAAACAGGCATCGTCTGGGTCCGAACAACGGGTCGCAATCAGAACGGCACCGATGTGCTCACCTATTGTAGATGGGTGATGGTGCACAAACGCGACGCCTCCCATCCCGCGCCCAAAACCACCGTTCCCGATCTGCCGGACGCGGTCTCTCCCGATGATCTGATCATCCCCAAAGACCTCCACTTCAAAACCTACAACACGACCCTTGCCGGAGACAGCTACCTCTGGTCCGATTACGAGATAGGCGAGCATATCGACCATGTGGACGGCGTGACCATCTCAGATGCGGAACACATGATGGCCACCCGCCTGTGGCAAAACACGGCCAAGGTCCATTTTAACGTGAACGCGCGACCCAACGGCGACCGGCTGATCTATGGCGGCCACATCATATCACTGGCCCGCGCTCTCAGCTTCAATGGCATGGCCAATGCCCAGAGCATTCTGGCGATCAATGGCGGAGCCCATGCAAACCCCAGCTTTGCGGGCGATACAATTTATGCGGCCACAACGATCCTCGACAAGGCCGAAACATCCGAGCCTTCCATTGGCGCCCTCCGCGTCCGCCTGATTGCGGCGAAAGAGCCCATAACCAGCGCGGTCATTAAGCAAGATGATGGAAAATACTTGGCCGCAATCGCCCTTGATCTAGATCTATGGCTTGCAATTCCGCGTTAATTCGAGATACGTGATCACATAAAATAATCGTGTGATCACAAATAATAACACTTAAGCCTCACCTGTTGTCAGACTGTTTACCCTATCTTGACTCCTAATGCCCCAAACAGGCACAGACACGCCAAGATCTGATTTCGCACTGAGGCCGATCAGGTATGAAAGGATTAGAGTTTTATGGCTGACGTAAACCGCGGCAACCGCCCACTCTCCCCACATATGTCAATTTATCGACCACAGGTCACCTCCGTGTTCTCGATCTTTCACCGGATCACCGGCGTTGGCATGACACTTGGAGCGATCCTCGTTGTGTGGTGGTTTCTGGCCGCTGCAACCTCTCCGGAATACTTCGAAACCGTCGACGGGCTGCTAACCTCATGGTTTGGCGTGCTTGTTTTGACCGCTTCCGTCTGGGCGCTCTGGTTCCATTTTTGCAATGGTATCCGGCACCTGATCTGGGACATCGGTCGCGGCATGGAAATCGACGATGTGGCGCACACAGCTTGGCTGACCCTTGCCGCATCGGTCATCCTTACTATCATTACCCTTTTCCTGGCCTGAGTGAGATCAATCCATGAGTTATAAAACCGACTACGGACGCGTGAACGGCCTTGGATCCGCCAAAGAGGGGACACACCATTTCTGGTCCCAACGGATTTCCGCCATTGGCCTGCTCATTCTGACCCCGCTGTTCATCATCCCGTTCGCAATCAATCTGGGCGATGGCTTTGAAGCGGTGCGTGCCAGCTACGCAAATCCGTTCATGGCAATCATCGCAGCGCTATTTGTGATCACAAGCTTTTATCACCTCAAGCTCGGCCTTCAGGTGGTGATTGAGGATTACATCCCCGGTAAGGCTCTGCGCACCGGATTGATCATCGGCATGTCTCTCTTCTGCGCATTGGCCGGGTTCACCGGTCTCTTCGCCATCGCCAAAATCGCATTCTCACCTCTAGGAGCCTAATAGATGGCCGCTTACGAGTTTACTGATCACGTATATGATGTTGTTGTTGTCGGAGCAGGGGGTGCGGGTCTTCGCGCAACCCTCGGCATGGCCGAACAGGGTCTCAAGACCGCCTGCATCACCAAAGTTTTCCCGACACGCTCCCACACAGTTGCCGCCCAAGGCGGAATTGCCGCATCCCTCGCCAACATGGGACCGGACGAGTGGAAATGGCACCTTTATGACACCGTAAAGGGCTCTGACTGGCTTGGCGATACGGATGCCATGGAATATCTGGCCCGCGAAGCGCCCAAGGCGGTTTACGAGCTTGACCATTACGGCGTTCCATTCTCCCGCACCGAAGAAGGCACAATCTACCAGCGCCCCTTCGGAGGCCACACAACAGAATACGGTGAAGGCCCCCCCGTACAGCGCACATGTGCGGCCGCCGACCGGACAGGCCACGCGATCCTGCACACGCTTTACGGCCAAAGCCTCAAGCAAAAAGCAGAGTTCTACATCGAATACTTCGCCACAGACCTCATCATGTCTGAAGACGGCGAATGCCAAGGCGTCATCGCTTGGAAACTTGACGATGGCACAATGCACCGCTTCTCCGCCAAAATGGTCGTTCTGGCCACGGGCGGATACGGCCGCGCCTACTTCTCCGCCACATCTGCGCACACCTGCACAGGCGACGGCGGCGGAATGGTCGCACGCCAAGGTCTCCCGCTTCAGGACATGGAATTCGTTCAGTTCCACCCAACGGGCATCTACGGCTCCGGCTGTCTGATCACCGAAGGCGCACGCGGAGAGGGCGGTTATCTGACCAACTCCGAAGGCGAACGCTTCATGGAGCGATACGCGCCAACCTACAAAGACCTCGCCTCAAGGGACGTGGTCTCGCGATGTATGACCATGGAAATCCGCGAAGGCCGTGGTGTCGGCCCTGACAAGGACCACATCTACCTTCACTTGGATCACCTGCCACCAGAAACACTCGCACTCCGCCTCCCCGGCATCTCTGAGAGTGCGAAGATTTTCGCGGGCGTGGACCTCACGAAAGAGCCGATCCCCGTCCTTCCAACCGTGCACTACAACATGGGCGGTATCCCGACGAACTATTGGGGCGAAGCACTCGATCCGACCGCCAAAGACCATGACCGCATCCAGCCCGGCCTGATGGCCGTTGGTGAAGCGGGCTGTGCATCCGTGCACGGCGCCAACCGTTTGGGCTCAAACAGCCTGATCGATCTGGTCGTCTTCGGTCGCGCTGCCGCCATCCGCGCGGGCGAGATTGTCGATCCAAAAGCCGCCAACCGCCCGCTCAACATGGCCTCCGTTGAGAAATCAATGGACCGCTTTGACGCCCTGCGCCACGCCAACGGTGGAACACCCACCGCCGAGTTGCGTCTGACCATGCAAAAAGCCATGCAGGACGACGCCGCTGTTTTCCGCACGGACAAAACGCTGGCCGAGGGGTGTAAGAAAATGGCCAAGATCGCAGACGGTCTCAACGACCTCAAAATCTCCGATCGCAGCCTGATCTGGAACTCCGACCTGATGGAAACATTCGAGCTCACAAACCTGATGCCAAACGCTCTGGCAACGGTCCACGGAGCCGAGGCGCGCAAGGAAAGCCGGGGCGCCCACGCCCATGAGGACTATCCGGATCGCGACGACAAAAAGTGGCGGAAACATACTTTGGCCCGAATCGACGATAAAAACACTGTGAAACTGTCCTATCGGGACGTCCACCTTGACCCTCTCACGACCGAGGCCGAAGGTGGGATCGATCTGAAGAAAATCGCGCCAAAAGCGCGGGTCTACTAAAACTGTGCCAATCGCGTGATGTTTGGTACACCCAAACAGAGCGCTATTGGATAGGCGCAGGACGAAAGGAAAGATCATGGATGCAATTTCGATAGCAGCAGCTGCAATTATTGCAGGCGGTGTTTACGCAGGAAGCTACGGAGAATTCGAGTACAACGTACAACCCTCCATCTTCCCGCCGATCGACGGCCCAATGACACTCCCAAACCGCGCCCAAGGCTTCGTGCAAGGCCGCGGCGACGAATTCCTTCGCCAACTTTCGCCCGCCGAGGCGCACGTTTGGGAAGGCTTGGAGCCATCACAGCGCACGCGCGCAGCATTGTTTATTCGCAATGGAGGAACGCTGATTTCCTCCTTTGGGAGCGATTTCTAAAGGTTTGACCGCTAAGGTCCGGAGTTGCACCGGACCGAAGCCGGAATAGGGGTATGAGAATGGCTGAAACAGGGCAAATCGTCCGGCGGAGTGCAAAAGCGCTGTCTGTCTTGGTGTGTGTCGGCGTTCTATCCGCCTGCGCCAACCCGCTGGTGGAAGATGCAAGCCGTGATCTGGCCAAAGGCGTGGTGAACGATGTGGTTCAAGCCCGCTTCCCCGGCCTGAACGCGGCACCCTATACTGACTGCGTGATCGACAACGCCTCAACCAAAGAAATCGTGAGCCTTGCTGAAAACGCGCTCACAAATAACACCACAGCGGCGGCCTCAACCGTTCTGGCAATATCCGGCCGCACTGAAACTGCAACTTGCATCGCCCAAAACGCCCTAGGCTCGTTCTTAGGGTAGGAGACAGACATGGTAGAACTCGCACTCCCGAAAAATTCACGCATGACAGTTGGCAAAACATGGCCAAAACCGTCCGGCGCGACCAACTTGCGGGCCTTTAAAATCTATCGCTGGGATCCGGATGATGCGGAAAACCCACGCGTCGACACATATTTCGTCGATATGGACAGCTGTGGCCCAATGGTGCTCGATGCGCTGATCAAAATCAAAACCGAGATTGATCCAGGCCTCACTTTCCGTCGCTCCTGTCGCGAAGGCATCTGCGGTTCTTGTGCCATGAACATCGACGGCATCAACACGCTGGCCTGTATCTACGGTCTCGATGAAATCAAAGGCGATGTTAAAGTCTATCCACTGCCACACATGCCGGTGGTCAAAGACTTGATCCCAGACCTTACCCACTTCTACGCCCAGCATGCATCCATCATGCCGTGGCTGGAGACGACCACAAACCGTCCCGCCAAAGAGTGGCGCCAGTCCATCGAGGATCGCAAGAAACTCGACGGTCTTTACGAGTGCGTTATGTGCGCTTCATGCTCGACCTCTTGCCCAAGCTATTGGTGGAACGGCGACCGCTATCTCGGCCCAGCTGCGCTTCTTCACGCGTACCGCTGGATCATCGACAGCCGTGATGAGGCAACCGGAGAGCGGTTGGACGAGCTGGAAGATCCATTCAAGCTCTACCGTTGCCACACGATCATGAACTGCACAAAGACCTGCCCGAAAGGTCTGAACCCGGCCAAATCCATCGCCGAAATCAAAAAGATGATGGTCGAGCGTAAGATGTAATGGCTGAGCCAAAGGATGCAGCAAACCGCCGGAGCATTGAGCCGGTGGTTTGTTATCCACCCGAAACGCTCACTCCGCCAAATCTCGACCTGTTTCGAACAGCCAGAGCGACGGCCACCAAAACCGATGAGGTTTTGGTCCCTCCCAGAGAAGCGCGAACCTTCAGAGCCAACCAAGGCCAGTTCTTCCGCATCTCCTCCGTTGAAGGTCCGCAAGTTGGCGATCTGAACCTGTTCAACGCCAATAACCTCGATGAAAAATTCTACTCCGGTAAGACCCGCGCCCTCCACGGCACCCACATCACAACCGGCCAGCACATGTGGTCGAGCTTTCCATACCTCCGCCCCATGGCCACGATCATCGAAGACACGCTCGACTGGTACGGTATCGACGCCTTCGGCGGCTCCGTTCACGACGTAATCGGCACGCGCTGTGATCCCTACACCCATATGGCTTTGTCTGGTGACCACTACCACCATTGTTGCCACTCAAACCTGACCCGAGCCTTGGCCGAACACACCGGACAAGAGACGACCGCGATAGAACCTCTGGTCCATGACGTTTTGAACGTGTTCATGTGCACAGGCTTCACCCGCGACACGGGCCAGTACTTCATGAAAGCGAGCCCCGTCCGTCCCGGCGACTACCTCGAGTTTTTCGCCCAGATAGATGTGCTCGGAAACCTGTCCGCCTGCCCGGGCGGCGACTGCAGTACCACCCACTCCTCAGATAAGGCCGCTTGCCACCCGCTACTGGTTGAGGTTTTTGAACCATCCGACGATGCTCTAAAAGGCTGGACGGCCCCGAAGCCCAATCAATATGATCGCTCTCACGGGCTAAAAGGTTAACGCCAAGCCGCCCGAAAAAGTCATACGCGTTTCACGCGGAAATCATATGCAAATCATACGCCGTTTTTTCGCAAACCGAGCCTCGGTTAATCAGGCGAACGCAGCCTCTAAAGCCACCTCAACCATCTCCCCAAACGACCGCTCCCGCTGATCAGATGGCAGAGCCTCATGGGTCTTGAGATGATC
>CAZXRG010000059.1:0-15972 GCA_964642935.1 uncultured Rhodobacterales bacterium | reverse complement strand
CGGCCCCTTCTGCATCCGCGATGAACAGATGCGACGGGCCTTGGCGTGCTTCAAGCCGTCCATAAACCGGGCGGCTTATGATGCTTTTGGGGAACTCAAACCTCGACATGTTAGCCTTTCGCGGTCCGGATGGATTTATCTTGATCGTAGAAAGGCATCTCTTCTGCTGTTGCGGCCAATTCAGTCCCGTTTGGCTGCTTCACGACAAGCTTCGTCCCTGCAACCGCCACGGAGGGATCAAGGCGAGCGATGGCAACCGAATAGCTGTTCAGTTCTGACGAGAGGCCATAAGTGATGACGCCAACATCCTTGCCATCGGCAAACACACGGGCAAACATCTCCATCTGCTCCATGCTGTCGGATAGTTTCACCCCAAATATCTTGAAGCGCTCCTTACCTTTGGAAGCATAGTGGTTTTCTGCGCCAATAAAGCCCTCCTTGCCCGGAGACACGGTGAAGTCGAGACCCAACTCCCAGAGCGTGTCGCCACATGGTTCGTCATCAAAGGGGAAGGTCTCGGAATTGTCACCGGGATAAAACAGAAGGTAACTTTCAATGCGCAGCATATCGAGGGTGGAGAACTGAACAGGGCGCACGCCCATGTCTTTGCCCGCATCCAAGATATTGTCCCAAAGATGGGTGGCGTCCTTGGCGCGACAGTAAATCTCATAGCCCCGCTCACCCGTGTAGCCGGTGCGTGAGATCATCACGTCTCGCCCGTAAAGGCGCGTTTGCATCATGCCAAAATAGGCCAGATCGCGAATGCTGGGGATTTCTTTTGCCAGCAGATCGACAGAGACCGGTCCTTGAAGCGACATGTTATGCAAATCATCATCAAACAGGATCGAGACGTTCTTGCCAGCTGCAACCGAGGCAAGCTGCTCCATTCCCGTTCCCGTGCCATGAACGACCATCCATGAATTCACGGCCAGATGGTAGATGATGCAATCATCAATAAACTTGCCGTCGCTGTTCAACATCGAGGCATAGGTCGAACGCCCCGGAGCGATCTTCTCCACGTTGCGTGTCGTGACCCGATCAATCACATAGGCCGCATCAGCGCCCACCACATGGACTTTCTTAAGGCCGGAGACATCCATAAGGCCCGCTTTGGTGCGCACGGCCTCATAGTCTGCTTTCGCGCGTTCGGGCGTGTTGTCATAGAACCAGGCGGTTCCCATGCCATTCCAATCTTCCAACTCCCCGCCGATTTCAGCGTGGCGATGTGCTAGTGCGGATGCTCTCCAAAGAATGGCCATATCGTTCTCCCCTCGGGTTTTTATCGTCTGCTTGATTGAGACTCAGTCGGGCCCCAAAAGCAAGACTGATAGTCAAAAAAGTTTCCTAATAGGCAATAGGGGCCCGCCAAAGCGGACCCCCATGCGTTTTTGTTAAGCGCCTTACTTGAGGTCTTTGTACTTTTTGGCTTCGGCTTTTTGGCCGATCACAAGCGCTCCGATGCACAAGACAATCCCGATGACCGAGAACAGTCCGGGCAGTGACCCACCGTAGCCCATAAAGATCGGGCCAGACACGCCGTCCCATGTTGCAGGTTCAAATGGAAATCCCATCAGTTTTCTCCTTTTGCTTAATGTTAAGTGGATGCAGGGGCAGACGCAGGAATGCCCTCTGGATAGGCCTGAGCCGGAACTTTGACGGTATCCAGACCTGCAAGTTCTGCGGCCTCTGGGACACGAAGCATACCAAGCGCTTTCAGGATCAGTGACACGACATAGCCGTTTGAGAAGCCAATCGCGATGAACACGATGGCCCCGACAAGTTGGCCGATGAAGCTAACCGTTGGCGCTGCTTCACCCGTCAGTGCAGGGTAGCCGCTGGCAAAGATTCCGAGCAAAAGCATCCCGTAGATACCGATCGTTCCGTGTACGGTGACTGCACCGACAGCGTCATCAATACCCATTCGTTCAAGCACACTCGCGGCTGGTTTCAGCAACATACCCGCACTGAATGCGATGATGAAGGTCAGTGATGGCCAGTAAATATCCAATCCAGATGCCGCAGAGATGATCCCGGCGAGTGCGCCAGACATCATCCAGAACGGGTCTTTCGTGAACAGCCATGCGCCAATGATACCACCGGCAACGGCCATTAGGATGTTAAAGGCCAAAGCACCGAGATTGGTTGGAGTGCCGTAAATCGTTGTGAAGTTTCCACCCCATGACCAAGCCTCACCCCCGACAACCAAACAGGCCATCAAGAAGCCCCAGAAGCCGACAATGATCAGCATCAAGCCTGTGGCCGTAAATGGCAGGTTATGACCTGCAAGATCATTCGCTGTGCCATCTGCGTTGAACTTTCCTATACGTGGTCCAAGGTTGATGAGCACACCTAGCGCAAAGAAGGCCGCAACCGCATGGACAAGACCGGCCGCGCCGAAGTCATGAACGCCCCATTGCTGAACGAGCCAGCCGTCTGCATGCCAGCCCCAAGCGGCTGCCAGCGTCCAGCTAAAGCCTCCAAGCACAATGGCAAGGATAACAAAGCCGACGGTTTGTATCCGCTCAATCACTGCACCAGACATGATCGATGCGGTGGTTGCAGCGAACAGGGTGAACGCACCCCAGAAAACTCCGTCGATCTGATCTTCGGTGTTTGGTCCCATGTATGCGGCGCTCTCACCCCATCCGAACGCGATGGAATTGGCGTAGGCTGCTCCGGAAATACCGTTTGGGCCTTCAGAAAGTGTGAAACCTGTTGGGAAGCCCCAATAGACCCACCATCCAAAAAAGTAGAAGGCTGGAATAACAAATGCAAAAGCCAGGATATTCTTAACCCCGGACGAAAGCGCGTTCTTGGCGCGGGATGCGCCCATCTCGTAGGCTAGAAAGCCTGCGTGAATGATGATCATCAATGGAATGGTAAGGTAGTAATATGTTTCGGCGAACATTGTGTTCGTCATGTTTCCCTTAGCTTCCAGCGCAGCGACTTGCGCTGCCAATTCGGCTAGTTGTTCTTCCACGTCTTTTGACTCCCGTGTCCACTTTTCTGTTCGTGATGAACGGTCTTGTCGCCGGCCATCGCCGCAAATGAACCATGAGAAATCCGGTATGACTAGAAGTTTTTGCCTAAAGTGAAAATTTTATTCCTACCAGTTGAGCGTGTTTTCTTTTGATGTTAGCGTCGATTCGATCCCGTAAGACGAAAACGGGCAAATTCTTCGAGGAAAACTTATGTGCGGGATTGTCGGTCTTTTTCTGAAGGACAAATCTCTAGAGGCCCGTCTGGGGGAACTGCTCACAGCGATGCTGATCACCATGACGGATCGAGGGCCGGATAGCGCCGGGATTGCGATTTATGGCGATGAAAAAAGCGATAAAACCAAACTAGTTGTGCAATCTGACGTACCAGAGGTTGCCTTTGCAGGGCTGGAAACGGCGCTAGGCAAAGTGATTAGCGCCAAGGTCGCTATGGAAGTCAAAAGCAGCCATGCGGTGCTGAGTATTCCGGCAGGTACAACAGCTGCGGCGCGTGCTGCTATAGCGGATATAGACCCATCGTTAAGGCTAATGAGCCGGGGTGATACTTTGGAAATCTACAAAGAGGTCGGGTTGCCTAAAAATGTAGCAGAGCGCTTCGATCTCGCCCAAATGTCAGGCACCCACGGCATTGGCCACACGCGTATGGCAACCGAATCGGCGGTCACAACCATGGGCGCACATCCGTTCAATACAGGTGACGACCAGTGTCTTGTGCACAATGGCTCCCTGTCCAATCACAATTCCTTACGTCGTAAGCTGCGCCGTGAGGGCATTCATATCGAAACCGAGAATGACAGTGAGGTTGGTGCTGCATATCTGACCTGGCGCATGCAGGAAGGCGCGAGCTTGGGAGAGGCTTTGCAAAGCTCTCTGGACGACCTCGACGGTTTCTTCACATTTGTTGTTGGCACAAAAGACGGCTTTGGCGTCGTGCGTGACCCGATTGCGTGCAAGCCTGCAGTGATGGCAGAGACGGAGCAGTACGTGGCCTTCGGTTCAGAATACCGCGCGCTTGTCGACCTTCCGGGGATCGAAAACGCCCGCGTATGGGAGCCGGAGCCTGCTACAGTTTACTTCTGGAGTCATAACACCCAGCCGATCAGCAAGAAGGCCGCATAAATGCAAACGATCGACCTTGAAGAAACCGCTTTGCGCGATTTGAACGCGACGTTGCATGCGCAAGCGGATCAGACAAATCAAACCGCTTGGACGATTGAAAATCCGAAAGGGGCCCATGCGATTGCCTGCGGATTGGATGCACCAATCGAGGTAACGGTGAAGGGCTCCACCGGCTATTATTGCGCGGGTATGAACAAGCAGGCAACGGTGAACATTACAGGCTCAGCGGGGCCTGGTGTTGCGGAAAACATGATGAGCGGCACTGTGGTGATTGAGGGTGACGCCAGCCAATATGCAGGCGCAACCGGGCATGGCGGCTTACTTGTGATCAAAGGAAATGCCTCCTCGCGTTGTGGGATATCGATGAAGGGGATCGACATCGTCGTGCATGGCAACATCGGCCATATGTCCGCTTTCATGGCCCAATCCGGTAATCTTGTGGTGTGTGGAGATGCGGGCGATGCGCTCGGTGATAGTCTTTATGAAGCACGGCTTTTTGTGCGCGGGACGGTCAAATCACTCGGAGCGGATTGTATCGAAAAAGAGATGCGCCCAGAGCATTTGGACATCCTGACTGATCTGCTGCAACAAGCCGGTGCGGACGCAAAGCCAGAAGAGTTCAAGCGCTATGGCTCTGCCCGTCAGCTTTACACATTTAACATCGACAACGCCTACTAGGGGACGCGCATGAAAGACGACCACTCAAGCGCTCCGCGCACCATGCCGATCCAATCGGCAACTTTTACCAATCCGGTGAATGCAGAGATCCGACGGGCCGCTGCAACCGGAATTTATGACATTCGAGGTGGCGGAGCGAAACGCAAGCTCCCCCATTTTGATGATCTTTTGTTCCTTGGTGCCTCCATGTCCCGCTACCCGCTCGAAGGATATCGCGAGAAATGCGACACCAATGTCACCCTTGGCACACGTTTTGCCAAGAACCCGATCGAGCTTGATATTCCCGTTACCATTGCGGGCATGTCGTTTGGGGCGCTGTCAGGCGGCGCGAAAGAGGCGCTTGGACGCGGCGCGACACTTGCCGGCACTTCCACCACAACTGGTGACGGTGGCATGACCAATGAAGAGCGCGGGCATTCCAATAAGTTGGTCTATCAGTACCTGCCCTCGCGCTATGGTATGAACCCTGATGATCTGCGTCGCGCGGATGCGATTGAGATTGTTGTGGGCCAAGGTGCAAAACCCGGTGGGGGCGGCATGTTGCTGGGACAAAAGATCAGCGACCGTGTGGCCGAGATGCGCAATCTGCCCAAGGGCATCGACCAGCGCTCTGCCTGTCGCCATCCTGATTGGACGGGTCCTGATGACTTGGAAATCAAGATTTTGGAGCTGCGCGAGATCACTGGCTGGAAAGTCCCGATCTATATAAAGGTCGGAGGGGCGCGGCCCTATTTTGACACCACATTGGCCGTGAAAGCAGGTGCTGATGTTGTTGTTCTGGATGGCATGCAAGGTGGCACGGCTGCCACGCAGGATGTTTTCATTGAACATGTGGGCCAGCCAATTCTGGCCTGTATCCGCGAGGCCGTGCGGGCCCTCCAAGACCTTGGCCTACACCGGGAGGTGCAATTGATCGTCTCAGGCGGTGTGCGCAATGGGGCGGATGTGGCCAAGTGTATGGCTCTTGGAGCGGATGCGGTGGCTATCGGGACAGCGGCCTTGATCGCGCTTGGTGACAATGACCCCAAATGGGAGTCTGAGTATCAAAAACTGGGGACCACTGCTGGGGCTTACGATGATTGGCATGAAGGCCAAGACCCGGCTGGCATTACAACGCAAGACCCCGAGCTTATGGCGCGGTTTGATCCCGTGGAGGGTGGACGGCGCCTGAACAATTACCTCAAGGTGATGACGTTGGAGGCACAGACCATCGCGCGGGCTTGTGGAAAGAACCATGTCCACAACTTGGAGCCTGAAGACCTTTGCGCGATCACGCTGGAAGCCGCAGCAATGGCGAAAATCCCGCTGGCGGGCACTGATTGGTACCCCGGCAAACCCGGCACATCTTACTAACCTAAAACAAGGGCGCGGCCATCTGGTTCGCGCCCTCCTTATGACGACAGGGAACATGCAATGACTACAGATCTTGCCAAATTTGCAGCCGACAACGGCGTTAAGTATTTCATGATCAGCTTCACCGATCTTTTTGGCGGGCAACGGGCCAAGCTGGTTCCTGCGCAAGCCATCTCGGAGATGCAAGAAGACGGTGCAGGCTTTGCGGGCTTTGCCACTTGGCTCGATATGACGCCTGCGCATCCAGACATGCTCGCCGTTCCCGACCCGTCATCGGTGATCCAACTGCCTTGGAAGCCAGAGGTTGCTTGGGTTGCGGCCAATTGCGTGATGGAGGGCGAAGACGTGGCTCAAGCGCCGCGCAATGTGCTGCGCAAGTTGGTGGATGAAGCCGCCGCTGAAGGTTTGCGCGTTAAGACAGGGATTGAGGCGGAATACTTCCTGCTTACGCCTGACGGCAATCAGATTTCGGACGAATTCGATACCGCCGAAAAGCCCTGTTATGACCAGCAAGCGGTGATGCGGCGCTATGATGTGGTGCGTGAGATTTGCGATTACATGCTGGATCTGGGCTGGGGTCCGTATCAAAACGATCATGAAGACGCCAACGGCCAGTTCGAGATGAACTGGGAGTATGACGACGCGCTTAAGACCGCGGATAAGCACTCCTTCTTCAAGTTCATGACCAAATCTGTGGCAGAGGCGCATGGATTTCGCGCGACCTTCATGCCCAAACCTGTGGAGGGTCTGACCGGGAACGGCTGTCACGCGCATATCTCTGTTTGGGACATGGACGGCAAAACGAATGTTTTTGCGATGGATGCCAATGACAGCAGCCAGACCGCTGAGTTGGGACTATCGGATCAGGGCCGTCACTTCTTGGGTGGCATCATGAAGCATGCCTCCGCTTTGGCCGCGATCACGAACCCCACGGTGAACAGCTACAAGCGTATCAACGCGCCCCGCACCATGTCGGGAGCGACTTGGGCACCCAATACGGTCACATGGACCGGCAATAACCGCACGCATATGGTTCGCGTCCCGGGCCCCGGACGGTTCGAATTGCGCCTGCCCGATGGAGCCGCGAACCCTTATTTGTTGCAAGCTGTGATTATTGCCGCTGGACTGTCAGGCATTCGCTCCAAAGCCGATCCGGGCAAGCGCCATGATATCGACATGTATGCGGACGGCCATAAGGTGCGTGGAGCGCCAAAGCTGCCTCTGAACATGCTCGACGCCTTGCGCGAATACGACAAAGACAAAGGTTTGAAAGATGCTATGGGAGCGGAGTTTTCCAAGTCCTACATCAAAATGAAAATGCAGGAATGGAATTCCTTCACGACCCACTTTAGCCAGTGGGAAAAGGACAATACGCTCGATATCTAGGATAGGGTCGGTGTTGTGTCGATGCGAATTTGCTTCGCGATCTGGCACAACACCGGACTTTTTTGAGCAGGTTTTTGGCTCGAAGTCAGCTTAACCAACCCCGCCCCTTGGCCAAATGCGCCGTCCACAACAGGACTGCTGCGACCGCCAGAGACATTCCGGTGCTCAACACAACATCCATGCTAAAACCCGCGACCATGATCGAATACATCAGGGTCAAAGCGACGCCGATGAGCGAGATCACAAAGACCGGCCCCGCCACCTTGCGTCGCAGGAGCAATAATATGCAGCCCACTGCCCCGCCAAAGACAGCAATCGCAAACGCTGCAGTCGCCCATGCGGGTCTCCCAACGATGAGCGCTTGATAGCTCTCCGGCAAATTTTCTACCGCAGCCGAATTGGTTTGCATAATGTAATTCAGGCATCCCATCAGGTTCCAAAGAAGCCCCAGTATGACCACGGGCCAATAATTCCATCCCGGCTTTTCCATCTTGCCTCCCTTTGTGTTGTTCCAGGCCAAATGAGCCCAATTTTCTTTTTACTGTAAAGAATAAATATTGACTTGTGGTGATGGAGACGGTGGACTTCCATAAAACAGGTTTCAAGGAGACTCCCATGAAAAAACGCATTGCGGTCCTCGGCGCAGGTCCATCCGGCTTAGCTCAACTCCGTGCTTTCCAATCCGCACAAGCAAACGGAGAGGAGATACCGGAAATCGTCTGTTTTGAAAAGCAGTCAAACTGGGGCGGCTTGTGGAATTATACTTGGCGCACAGGCTTGGATGAATATGGAGAGCCTGTGCATGGGTCCATGTATCGCTACTTGTGGTCCAACGGCCCCAAAGAGGGGCTCGAGTTTGCGGATTATTCGTTTGAGGAACACTTCGGCAAGCAGATTGCGTCTTATCCACCTCGCGCTGTGTTGTTCGACTACATCCAAGGGCGGGTAAAGAAGGCAGGCGTGCGCGATTGGATCCGCTTTGAAACCGCCGTGCGTTGGGTGGAAAAGGACGGGGATAGATTCAAAGTCACCGCCAACCACCTGCCAGAGGATCGCACCTATACGGAAGAGTTCGACCATGTGATCGTCTGCACCGGTCACTTCAGCACGCCTAATGTGCCCTATTTTGCAGGGTTTGAAAGCTTCAAGGGCCGCGTGCTTCACGCCCATGACTTCCGCGATGCCATGGAGTTCAAGGATAAGGATATTCTGATTGTCGGCACCAGCTATTCCGCTGAAGACATCGGTTCACAATGTTGGAAGTATGGCGCCAAGTCGATCACCGTCAGCCACCGCACGGCCGCAATGGGCTATGATTGGCCGGACAACTGGGAAGAGGTTCCTCTGCTCACCCATGTCGACGGGAACACTGCGCATTTCAAGGATGGAACCAGCAAGGATATCGATGCGGTCATCCTTTGCACCGGCTATAAGCACCACTTCCCGTTCCTGCCTGATGGCTTGCGATTGAAAACCGCAAACCGACTGGCGTCAGCGGATCTTTATAAGGGGGTTGCCTATGTGCATGACCCTGATCTCTTTTACATCGGGATGCAGGATCAATGGTTCACGTTCAACATGTTTGACGCGCAGGCCTGGTGGGTGCGTGATGCGATTATGGGGAAGATTGCGATGCCAGATAAGGCGGCCATGGAGGCCGATGTCTCAGAGCGCGTAGCGCGAGAAGATGCGGGGGCGGATGATTACGATGCAATCTGGTATCAGGGCAATTATATCAAGGAACTGATTGAAGAGACGGATTACCCCACCTTCGACGTTGAAGGCGCATGTAAGGCGTTCAAGGAATGGAAGGGTCACAAGAAGAAGGGCATAATGACGTTCCGCGACAACGGCTACAAATCGGTGATGACGGGCACCATGGCGCCCAAGCACCACACGCCTTGGGCGGATGCGCTTGATGACAGTCTTGAGGTTTACCTGCAAAACTAGCGCGGCTTAGAGCCTATCAAGATAGCTTCACTCAGCGATCAACTGCTGACCCTCTAGAACGGAAAAGGGGGTTGGCGGTGTGGCCTTACTGACCCAATAGTGGTCTCCGGCAAATTCCATCACGAACCAACCTTCCCAATTTGCATCGCCGGGCCAGATTGATTGATACTCACCATCCTCCACACGCCATTTACCTAATGTGGAACGCGCCTCTTCTTGGGCATAGATTGTGCTGCCGTCGGGGTCGAAATATTGACGATATGTTGCGCCTTCCCAGACGCCAACAGCCGTGTTTCCAGAGAGGAGCGACAAGATTTCATGCTCTTCCAGCTTCACCGATTGCGCCTCTGCGGCACCGGACAAAAGAACTGCGATAGAGGCAAGGCGTATCATGAGCGCGGCTTTTCCTTTTTGGGATCATAGGCTGCAAGATCGGGTCTGATCACGGCGGGCAGCCGCTTTTGATGACCATCGAGCTTACCAATCTCCAGCTCGGTTCCGGGCATTGCATGTGCCACATCCACCCGCGCCATCGCGATGTTGCGTCCAAGCAGAGGAGAGCGCATGGCAGAGGTCACCTCCCCCACTTGCGCACGCCCAATATGGATGCAATCGCCATGGCCGACCTCTACCTCACTTCCCACATCTAACCCGACCAGCTTCTTCATCGGATGCTCTTTGCGACGCAACAGAGCCTCTCGTCCGATGAAATCATCCGTCTTGGACTTGAGCGGCACGGTGAAACCGATGCCCGCCTCAAACGGGTCTGTTTGATCGGAAAAATCATAGCCGGCAAAGATCAGACCGGCCTCAATGCGAACCATATCCAGAGCCTCCAGCCCCATAGGTTTCAGCCCATGGCCCCGCCCCGCATTCCAGATCGCATCAAACACTTCACTGGCATGTTTTGGATGACACATGACCTCATAGCCCAGCTCTCCGGTATAGCCGGTGCGGGAGATCACAAAGGGGGTCCCGCTTTCACCGCGCAAACGGGCAGGCGTAAAGCGGAACCAATCAAGCTGGTCGAACTCTGGATTATGGGGCGCGGTCCAGATGAGCTCTCGCAATAAGTCACGCGACTTCGGCCCTTGCACCGCCACATTATGCAATTGATCGGTGGACGATCTGACCAGTACTTTCAAGCCGAGCTTTTCTGCCTGTTCGCGGATCCATTCGCCACCATAGTCACTGCCACCAATCCAGCGAAAATTGTCGCGTCCAAGGCGAAATACGGTGCCATCATCAATCATCCCGCCATGCTCGTAACACATGGCCGTATAAACCACGCCGCCCACTGGCAGGGTCTTGATATTGCGGGTGAACACATATTGGCAAAGCGCCTCGGCATCGGGGCCATTGATCTCGAACTTACGCAAGGGTGAAAGGTCCATCATCACCGCGCCCTCACGGCATGCATGGTATTCAGAAATCGGCCCTGCGCCTGCAAAGCAATTGGCCAGCCAATAGCCGTTGTACTCGACAAAGTTGCGGGTGTGGCTGGCGAACTTGTCGTGGAAGCCGGTTTCTTTGGTCATCTTGGGCTCCGAATCTGGGGTCGCACGAATGGCGATTGCTTTCTTGAAGGTTTCCTTGCCGGAATACGTCCGCACATGAATGTCCGTAGGGTTCCAACCATTGGCGGCCGACGTGTCATCAGGACAAGCGCTGGATACACAGACGATATCCGTAAGCGCCCTCAGGAGGACATAATCGCCGGGGCGAGACCAAGGCTCATCCGCAAACATGACGCCATGGGCATCAATGCCAGTATTGAAAAAGAAGTTGATTGCCATCCAGCCGGGCCGCCCGGTGACGCCATATTCTGACAGGGCCGCGTTGAAATTGTCCGAGCAATTGGGGTGGCCGGGGTAGCCAATGTCATCATAGTATTTTGCCGCACAGGCCATCGCAAAAGCATCATGTCGCCCACAAGTGTCCTGAACAACCTCCACAAGTGGCACCATTTCTTGATCGTAATATTTGGCATGAAGGCCGGGCATGGGATAGGCGTGGCCCATCAAGGTTCGCGTGGTGGTCACGTCCAACGCATGCTCGATACCCTTGTCGAGTTTGCGCGCACTGAAGCATTCGAAATCCGTGCATTGCCGCCCATCCACATCGAGGATTTGAATGAAATCTCCGGCCTTGACGAAATAGGCCTCCGCCGTTTGCGTATGTACCCGAATATCCTGGAGAGGATCAGCGAGTGGCTCTGGCAGTTCAAAGGTCACATGCGGCTTCACCGTCGCGCGTTTGACCATGACCGTTAGCGGGGTCGCTGTATCCTGTGCCTCAAGGTCCATGATCCCACCGGGTGCAGCAATAATCACCGCTCCATCACGCGCGACTGTGAAACCTTGCTCTGTTCGCGCGGGCGACGTGCGTTCAAAGAGATGCACCGCACCGGGCGTGGAGACATCAATACCGCGCGCCTCGATCCCCATGCGCATACCGCGCAATGACATGTCATCGCTGGCCAAAAGGGCCTGTAATCCAGCCGCCGCCCCCTGCCCTTTTGCTCCGATCACTCCGGCATCAACGGCACCTTTTTTATCAGCCGCCAATACCTCACACAGCTGCCCACCTTCATCATTGCCAATCGTGAACGTATCGCCCGCATTGATCGCAATCAGAACCGCACTGCAGCCCTCGATCACATAGCGCTCCATCCCCGGTGGCATCGCAAACACCTTGGGTTCAATAATGACGCTGGGTTTAGGAGGACCGGGGGGTACATTAGGCAGATCATCCAGCATAGACACTCTCTCGTGTTGCATGGGCGGAATAATTATTTAATGATAAGAATATGAAAGAGACCGCGTCACAGCAAACTAAATCGACATGAGAATAATAATCAATCAGATAAATCTTATGGGCTGGATGATCTTATCGGTCTGCTCCATCGGTTTTTGCGCCCCAAGCATCGCCCATTTCTGGGTGATGTTTGGAGGTATCTTCTTTCCGATCAGCTATCTGGCATTCTGTTCGACTGTCCTGCGGCGGGAAGAATGAACACTCTGACCCTCGGCCTGATCGCCGCTTTGGCTTGGGGCATCCATGACTTTCTGGTGCGCTTTATCACCCAGAAAACTCCGGTCGGGGCCTGTATCCTCAGTGTACTGGTCATTGGGTTTGGCTTCCAACTGGCGCTGACCTTTGGCACTGGCAGCTTTGAGCCATTATCGCGCGAGGCGGTTGGATTGGCCTTCGGTGCGGGCCTGTTTTTCGTCATCGCGAACTGGGGGCTTTATGGATCGTTCCAACGCGGTCCCGTCTGGCTTGCCGCCCCGCTCGTAGCTTGTTTTTCGATCATCTCCGTGGGGATCGCAGCCGCTCAAGGGGCGAAGATCACGACAGATCAGTGGCTTGCGGTGCTTGCCGTTTTAGGCGGCATCACAATTGTCAGCACCCTCTCCACCGACACTGAAACGGACGTTCCGCCAAAAGGGCGCACTGTGTTATACGCCTTGATCTCGGCTATTGGCTTTGCGGGCACCTTCGCTCTGGGCCAAGCCGCGACAGAGCTCAGCAACGAAATGCTCTCCGCCCTTGCGACCCGCTTTGTCGCTATCGTGGTGATGATCGGCGTGCTTTTGGCCTTTCGCCTGCCCTTTTGGCCGGGGAAAAGCGCGCTTGGCATTCTTGCGCTCATGGGCCTCACCGATTGCATCGCGATCCTGTCCATCGTTAGTGCCGGTGGGCTGCCGAACCCTGAATATACCGCCGTGGCCACGTCTATGTACGGGCTTCCAGCCATCTGGCTCGCCTCAACCTTCCTGAAAGAGAGGTTGAATTGGCGACAATGGCTTGGCTGTTTGGTGGCCTTTGCTGGCGTCGGCTATTTGGCCCTTTAGCTGCGTTCAGGAATATCCACACGCTTGCCGCGCGCGATCTCGCTTTCGGGGTCGTAAAACGGTGTTTGATGGAGCTCCCCTGCACGGACCTCGCCATCAATACATTGGATCGTCACCGCCGTGCCAGCCGCCAAATCCGCTTGATCCATCAAGGCAATGCCGATCCCGTGCTTGAGGTAAGGCGATATCGCTCCAGCCGTGACCTTGCCCGCACTTTGCCCATCCATAAACACCGTACCGCCGATCAGCGGCTCACCATCCGGGCACTTCAACCCGATGGAGCGTGATCCACGCGGCGCTTTTTCCAAAGCAGCCTTGCCGATGAAATCATCCTTATCAAGATCAACAAACCGACCGATCCCGGCCTCAAACGGCGTGGTGGTTGCGTCAAAATCAGAGCCTGCGTTGAGGATACCGGCCTCGATCCGGCGAATATGCATGGAATCCAGACCGAAGATGCCAAGACCAAAGGGGGCGCCCGCTCTCTCAAGATGCTTCCACAAAGCCTCAGCGTCGTGATGGGGTTCAGTATAAAACTCCCAGCCCAGTTCATTGGTGTAACCGGTGCGGGTGATCACGACGTTCTGTCCCCCCAACATGACCCGCGCGATACCAAAATACCCGAAAGGCGTCGGCAATTTACCGTCATCACAGGCCGCCTCTAGCACCTTGAGCGCGTTCGGCCCTTGCACCTGAGAGACATAGACCTGCGGGTCAGAGATTTCGACATCCATGTCCTTTGCATGCGCCTTGGCCCAGCTGATGAAATCACCATCGGCCTGCGCATACCAAAATAGATCCTCGCTGAGACGCAGCAGGATGCCATCGACAATCAAGCCACCATCTTCATAACAGGCCAGCCCATAACCACAGCGTCCGGGCTTCACTTTCGTGATATCTTTGGTGAAAAGCTTATTGAGCAGCGCTTCTGCATCCGGCCCTTCAAACTGCACCGGAAACTCGCCCGTATTTAAAAGTGCGGCTTTCTGCTTCAGCAGCCAATAGCCATCCTCGGTTGAGACTTTGTCAAAACAAACGGCCATGTAGCGGCGGTTATAGACGGTGTAATGGGGCCCAAGCGGCGCCTCGATCGCGTGGTAGGGATGACGGCTCATGTTAAAGTCCCATCCTGCCCCTGGCATGGTGGTGATCAAATCGCGGGTTTTTCCGTCTCCACTGCCTAGCATATCGGTTATATCCCTATTTTGGAGGTTTAAGTTTTCATGCGAGACTATCTGAACTAGCGCCCGCTTTTCACACCAGCTTGCCAACAAAAGTGAAAAAGGCCAGTCATTTGATCTAAGCCAGTCTTTAGATTATCTAAACCTATGTTTGCCAAGCTCCCTTCTCTAAACGCGCTTCGTGCCTTTGAGGCATTGGCGCGTCATCTAAGCTACACCAAAGCGGCACAAGAGCTGAGCGTGACCCCTGCAGCCGTCAAGCAATTGGTGGCAAAACTCGAGGCCTCTCTGGGTGCGCAACTGGTCCAACGCACGGGTCGAGATCTCATGCTAACCGAGGCCGGACGTGCCGGGCAGACCAGCCTTGCCGAAGGGTTTCGACACATGGTCATCGCGGTCGATGAAATGCGGCCCTCCCCCTCAAAGAGACGACTTGTCGTTTCCGCCGAACCCTTCTTCGCCGCTTCATGGCTCGTCCCGCGTCTCAACCGGTTTAAAGAGATTTACGACGGCGTCGACGTGCTGATCGACAGCTCCATGGGCATCGCAAATCTTGAACGGGGCGACGCTGACATCGCCATACGTTACGGCGCACCGAAACACCCGGACCTTGCCACGTTCCGCCTGTTCGAAGACCGGATCTTTATTGTCTGTAGCCCAAGGTTGGTGAATGACGCTCCGCGTTTGAAATTCATTGGGGACCTACGCAAGACAACCTTGCTCCACTGGGATCTATCTCACATTCCACAGGCCAGAGAGACGGCGCGATGGTTTAGCTTTTCCAACTGGCTGGAACAGGCGAATGCGGCAGACCTTGAGCCCTTACAGAACCTATATTTCAGCGATTACAATCAAGCAATACAAGCAGCAATCGCGGGCCACGGTGTCGTTCTGGGAAGCTGGCCGATTTTACGTGACACCGTTGAAGCTGGGCTTTTGATGGCACCGTTTGAGAACGCCGTTTCAACAAATATCGGCTATGACATGGTCGCAACGAAACAAGCGCTCGCCCTACCCGAGGTGGAACACTTCAAAACATGGCTGCTTGACGAAGCAAAGGCACAACCTGGCTGGTTGGGAGGTGAAAGCCGTTAGACTTTAATGGCCAAGCGGCTTTACGACCAAAAAAGGATAGGAATTGAACGCAGTTTCGATGCTGGGACAATAACGGAGTTTGGCAATCAAGATGCATCGCTATCTCGCGGGTCAGCCAGCAAACCGCGCGGGCGGCATTCTGGGTCGTTGAGCAAAGCGCGATCTTCGACGACACGCTCACCTCGGACGCGAACGGCACTCCATCAACTGAGCAAAATATGATGCCTATGGTTGGTCAGCCAATACTGAGCCGGAATGTTGCGTCAGTTGATCACCATGCGGCATTCACTCTGGCTTGCAAGAGTATCGGCCCTGAACTTGTGTCTTCCTCTTTGATGGTGCCATATCGTTGCG
>CAZXRG010000058.1:0-16008 GCA_964642935.1 uncultured Rhodobacterales bacterium | reverse complement strand
TGGTGGGCGACCCTGGAATCGAACCAGGCATGAGTTACCTCGGCGGAGTTACAGTCCACTGCCGCACCTTGCAGCGCGTCGCCCATCAGACCAGAGGCTCCTACCAACTGGAACCACATGCGTCAAGCGATCCTGAGCCATTGATTTAAAGCATGAGGCCTTTAACCCAAATCATCTCGCTTCAGCAACGTGATGACGCGCGCTCTAAGCCTGCTGGAACAGCTTTTTGGCAAAATAAACCCGATCAAAACCGTCCTCACATCGCCGCGCGGTCTCCCGGTAGCCCATAGAGGGATAAAAGCTCAAATTCTCGGTCATATGCACGTTGGTATAAAGCGTGATCTCATCAAGGTTCAGACGTTTCGCCTCCGCCTCGGCAAACCCCAGAAGCGCTTTTCCAAAACCGTCCCCATGTTGGGCCGGGTCAACCGCGACATTTTCGATCTGAAGCGCCTGATCACGCGCATACATTACAATATACCCGTTCACGGGCGATCTGTCAGAGACCCAGACCTTCCCTTCCCCGATCAAAGCCTTGAAATCCGCCACCATGGGCGCGGGTTCCTTGCCAATTCTGGGCACATAACTGCGGTATGCGGCGCGGGCAATGGCCGTCAAACACACCTCATCTTCCGTATTTGCGGGTCGGATCAGGGCTATGTCTCCTTGAGTCGCGGTCGATTTCCTGACAGATGGAAGCACCAAATGTTAATAAGGGCAAGTTGTGGCTGAACAAAAAGGCAAATGGGGGCGAAAACCCCAAGATCGCTCCAGACGGGAGAGACCCGATACTGTCTGGCTTTTCGGCATCCACGCCGTTCGCGAAGCGCTGGAAAACCCCATGCGCGAGAAACTCCGCCTGATCCTGACCAAAAACGCCTCCGACCGCCTCGCAGATGCGCTCAAGCTTGGCAATATAGAGCCTGAAATCGTAGATCCGCGCCGCTTCAGCGCCCCTCTTGATCCCCAATCGGTTCACCAAGGGGCGGCCATTGAGGTCAAACCTCTGGACTGGGGGAGCGTGTCTGAACTTTGCGCCATTCGCCGCGATGACAACCCGATTGTTCTGCTTCTGGATCGCGTGTCCGATCCCCATAACGTGGGCGCTATCCTGCGCTCTGCTGAGGTATTCGGTGCCCGCGCGGTCATTGCACCGCGGCGCCACTCTGCCCCTGAAACAGGCGCTCTGGCCAAAGCTGCTTCCGGTGCCTTAGAGCGTCAGCCCTATTTGCAAGTGCCCAATCTGGCCCGCTCCATGGGTGCGCTAAAAGAGATGGGCTACAAGATTTTCGGTCTTGATGGGGAAGCCAATGCAACCCTTGAGGAGGCCCTTGATGTCCATGGTACTGGCCCCATCGCTCTGGCCTTGGGATCAGAAGGTCCGGGCTTGCGCGAATTGACCAAAGAGACCTGCACTGAACTCGTGCGCATCTCTGCATCAGGCGGATTTGGCTCCCTAAATGTTTCAAACGCTGCAGCCGTCGCGCTCTATGCCGCCCGAAAACCATCCGAATAAGGCCGCGATCCGAAACATTTCTCCCGATTCGTAACACCCCCGTGACAGGGCGTATCGCGACTCCGAAATCTGGCTTATCACCTCCTCAGACCTCAGAATCGGAGACATTATGAAATTTTCTCGCCGCAATTTTCTCGCTGCAACAGCGCTCACAGCCCTAAGCCCTGCTTTGCTCAACCGCCCCGCGCACGCCATGAAGCCGAAGGTTTTTGTCCATGATGGTCTGGCCATCCGTGGCATTGATCCGGTCGCATATTTCACCAACGCAGCCCCCACAATGGGAGACGCCGCCCATCAGTCCGAATGGATGGGCGCCACGTGGCAGTTCTTAAGCGCTGATAACAAAGCGCTTTTTGACGGCGACCCTGAGGCCTATGCGCCCAAGTACGGCGGCTATTGCGCCTATGCGGTGTCCAAAGGTGCCACAGCTCCGACCGATCCTGAGGCTTGGACGATTGTTGAGGATCGCCTTTACCTCAATTTCTCCACCGATGTCCGCGAGATTTGGAGCAAGGATATTCCGGGAAATATTGCAAAAGCCGACCAGAATTGGCCCGGCGTTCTTGTCTAGCCACGCCGTTCTAGTAACCTTTTGTTCACGAATTCATTACACACTCTTAACTCTTGGCCATTCAGCCATACATCTAAGTAGAACGCGGCTCTGAACGGCCCCGTTCTACCTCACTGTCCCTCGTTCAAACTCGCCCGGACTTGCTCCGGGCGTTTTTTTATGGCCGATAGACCTATGACTGACCAAACCTACTCAGATTCGTTTCTACGCACGATCTTGCAAGAAACCAAAACCATCGCAGCCGTGGGCGTGTCCAAAAACACCGTGCGCCCCTCTTGGTTTGTGTCAAACTACATGCATGTGCGCGGCTTCAAAATCCTCTCGGTAAATCCCGGCATTGCAGGCGAGACACTCTTTGGCCAAACGGTCTCTACATCCCTCACAGACATCCCGAAAGAGGCGGGGGACATCCAGATGCTCGACCTGTTCCGACGCTCCGAGCACGTCCTCCCCATCGTTGAAGAGGCCATCGACACCCTCAAAGACAGAGGCCTCAAAACCATCTGGATGCAAATCGGCGTGGTCAATGAAGAGGCCGCTACATTAGCCCAAGATGCAGGCCTCAAGGTCGTAATGAACCGCTGCCCGAAGATGGAATACCAACGCCTCATGGGCGAGCTTAGCCGGGCGGGCGTGAACTCCGGCATCATCAGCTCGAAACTTCGTTAACCCATAGAGCGCGGGTTTAGTGACACCGCAACTTCACCGGATCGTAATGAATACGTCATAGGATCTCCATTAGGTGGAGAAAAAAATGTGGAACGAGCGGTATCATGGCCATCTTGGGTGTAACGTCCCAATCTGGCAGGTTCTTCTGTCCTGAGGATCCTGCGACGGATTTCAGAATGCATTTGGCGCAAGCGTTGCGCCATGTGCCCAGACATGCGCCCATTGTGATAATGGTGCATGGCTACAAGTATCATCCGTCCCATAAATGCGCGAACCCGCATAAAACGCTGTTTGCCCATAACGATCAGAACCCATCCAAAACCATCTCATGGCCCCTAGGGCTCGGCTTTCAGAAGATGACCCATGACGACGGGCTTGCGATCGGCTTTGGCTGGGAGGGGCGACCCTCGCGTAAAATCCGCCCCAAGCCTCGCCTAGACAGCTTTGCCCATGTCTACGCCCAAGCCAACCGCGCAGGCGGGCATTTGGCGCGGCTGATCGATTGCATCAGTGAATTGGCACCGGGGCGCAAAGTGGACATTCTCGCCCATTCTTTGGGGGCGCGCGTGACCTTTAGCGCGCTCATGCGGGTCAAATCGAAAAACATGGGCCGGATCATCTTTATGGGCGGCGCTGAATATGCCTCCGTGGCCGAACGCTACTTCCGCCATGTGAACCGCTCCCCGGAACTGGAGTTCTTCTGTGTGCGCACCCGAAAGAACGCCTTTGTCGACTTTCTGTTTGAAACCTTCGCCCCCCGCTCCCATCCAAAGGACAGGGCCATCGGTTTTGGCTATCAGGGCCCGTCCCAAAATTGGATGAATATCGAACTCGATGATCCCGCTACCCTGTCGATGCTGGCTGCGCGGGGCATTGGCATCAGTAAAGCGCGGTCACTCAAGCTGGTGGATCATTGGGGGTTTTACTCCCGTGCTGGAATTTTGAGCTTCTACCAGCATCTCCTGCGCCACCGTCAAAGCTGGCGGCTGGATGATTTGCGCCAAGAACTGGTATGGGCCGAACTGTCGCAACTAGGGCACGTCGCCGACCAAGAACCGCTCGCATCATTGCGCTAAAACACAACCCGCGACCATCTCCATTCACAGCAACGCCGCCCGATCTCTGGCAATGCGTACCGCTCCGCTCATGCCGTCCCCTAAAGGCGGCACCACATCAGATGCCATGATCTCGGGCAAATAGGGGAGATAACACTGCCCCAATCCACCCCATAAAACCACCTTCATGCCAGCCTCATACCCCAATGTCTCCAAGGCGAGGTAAATCCAATCCGCACCCGCTTCCATCAAACGGGTCGCAACTCTATCTTCCGTCTCAGCCGCTGCCACAATGCGCCGCGCATAACCCCCGAAATCCCTCGGAGAGGCGCTATTGGCGAATTGAACGATGTTGGAAGGGGCGTGGTCAAACTCCGCCAGAACCTCCTCGGTCAGCTTGGAATGGTCCCGCAAATTGTCATGGGCGTGAAGCGTTCGGGTCAACAGATGCCGCCCAAGCCACGCCCCACTGGCCTCATCGCCCAAAGCAAAACCCCATCCGCCAAGACGCTTAATCGTCTCGCCTTTGCGCCCGATAAAGAACGAGCCAGTGCCAGGGGCCGCAATAAACCCGTCATCCGCCCCCAAAGCGCCCGCCAATACGATATCGGGATCATTGGTGACATGAACATGCGCACAGGCCACCGCCGCCTCAACCGGCGCATTGCTGGCCACCACGTTGGAGCCTGCAAGTCCAAGTACGCAGTAAGCCTGCTCCATCTCCGCTAGCCCGAGACCGGCCGTTTCAAACGCAAGCTGAGCCAATGCGGCGAGCGTTTCAGAAGCCCCCGCCATATCCGTGGCCACATTGGCCGGACCACCTTCAACACGCGCAAGCTCCTGCCCGCTGGCATCCTCCAACAAGGCACGACTTCCCGTGCCACCGCCATCAACGCCAAGAAAGTAAGAGATGCCGCTCATAGGGTCAGATTAAGCCGCTTTTTCCAGCTTCTCGGAAATCAGCGTCCGCAGCGTGCGCAAATCTTTGGCAAATCCGCGAATGCCCTCGGCGGTCTTTTCCGTCGCCATAGCATCTTCATTCATCTGCCACCGGAAGGTCGCCTCATCCATGATCACCTTCGGCTCAGGTGTGAAGACATTAGGTGTCAATTTGCGCTCAAGCGTACCCGTATCGGCCTCCATCTCATCGAGAAGTGCGGGCGAAATAGTCAGACGATCACATCCAGCAAGCGCCATGATCTCTCCGGTATTGCGGAAAGAGGCACCCATCACCACAGTCTTGATGTCATTGGATTTGTAGTAATTGTAGATCGAGCGCACGGATAGAACACCGGGATCAGTCTCACCCGTGTAAGTCTCGCCCGTCTCAGCCTTATACCAATCCATAATCCGCCCCACGAAAGGCGAGATCAGGAACGCCCCCGCATCCGCACAGGCAATCGCTTGGGCTTTGGAGAACATCAGCGTCAGATTACAATCAATGCCCTCATTCTGGAGAACTTCACAGGCCCGAATGCCCTCCCAAGTGGAGGCCAGCTTGATCAGGATTTGCTCCTTCTCAACGCCGAGCGCCTTATAGGCCGCAACAATCTGCCGCCCCTTCTCAACCGAGGCTTTGGTGTCAAAAGACAGATCCGCATCCACTTCCGTGGACACCCGACCGGGCACCAGCTTGGTCAACTCATACCCAACCGCAATGGCCAAACGATCCGCAACCGCACCCACCACATCACCGGACTGGGAGCCGCCCCAAGTGATCGCCTCCGCCAAAGTATCAGCGAACTGATCTGTGCCGAGCGCCTTGAGAACAATCGACGGGTTGGTTGTGCAATCAACCGGCTTGAGGCGTGCAACAGCCTCAATATCTCCGGTATCGGCAACCACAGTCGTCATGTCGCGCAATTGAGTAAGAATAGAAGTCATGTGAGCATCCGGTCTCTAAAGTTGAATATTTTGTTAACGGTAACGTTTTTGTTGCGGGCCTTCTAACACCCAAAAACAGTGATGAAAACCGCCAGAGGCGTCACTGCTGACAGGATGGTACAAAATCCGGCTCCAGCGCCAATTGCACGCATTGCGACCGCTCCAGATCGGGCACAAAGGCCGCCGGATCAACCTCGATCCACTTGGGATGGCCGATGGTACTAAGATCAGCAATATTGTCATGCACCAACCGCGTCACATCGCCAATCATCTGGCAATTCAGCCGATTATAGCTGTTTTTGCGGGGCTTATAATCATATGTGATCATGACCGAGCCAACCTTGGCCACCTGCGTGTCCTCAGGTACAAACGGATAAACACCACCCTCAATCACAGCAGTCTCGTAAATCGCACCAAGCAGCGGGTCCGTCAGGGGCAGCAGTCGAATATCGGTTTGGCTAAAGTTGATATCATCAAAAACCTTGCTGGGCGCACCATCGACAAAAAAGAACGCATCCAACTGCCCCCCAAACATGGCATTCAAAGAATCTTCCGGTCCCATTGTCGCTTTTTGCGCAGGCTCAATGCCCAAAAGGTCCAAAATCACAGTGGCCGTCAAAAACGTCCCGCTGCTTTTGTGGCCAATCGAGATACGCTTGCCGCTCAGATCGCTCAGGCTCTGAATGTCACCCGTGACGATGACATGAATTTCCTCGGAATAAAGCGGGAAGGCCAGATTGATGTCCTTGAGCGTATTAGCGATTTTTGGATCAATACTCTCAAAGGTCTTGAGGAAGTTGATCACATCAGCCTGAATAAGCCCGAACTGCGTGTAACGATTGTTTTTCACGGCGAGTAAATTATCGAGCGCGCCAGCCGTCTCATTCACAATCGGATTAAGCCCGCATTCACGCGCAAGAAGGGCTATATCCTCCACAACAGCCTGCGCTGTGCTTCCAGCGGGCCCCGCCATCATGTTGATCCCACGTTCCTGAGACTGTGCACTCATGCTGCTTGCCAACAAGATCAGCATCGTGCGCGCCCAAAGGCCAATTCTATTCACAAGCTCCTCCGTGCGAATCTATCGCAGTGTTACGAGCCGCACATTTCCATAGATTCGAGCAGGGCCACAAGTGTGTGTGGATTGACACGCCCAAAGGTCTCCTTGAGCGCATCCGTAACACAGTCGCCACGGATCAAAGCCGCTTGAAGCTGATCCTTCTTCTCCTGAGGCGCACGCCCCAGTCCCGGTGCATCCTTGAGTGCGGCCACAACCAGATCAGACGCCCGTGGTGACAGACCAACGCCGCCTTGCTGCTGGGGTGTTTCCACGATGGGCGTCGTCTCGATGGACGCTGTCTCGATGGACGTCGTCTCAATGGGCGCCGTCTCGATCAACTCCACCGTCGCAACCGGCTCGGAGCTTGAAGAGACGGGGCGCACGCGAACCGCAGGAACAGTAACTGTTTCCAATTCGGCAGTCGGCTCCACATCACTCGATGGTGCCAGAGCAACAGCAGGCGCATCAATTTCCGCTTCATCAATCTCTTGCGTCAAAGAGGCCAAAGCCGCCTGCTTCTTTTCCAATTCCAAAGTGACCTGATCAAGCAACGACTGCTGCTCACGCAGTTTCGCCGTCCCCGCACTGGTCAACTCGGACAATTGCGAATTCAAGGCCGCAGTCTTGGTGACAACCGCTTCCAATTCCTCATTGGACGTCGAGATTTGCCCATCAAGCGTCGCCAACTCGGCCTGTTTGGCCTCATACTCGCCACTGAAAGAGGACAGACCCTCTTCGGCTGCAACCTCTTGGGCCTTGATATCTTCCAACCGTTGAACGGTCGCTGCAATCTCGGTTTCGGCTTGGGCCTTATCCGCTTGAATGGCATCCAACTCGCGCTGGGATCCTGCTGTGAGGGTTTCAATCTCGCTGAGAGCCGCAGCCATCTCAACCTGTTGCGCTTTCAAAGCGTCCAGCTCACCGGCAGCAGAGGCCACCTGATTTTGCTCCGCAGTCACAGTCGCTTGAGCCGAGGACTGATCCGCCGAAACATTCGCCGCCAGAGTTCGAAGCGAAGACAATTCCGCACGCTGGGACGTGATCTGATCGGAGCCCGCATTCAGCTCATTCACCAATGTATCAACCGCCACCTTCTTGGTGTCCAATTCAGCGGTCAGATTTTCCAGAGCAACCCCGCCGGTCTCAAGATCAGCCTGCAACGCCGCCTTGCGCGCTGTCAGCTCTTCAAATTCGTTCGTTGCCGTCTGTTGGCTAGCCTCAAGAGACTGCAACTGATTATTGGCCCGCTGGACTTCAGCAGCTTTCAATGCCAGTTCCGCCTCCAGATTTTGGCGCTTCGATGCCAAATCGGCGAGCTCTTGATTGGACGTGGTGACGACGCTCTTTTGCGCCTCCAGTTGCGCAATCAAACCTTCAAGCTCGCTTTGAGCCGTTTGGGACTGGGCCGTGATCTCTTCAAGCGCCAAATTCCGCTCGCTCAGAGCGGCAGTCGCCTGCTCCAACTCTGAATTCGCAGCCGCAAGACGCTCGTTGGCCAGCGAAACATCCGAACTCAGCTCTTCCGTGGCCGCAATTTGTGAGGCTTTGTCCGCACGGAGCTGAACCAGATCAGCCTCCACTTCGGCCTGCGAGGTTTTCGCGCTCGCCAACTCACCTTGTAAGTCCGACAAAGCCGCCTTGGCTTCGCTTTGCTGGAGCAACACCGCCGCCAGCTCTTCACGTCGTGCATTCAATAGCGTTTCAGCCTGAGACACCTGCGCTTGCAGAGCGGTCAGTTGCTCCGTCAAGGCACGCTCTTCGCCAACAATCCCAGTTGACTCGGGCCCAGTGGACTCGGAAGCGGCCATATCCGCACCAATCGCCTGACGCAGGCCGATGTTTTCACCACTGGAAATTGTATCGGAAGGTGCAAGGTATCCAGCGGTCACAATGCGCGGAGTATCATCCGAAAACGGCTGAGGCGCTGCGTCCAACCCACCCACATCCGGTGATTTCATCAAAGCAATAACACCCGCTAAATCCGGCTCGCCATCCCCAAGCGCAGGGTTCTGCGCAGGAATGGTGATAGACGCACTATCAACTGTTGGTGCGGCAGGCGCAGCAGGCGCCTGTTTCGGCGCACCAACTGCCGCGGTCTGTTGAGGTGCATCCAATCCTTCAAGCGGATTGACGATATCAGAGGGCTGGAGCGCCGTCCAAAGCACGCCAAGTGCAGCAACGCCCATCACGGCGACACCAGCGGCAAACACAAGCTTATTCCCACGACGCGGAGGTGCCACAGGCGCTTCGCGCAGAGCCGTGTTCAACTCATTGGGGTTCCGGATCGCCCGCAACTCATTGGGGGCGGAGTCTTCAAAGGAGAATGCTTCGCCTTGGATCAAGTGATCCAGCGGGTTCTCCGCAGGCGCTTTCATCGCGATCAAGTTATCGGACTGCTTCGCCGCTTGTTCCGGCTTGCGCATCTCCTCTGGCACTTCGAATTCTGCCGATGGCACAACTGATGGCTCGGCCGCCTTGGGTGCTGCTTTCGCCTCCGGCTGCGGATTGCGCTCCGCTTGTTCACGGGCTGCAACCTTGGCCAAGGCCGCGTTCAAATCCTCAGGATTTCCCGATTTGCGCTGTGGAGCACCGTTACGAGACGCCGCTGAAGCCTCCGCCCGTTTTGCCAAGGCGTCCGTCTCACTATGACCTTCCAAGCCAAACGCCCATCTCAACAAAGGACGCGGATCGCTCGAGTCGCGTATAGAATCGGGAAGTTCCGAACTGCTACCCACACCACTCACAGGCGCGGCACCACTCGTTTGAGCTGCCGCCAAACCGCCGGACACACCCATGGACAGAGCATCCTCGCCGTCACTCAAAGCCACCTCAGATTTCGACCGCGGCTTTTTGGGAGCAGCGCCAATCGGGCGCGGCGCTTTAACCAAAGACTGGATATGCGCCTTGGTGATCTCCGTTTCGCCTTCAGCCATACGCCCGCTCTGGACCTTGTCCAAAACCGTGAGAATATTCGCAGGCTTACCAGAGGTGCTCTCATGAAGATAAATCGCCGCATCCTCGGCAATTGTCACATCAGATGCACGCGACAGATTCGCAGATACAAACGCTTTGGTCTGCTCTTGGGAGAATCGCTCCATCTCGACAATCACGTAGTTTTGCCGACGCGCCGCTCCACCATCCAAACGCAGCGTTTTGCGCAGCTTTGAGGAGCCCGAGAAAATGTAGCGCAACAATGGTTTGTTGCTGCCCCGATCACGGGCCAGAACCATCAATAATTCAACCGTATTGGACGGGACATCATCGGCATTATCGACGATCACAACCGTCTCTTTGCCAGCCTCTTTACGAGACTTAACCGAAGCCGAGATTGCCGAGAGGATCGCGGCACGACCAAGATCAGCCGTATCCACACCCATCTGATGGGCCAGATTCGCAACCACCTGATCCGGCTCGCCCGTGGCCTCATCCAAGGTAACCACATGAAATGCAGAGACACTTTGATCACGCCAGGCTTCAACCAACGACGCTTTACCAACACCGCGCTCACCAATGAGAATCACCGCACGAGCGTCACTCAAACACCCCGCAGACAGTTTCCCAAACGCCGAACGCCAGCTCTCAGAGAGCGTTATTCCGGGAATCGGAACCGAAGTAGCAGACTGATTCTCACCCATTTTCAGGTCTAACGATTGCATCTCGGCCCCCGCGCGCCATGCGATTTACCGTTATTTTGGCATTTTACACCAAATTCTCGGACTTTTTACATATATGATCAGCCTCATTATTTATCAAATTTCACGCCAAATGGCTAGTTTGAAGTTACGAAAATAGAACTGTGGCACGAGGATGTTGAAGAGATGGTGCAACTTTGTTAAGTTGAGACATATCTTCGCGTGGGGCGCACTGTGTTATGCATAAAGTTTTAATTGTGAGTTTGACGGCTGCGCTGATCTCGGCACGGCTGACTGGAGTGGCCGAAGCCGCCTATACCGAGCGTGATGTCAACCGTATGGAAGATTTGATATCAGCTGGAAACTGGGTGGATCTGCGGATTTTTCTTCTGTCCAATCCGCGTTTTCTAAACGGCTCGGATGCGTTCACACAACAGCTCCAGAAGTTTCTCGATGAGACCGACAGTCTTTACACCGCTTTGACCTTCGATCCGTCTCTTTTCCCCAACGTCACATCTGCAACACCGACAGAGCCTGTACGACGGGTTGCGCGTGCACCGGAAACACAACAAGACGATGAGCCAGGAACAGGTACGGCAGCCACAGCAACCTCGGCCGCTACACTGGCAGCTCCAAGCGCCAACGCCGCTCAGAGCATTTACTAGGTCCAGTCGTTTCGGTGATATCGCCCCCCCTCAAGATCGCCGTTGTCCTTGATCCGAGATTTCCGGGGGGAACCGCTTCCGCCGTCGCTCAGGAACTTCCCTGCCTCAAACAATTGGGCCGCATCGAAATCCACGGCATCACATCGGGGATGTTCAAGGACAAACCGGTCAATCCAACCCTTAAGGCCGCGATCGAAAAGACCCGCCTTGATCTGATCTGGGACGCTCCGGTCATTTCAGCAGACCTCATCATCCTGCACAATCCGGCCTTTCTGAAATTCGACAAGGCCCTGAATTCTAGGCTGGTCGCACAAAACCTGATTGTGGTCACCCATGAGAACTTCACCACGCCGGGCGGCGGTCCCGGCTTTGACGTTGGCGGCTGTCTGGAGCGCATTGAGGAGGCAAGCCTTTGCGCAGGCCGCTATCTGGCCCCGGTCTCGGACTATAACCGGAAAACGGTCACCGACTGGCTGGATGATCAGGGCGACTGGGAGCTGACGCCCGAAAACTGGCACAATATCTGCGACTTTGACCTTATCGCGCCAACCGCAACACCAAAAGACCGACGGGGCCGCCACTCCCGTCCGGGGTTCGAGAAATTCCCGTCTGCCAGCGTCATGGACCTGATCTTCCCGATCCATGCGGAACATAACGCCATTCTGGGGGCCGATGGCCTGTCGGGCGGCAAATCAGACGCCCATCTCACACTCTACAACTTCCGCACCCGCCAAGTGGCGGATTTCCTGAGCGAAATCGACTTCTTCGTCTATTTCACCAATCCCGCATGGCGCGAAAGTTTCGGTCGGGTCATTGCCGAGGCCACAGCCGCAGGCAAGCTGGTCATCACCGACCCCGATACCGCCCAAAACTTCGGAGACGGCATCATCGGAGCCACACCAGATGAGGTAAACCCGCTCATCGCCCGTCTGATCAACGATCCAGACACTTACGTGCAAACCGTGCAATTTGCCCAGGAAACCCTAACCAATTTCGGACCAGAGAATTTCATAGACATGGCCAGCCGGACACTCCGCCAGCTTAAGCCCGCCACTCCGAGCGCCGCAGAATGATCCTCGTCACCCCCACAGAGCCGTCGGAATATGCGTTCCAACAGGCCATTGTCTTTGCCGACCAACTCCACGCGGCGGGCTATCAGCCAGTTCTGGACGGCGCGAACCTCACGCCTGAAATTCGAATGGAAACACGGTTCCACGCGCTGCCCTATTTGCGTGACATAACTGATCTGGACCTGTCCGGCCTCATCATCATCGGGGCGGAGACCAATGACCCTGACAGCCTCATCCAACTGCGACAATTGACCCTGAACGACAAAGCCCCGGTCATCGCGTTTGGGAATTTCGAAACCCCACAAAGCAAAATCTCCGCAACCGCCCGCCTGAGCTATGTGCTTGGACGTGCGCCTGAGATGATCGCTCTGGATGATTTCCCCCAGATCAAGGCTGGCAGCAGCATCTGCCCCTCCTTCGGGGTCAAAATCGACGCGCCCGCAAGACCACGCGCAAAGCCGACGGTCACCATCATCGTGCACGACCTTGAAGACCAAGGCTTCATGAACAGCCTGCAATATCTCACCAGCTCGCGACATCTGAACGCGATCATTTACCTCTCAGGGCGCAACAAATCCGAGTGGCTCCGCAAATTCCAACCGGGCGCGCAAGTCTACGGCTTCTCGGAAATCGGCCCGACCCAATTGAGCCGGATGAGCGATATTCTGGTCATGACAGGCCCCATCGGTAACAACCACAACGCACTGTGCCTACTCAACAACCACCTGATGTCCGGGGCCACAATCATCGACGTCACACCGGACGCAGAATTCGAACTGGCAGGCCTGCCCGTCCATCGCGGCCCGGCCGATCTGGCCTACCTCAAGCTGTTTTTGGACGAGACGGTGCTTGATGGCTCCGACACCCCCAGCCAAGCGAGCTTTGACACCGCGCAGCTTGAGATCAAAAACATCCTCAAAGACCTGCCGCAAAGCACCAAACCCCCAAAGACCTCCAAGAGGCCCAAACAAACCATCCACTTCATGCCCACCAACGGCGTCGGTTTGGGCCACGCCCAGCGCAGTGTCCTCATAGCCAAAGAACTGGCGGCGCAAAAATTGGCCCCCCATTTCTTCGCCTTCCCCTCCTGTCTGCCGATGATCAACAAAGCCGGATTTGAAGGCACCCCCCTCGTGCCCCGCTCAGGCGTGCACCAAGAAACTGCGGCCAACGACCTGACCAACTACGCCCGCCTGCGCACTCAAATGAACGCGGGCGATGTCTTCGTATTCGACGGCGGCTACGTGTTTGAAAGCGTCATCAGTAGCATCATGGACAAAAACCTGACGTCCGTCTGGGTGCGACGCGGTCTCTGGAAAGCGGCCCAAGACAACCGTGTGCCCTTAGATCGCGAGAAATTCTTCGACCGCGTCATCGTCCCGCAAGAGGCCTTTGCCGACCTAAACGCGCCAATTTCCTCGGGCGAAAAAATCTGTCCGGTCGGCCCCACCGTGCGACAAGTCGAAACGACCAAGGCCAGCAAAACCAAACTAATTACCGCTCTAAAGGAAGAATTCTCCCTAGATTTCGAGCGGCTCGTGATCACCATGCTCGGCAGCGGAGCCGTCCATGACCTCTCCGCCAACGTGCAAAGCATCTGTGCCAATATCGAGGCCCGCGACGATTGCCTCAACCTGATCGTCAACTGGCCCGGCGCCTATGTGCCCAGCGAGCGCTATTCATGGACCCGCTCAACGGTAGTGACCACCACACAAGCCAACCTCCTGACCGCCCATGCCGACCTGTTGATCTCGGCCTGCGGCTATAACTCCTTCCACGAATCGCTCTACAACAAAGTCCCAACGATCTTCGTCCCACAAATCGCCCCCTCCACCGATGATCAGGAAGCCCGCGCCGAGGCCGCCGCCGATCTGGGTCTGGCCTCCCATATTCCAGCCGGAAAACTCAGCAAGCTGACCCGCGAAGTTGACCGCTATCTGGACGAGGGCAAAGCCGAGACCATCAAAGCCGCCCTGACCGCCTATGAGTTCCCGGAGACCGGCAACACAAAAGCGGCTGATCTGATCAGGGAGATGATGACATGACCGAGCTGAGCTGGGCCGACGTAACCGCCGCCATCACCCCCCTTAAACCGCGCGATCTGGACGGGCTGATCGAGGAGATCACTCCAAACGACGCCACACCCAAAGGGCTCACCTTTCCCGTTGAGGCCGCCGCCGCATCCTCGCCCATGACCTTCAAAGACGAAAACACCGTCTGTTTTGGCGCAAGGATCACCAAGGACACGCAGAACAAAGTCGCTCTGGCCATGACGCTCGCCCAAATGGCCACGGAAAACGGTGGCTTCCCGATCATCCTCAGCCATCTGGACGTCTCGGGCATGGAGCAATACGGCTTTCGGGTCGAGCGCATCGGCGGCAGCACCCCTGAAGAAATCGCCGCCTGCGAGGCACAAGTCTGCGCCTTCTGGAACATCGTGATGGTGATCTGAGGCGTGAGCAAGTGAGAGGCCTCAGCACACGCATTATCCTCGCGCTCACAGCCCTCCTAGCGGCCCTCCCCGCGCTCGCCCATGTCTCCGAACGCGGCCTCGTCCTGCTCCTGCCCACCCAAATCTACATCCGCTCCGGCGTGATCGCAGTGGCCCTGACAGTGGCACTCCTCTTCCTGATCCCACCAAGCGCCTTCAAAACCCTGTTTCGCGAACGCCGCCGTTTCAAAGCGCCAAACCTACCCGTTTCAACCCTCACCAGCCTCTTCTCCATGCTGCTCTTTTTCGGAGCCATCTATGCCGGCTTCAACGGCTCCAGAGACCCGCTGGCCAACCCCCTCCCCCTCCTGATCTGGACCATCTGGTGGATCATGGTCCCCGTCCTCTCCGCCTTCCTTGGCAACATCTGGCACTTCATCAACCCATGGATGGGCCTCTACCGTTTGACCCGCCTCAAACCGATCATCAACGCCACAGCGGGCTACCCTATTGCGGCCCTCACGCTCCTGATCTTCTCCCTCTTCGTGGTCACCCACATCGCGCCCGACGACCCCGAACGCCTCGCCACAATCGCCCTGTCCTATTGGGCCTTCACCGCCGCCATGCTCGTCCTGTTCGGTGAGAACTGGCTCCAAAAGGCCGAGCCTTTCACCGTCTATTTCAAACACCTCGCCAAACTGAGCCCCATCTGGTCCGACACCACCCTCAAAACAGGCTTCCCCGGCGTGCGTCTGGCCCAAGCCAACCCGCCCCTCACCCTAGCCATCCTGATCATAATTGCCCTAGGCGCGGGCAGTTTCGACGGGTTGAACGAGACCTTCTGGTGGCTCGCCCAAATCGGGATCAACCCGCTCGAATTCCCCGGCCGCTCCGCCGTGGCCCTCCAGAACGGTCTCGGCCTGATCGGAGGTATCACGCTTTTGGGCACAACCGTCGCCCTATGCACATGGCTCGGCCTCAAACTGGTCGGCGAAGAAGCCCGCTTCAAATCCCTGTTCCCCCGCCTAAGCCTATCGCTGATCCCCATCGCCTTGGGCTATCACATCGCCCACTACCTGACCTCGTTCATGGTCGGCATCCAATACGCGCTAAAATCCGCAACCGACCCCATGAGTACAGGCCAAGACCTGCTGGGCTTGGGCCAATTCTACGTCACCACCAGCTTCTTCAATGTCCCCAGCACAGTCGAGGCCATCTGGCTCACCCAAGCCACAGCCATCGTCATCGGCCACATCCTAGCCGTCCTAATCGCCCATGCTATCGCGCTTGACGCCCTCAAAAACCACCGCAACGCCACAGTCAGCCAATTGCCAGTGGCGGCCTTCATGGTCGCCTACACGTTCTTCGGATTGTGGATTTTGGCGCAACCGACTGGTGCCTGAGGGAGAGGGGTTATTTTCCTTACAAGTTTAGCCGCATTTAGGCGGCTTTGGG
>CAZXRG010000057.1:0-16107 GCA_964642935.1 uncultured Rhodobacterales bacterium | reverse complement strand
TCAACGTCAACGTCGTTTGTAAGAACATTCAATGTGGCCGTCTCTGACTCAGAAACAGCAATCGCATCGTCGTTCGCAAGAGGGGGCGCCATACCGTTTGGCTCCATCAAGCAGTCATAAGTCACCCAGTTGCAACGCACGTTGCCGCCACACATGACTGTGAGAACCGAACCCTCAGCAGGTGCATCACCATAGAATGTGAAGAAATCACCGTCGACGTCCTCGGACTCGATCTCGATCATGATGAACCAATTGCCAGCCTGATCTTTTACCCAGTGGTAACACTCAGCATAAATCTGCTCGCCAGAGGAAATCTCGTTGCCCTCTACAGTGATCGTCGCTGTCTGACCGGAACGGTCATTCGCGTTTTCATTGCGCCAGCTGTCGCCTGAAAGAGTGGAGTCATTGTCTGTTACATCCAGCACAACACTTGTTGTTCCGGGCATGGTGAACACATCACCGTATCCAATGTTGGTTCCGGCCATGCCTTGATCCAACAGTTCTTGCTCGGTGAAAGCACCGATCTCAAAAGTAGCCATTACTAGTCCTCACTACGCGCGCAGACACATGCGCTTTAAACTTACAAACACATCCAAATTTCAGAGCCGCTATACAAAACAAAACAATACAAGGGACGCGGCCCCGGGGGGTGAGGTCTCCAAATGCCCAACACATCTGTCCACCTCTTTGGATGACTGCCTTTCACCTGCGAAGTTAGGCCTAAATTTGTTGGAGTTTGTGGAGGCAAAACGGCCAAAAAACGGATAAATCGTTTAATTTTAGACGTTAACCAATTAATAAATAAGCACTTTTACCCATAGGTTGTCGAAATCCAGATTTCGCCACATTTCACAAAAAATGCGGTTTCTGGAATAAAAATCAGCATTTCTGCACTTTATGCAACTTCTGGGCGCAGGATGTTCCCCTACAAACCCAGAAGGTGAGAATCAAAAAGGGTGCCAACCAGGGGCACCCTTTTCATCACTCTTAAGGTTGGCGTTAGGCGGCTTGAAATGTCAGCGCCAAGCCGTTTAGGCAGTATCTCAAACCTGTTGGCTGAGGCCCGTCTTTAAAGACATGCCCCAAATGACCGCCACAGCGACGGCACACCACTTCGGTGCGTTTCATAAACAGGGAATTGTCCGGAAGGGTCAGCACTGCATTGTCCAAAGGCTCCCAAAAGCTGGGCCAGCCGGTTCCGCTCTCATATTTCGTCTCCGAGGAAAACAGGGGCAGATCACAGCCACGACACGAATAGGTGCCAACCCGCTTTTCCATGTTCAGCTTTGACGAGCCGGGGCGCTCGGTGCCTTTTTGGCGCAAAATCTTATATTCCGCCTTGCTGAGCTTCTTTTTCCACTCAGCCTGCGAGTAGCTCACCTCATAGCTCTCTGCCAAAGCGCTCACAGGGATCAAGGTGGAGGCCGCAGCAAGTCCGCCAAGGCTTCCCATATACGTCAGTAACTCTCTACGCGTCGTCATTTTAAAATCTCCAATACCACTCGCTGACACCTATATAGGCTAAACATAGACAAATTGCTTATGACGTGTGTTCACAGTTTCTCCAATTGTTGTAATCGTAAAAAAACATCCCCTCAAACTGTGGCTGACCTGTCTCGGCCGTGAAGGGCGAGAAGCCCTTGAAGGCCACCCCACTGAGGGCTATCGGTCCTTTTGATGCGCAAGGGCCCATCTAAGACAAAAAAGCAGTAGAGTTCAAAACGATGTTGGCCACACTTCCCATGTACGACTGGCCAGAGGTTTGGCCCCAAAACGACGCGCTTTGGGAAAAGACCCGCGACGCTTTGCGTGCAGAGGGCATCAAAGCCCCTGAAAGGCTCGATCGTAACATCGGTTATCGCGAAAGCTGGCTTAGCCCCGATCTGGTTTTCGGTGAAGCTTGCGGTCTGCCCTATATTCAGGAGCTGTCGGATAAAGTCGCTTTGATCGGCGCCATGGACCTCACTCTAAAGGGCTGCCCTCCGGGTCATTACAATTCCCACATTATAGTCGGGGCCAAATCCGGTCTGGAGATTGGCGATCTGAAGGGAAAGACCTTCGCTTACAACTCCACCTGTTCACAATCGGGCTTCGCCACGCTCAAAGCGCTCGGACTGACCTCCGGCAAGGGCTTGGCAAGCGGAGGCCACCGCGCTTCAATTCAATTGGTCGCGGAAGGTCGCGCGGATTTTGCCGCGATTGATGCACACACATGGAAACTGGCGCTCATGCATGAGCCGCGCCACATAGAGGTCCGTATCCTCACCAGCACCAAGCCCACGCCAGCCCCCGTCTATATAGCAGCACTTGGCGCTGACGTTGAGGCCTACCGCCGCGCCCTGCCATGGGTTATGCCCGTGACACCGGACAGCTATCGGAGCCTGCTCTAACATGGAGTTGTGGATACCCATCACCATTGCCGCGGCCTTCATGCAAAACCTGCGGATGATGCTGCAAAAGCACCTCAAGGGCCAGCTTTCCACATTTGGCACCACCTACGCCCGTTTCGTTTGGGCGGCACCTTTGGCCTTGATCCTTCTGGCTGTCCTTCAATCGGGCAGGGCAGAGCCTCTTCCCGCCACCACCGCCAGTTTCTTCCTCTTCGGCTCCATCGGCGGGATCACCCAAATCCTCGCCACCGCTCTTCTGGTCACCCTGTTCGGGATGCGCAATTTCGCCGTTGGCATCACCTTTTCCAAGACCGAGACCGTGCAGGCCGCCATCTTCGGCATCATCCTTCTGGGCGAAGCGATCACCGGATGGGGCGTGGTTGCGATCCTTATCTCACTGGTCGGCGTCGTTCTGATCTCGGTCAATCCGCGCGACCTTTCCATCAAGGGCTTCTTCTCAATGCCCATGCTGATCGGTGTGGGGGCCGGGGCATTGTTCGGCATTTCAGCCGTTTCCTACCGCGCGGCCTCTCTGTCGCTGGGTGGTGGAGACTTCCTGATCCGCGCCGCCCTCACTTTGGGCTTTGTGACCATCTTACAAACCCTGCTGATGTCGCTCTATCTCACTTCTCGCGAACCCGGTGAGATCATGCGCGTGTTCAAAGCTTGGCGTCTCACCATCTGGGTCGGGGTCACTGGCATGTTAGGCTCGCTTGGCTGGTTCGCGGCGATGACCTTGCAAAATGCGGCCTACGTGCGGGCCTTGGGGCAGATCGAATTACTCTTCACCTTCGCCGCCTCTTATCTGTTCTTCAAAGAGCGTAGCACCCCGCGCGAGCTGGTCGGGATTATGATGGTGGTCGCGGGTATTTTGCTTCTTCTGATCGGAAGATAAGTGCCGCGCCAAGGATGAAGCTGCCAACAAGCGGGACCGCAAGGAGATGGCCGACCTGAACACTGGCCAACATCAAGATCGGCAGGATAAAAGCGAAGGCAAAACCCATGAGCGGTGGCTTAAAGCGTGCAAACACAAACCGGTCAAACCCCTGCGCAAGCCCAAGACCGCCAAGCGCTATAAGCGAAAACTGCGCCTGTCCCGACAGCAACGCACCAGCCACGCCCGCATATCCAAGCACCAGCAAGGTCGAGAGCACATGCTCCACCCCGCGTCGCCCCAAACGCCGCGCGCGATAAGAGCCGTACATGGCGATTGCAACAAAGGCCATCAAAGTGAGCGCGATGCCCAAGACCTCAATCCGGTTCAACCGCTCCAGATAATAGACGTAAGGGACAAACAACAGCGAAGCCGCCGCCATCAGATAAACAGGAACCACCCCGAAACGATGCTCAAGGCGCACCCGCACGCCTGAGGGTCGCGTGGCCAGCTCGAAAAACGGCTTGGCCAGGATCAGAGCGCCCAGGATCACCACCACAACGCTCACCGCTTTGCCCGTCACAGACGGCCAGCCCTGCCCAAACCACAGCAACAACCCGACACCCGAAAGCGTCAACGCATCACAAATTCGAGCTAATAAATTCACGTCAGCCGTTCGCCACAATCGATGCAAGTGCCACGGACGCCAACCTTGCCTGCGCGGGATCCGCCCGACTGGTCAAAAGGATCGGCACTTTCGCCCCCATCACCACACCCGCCGCACACGCCCCAGAAAGATAGACAAGCGCCTTAAAGATCGCATTGCCCGACACGATATCGGGCACAAGGATCGCATCCGCCTGACCGGGCACAGGCCCTTCCATCTTCTTGATCGCAACCGCCTCAGGCGAGAGTATCCCGTCCAACGCCAAAGGCCCCGCCACATCCGCATCCCGAACCTCGGCCTTCGCCCATTGCACGATCTCATCGGCCTCCACGGAGGAAGGCACACTCTCGATCACACTCTCCGTCGCACTTAAAACCGCCACCTTGGGCCGCGCATTGCCCAAAACCTGCAACAGGCGCACCATGCTCTTCAAAGCATCCTGACGCGTCGCCAGATTAGGCGCTACATTGACCGCCGCATCCGACACCAACAATGGCTTGCCGCCATCAGGATGGGTCATATGGAAAATATGCACAAACCGCTCGCCCGTGCGCAGACCCGCTGAGCGGGACACAGCCGCACGCATAAACGCATCCGAATGAAGATGCCCTTTCATGAGCACATCCGCACGCCCATCTCCGCAAGCCTTAGCCGCCGCCTCTGCACAAGCGGCCTCACCATCCGCCTCAATGATCACAAAATCGGAGATATCCCAGCCAAGCTTTTCCGCCTCGCCCTTGATGCCTGCGGGATCACCCACAAACACGGGCTCCATAATGCCCGCCTCAACCGCTTCAAAAGCCGCTTCCATGGGCAAGGCAGATCCCGCCGCCGCAATGGCCACGCGAGGGGATTTGATCTCTTGCGCGCGCGCCAGAAGATCGGCCGGGCACATAGCATCGCGTGTGGTTAGAAACGGAGAGACGCTCATCTTAATTCCTCGCTATTCGCACCATTTAAACGGAGCACTTAACCAGTCTTAACATTCCAAAAAGAAAAACCCCAGAGCATCCATGAGACGCTCCGGGGCCAATTTATCGCCACCAGATTTGGCGGCTAACCTTATTCAGCTGCCATGTCCGAGGCTGTTACACCCGCCACTTTAACCGGCTTCTTCATGGCATCGCGACGGAACGGCTCACCCAGCTCTTTGTTCAAGAGAACCTCGATAAAGGTGGTCTTATTGTCGTTCATCTGACCCTTAACAGCCGCATCCAGCGCATCGGTCAACTCGTCCATGGTGGAGACCTGAACCCCGGTCAAACCGCAAGCATCCGCGATCTTGGCGTAGGACACATTTGTGTCGAGCTCGGTGCCGACAAAATTGTCGTCAAACCAAAGCGTGGTATTTCGCTTTTCCGCACCCCATTGGTAGTTGCGGAAAATGATCATGGTCATAGGCGGCCAGTCACCGCGCCCCACAGACACCATCTCGTTCATGGAAATCCCGAAAGCGCCGTCGCCTGCAAAGCCGACAACAGGCACATCAGGACAGCCGATTTTAGCGCCCGCAATGGCAGGGAAGCCGTAACCGCAAGGCCCAAAGAGACCCGGTGCCAGATACTTCCGACCTGCCTCAAACGAGGGATACGCATTACCAATCGCACAATTGTTGCCAATGTCAGATGAAATGATCGCGTCCTTAGGGAGGGCCGACTGGATCGCCCGCCACGCCATACGCGGGGACATCTTCTGAGGCTCCGCATTACGCGCACGCTCGTTCCAGGTTGTGCCCGGATCATCATCCTCGTGATCGAGAGACGTCAACTCCTGCGCCCAAGCGGACTTGGTTTTGGCAATCAGGTTCTTGCGATCATCGCGACCCGCATCACCGGCACCGGCACCCAGATTGCTCAGGATACCCTCAGCCACCTTCTTGGCGTCGCCGACAATTCCCACAGTCACATTCTTGGTCAGACCAATGCGATCAGGGTTGAGATCAACCTGAATGATCTTTGCATCCGTCGGCCAGTAATCAATGCCGTAGCCCGGTAGGGTCGAGAACGGGTTCAAACGCGTGCCCAAAGCCAGAACCACATCCGCCTTTGAGATCAACTCCATGCCCGCCTTCGAGCCATTATAGCCCAGAGGCCCCGCAAACAGCGGATGGTTGCCCGGAAACGCGTCATTGTGCTGATAGCCCACACAAACTGGCGCATCCAAAGTCTCCGCCAGTTTGGTGGAGGCCTCAATGCCGCCCGCCAGAACCACACCGGCACCATTCAGGATCACCGGGAATTTGGCAGAGGACAGCAATTCCGCCGCCGTCTTAATCGCCTCTTCACCCCCGGCAGGGCGCTCGAACTCGACCTTCACGGGTAGTTCGATATCCACCACCTGCGTCCAGAAATCGCGCGGCACATTGATCTGTGCCGGTGCCGACGCGCGGTAAGCCTGCATGATCACACGGTTCAACGTCTCGGCAATACGCGACGGATCACGCACCTCTTCCTGATAGGCCACACAATCGGCAAACAGGTTCATCTGCTCCATCTCTTGGAAACCACCCTGACCGATGGTCTTATTGGCCGCCTGAGGCGTCACCAAAAGAAGCGGCGTGTGGTTCCAGTAAGCGGTCTTAACAGAGGTCACAAAATTGGTGATGCCCGGACCGTTTTGCGCGATCATCATGGACATCTCGCCCGTGGCCCGCGTGTAACCATCGGCCATCATGCCCGCGGTCATCTCATGGGCGCAATCCCAGAACTTGATGCCAGCGGCCGGAAAAATATCCGAGATTGGCATCATGGCTGATCCAATGATCCCAAACGCGTGCCGGATGCCATGCATTTGCAGCGTTTTTACGAATGCTTCTTCTGTGGTCATTTTGGTCATTGGGGTCTCCCTAAAGCCTGCGTGATGGCGTTTTATACTCGACAGTTAATTCCAAAGCCGTTTGCGGCATGGGTGAAACTTGCCGGACAATATGAAATCCTGAGACGAGTATTAGGTCCAGTCGCTTAGCTTTGTAAGTCCAAGTCGTTAAAAACCCGCGAAAATGATGATATTTGGCAAAAGAATACAATTATTGAGACTCTTATTTTCAATAACCCATGTAAACTCGCAAAATTGTCGCGCTCAAGCTCGGATTTTACCGAATCATAGGGTGTATCAGGGCGCATAGCTTCACGGCGGCACGTCCAACCGGTTTTTGGGTCTAAGACGTAGCCTCTGGCGCCTGCGTTAACCTATTTAGGGGCCCCGAGCGCGTCATATGCGTGTCACGCGGAAATCATATGCAAATCATACGGCGATTTTGAGGGAAATACGGGCGTTAACATTCGTTAAAAAGTGTAAAAGGGCGCGATATAAACCGCGCCCTTTCGATTGAAATATGGTTAGGAAACTTACGAGCTCATGTCGTAAGCACGCTCTCCATGTGTTGCCAGATCAAGGCCCGTGGTCTCGGTCTCTTCATCGACCCGAAGACCCACAATAGCTGCCGTGATCTTGATCAGGATGAAGGTCACAACCACCGTGAAGATACCTACAATCGCGAGTGATCCAAGCTGGGCAGACATGCTGCCATAGCCAAAGACTGCAATCATGATGGTTCCGAAGATACCACCGATACCGTGAACCGCGAAAACATCAAGAGTGTCGTCTATGTTCATGATATTCTTGACCAAAGTGCAGGCCTCTTGGCAAAGCACACCGGCAACAGCACCAATGATCAGAGCTTCCGTTGGGCCCACAAAGCCAGAGGCTGGCGTGATAGAGGCAAGACCCGCAATGGTACCTGTCACCAGACCCACCATAGAGGCTTTTCCGTGCTTGATCCGCTCATAAGCTGCCCAGCTCAAAGAGGCTGTGGCTGCAGAGATATGCGTGACAACAAGCGCCATAGCAGCACCCCCGTCAGCGGCCAATTGGGAGCCTGCGTTAAAGCCGAACCAGCCGACCCAAAGCATACAGGCACCGATCATCACGTAACCCGGATTATGCGGAGGCGTCGTCTTGTTGTTCCGAGCCCCCAAAACAAACGCAATCATCAAAGCCGCAATACCAGCCGTCTCATGAACCACGATGCCACCAGCAAAGTCTCTGACGCCCACGTCTCCGAAGATACCGCCATCAGCCAAGAAGCCGCCGCCCCAGACCCAATGGGCCACTGGCGCGTAGCAGATCAGCATCCAAAGAGCAGAGAAAACCAATACAAATGCGTAGCTTACGCGCTCCACATATGCACCCACGATCAAAGCAGGCGTGATCACCGCGAAGGTCATCTGGAAGGCAAAGAACAGCACTTCGGGGATGGTACCTGACAGAGTATCGGCATTAACGCCATTGAGCATCGCCTTGCCCAATCCGCCCCAATAGCCGCTCTCTCCGGGTCCGAACGCGATGGAGTAACCAGCTATTAACCAAAGTATCGACATAAGACATGCAATCGAGATGCAGTGCATCAGGACCGACAGAACATTTCGCGATCTCACAAGACCGCCGTAAAATAGGGCCAAGCCCGGAAGTGTCATAAACAGGACCAGTGCTGTCGCAACTATGATCCATGCTGTATCTCCACCATTCATTTTATTTCTCCCTCGTTTTTGTGAGGGTGGCTCTAGTGAAGGAGGACGCCGGTTTCAAAAGACTCCGTGCAATCAAGGCAGAGAGTGACGGGTCTTTGCTGCAAAACTAGGCAATTGTTGTGTAATTGGGCAGTTTTTTGAGATTGGAGTTTCCGATTTGGACAAGATTCGAGCATTTAGCCCTGAATGTGCACCTGCAGCATATCAAGCGCCTGTTTGACGCTGGCGGTGCGAACCTGATCTCGACCCAATGCACCGAACTGTTTTTCAACGACAGTCATGCAGCCGTTTTGAGCCGCCAGAGCAAAACAGACCATGCCTTCGGGCTTTTGTCCCGACGCTCCGGGACCTGCGACGCCCGTGATCGAAACCGCGACCTGAGCGTTTGAATGGGTCAGAGCACCTTTGGCCATCGCTTCGGCCACCTCATTGGAGACCGCACCAAAGCGGGTGAGCATGTCGCTCGACACACCCAAAAGCTCGGTTTTGGAGGGGTAGGAATAGGTGGCAAAGCCTCGCTCGAACACGTGGGACGAGCCGGGGATTTCTGTGAGAGCGGCCGACAGCAGGCCACCTGTGCAGCTTTCCGCAGTAGCAATCATCAGGCCGCGATCGCGATATTCCTTGATGATCTGGTCGCATTGCTCTTTGAACATATCAAATCCAGATAAAACCGATTAAAATCATAATGATAGCGGAAATAATCCCCGCAATAACATCATCCAACATCACCCCTGTGGGCGTATTCAATCGATCCGCCCAACCAACGGGGCCAAGCTTTGTGATGTCGAAAATCCGGAACAAAACGAATGCCAGAGCAACGCCAAGCAGCCCGTTGACACCAAGCCCGAAGGACAGAGGGAGAAGGGCGATCCATTGGCCTGCAACCTCGTCAATCACGATCTCGGAAGGGTCATGGTTGTCAGTGCCCGCAGTCTCGCGCTCGGTGGCCCAAACCCCTGCAAAATATACGATAATTATGCTCACCAAAACCAAAGGCCAGCCGCCAATTGTGGTGAGAGCGAACCACAAGGGGAGGGCTGCAAGCGAGCCGAATGTACCCGGCGCGAAGGGAATAAGCCCCACTCCGAAGACTGTCGCGATCAATTTGCTCATGATTTCACCAAGGTTGCAGTGGCATGGGCTGAAATGCCCTCAGCCCGTCCTGTGAAGCCCAGTTTTTCCGAGGTGGTGGCTTTGACGCTGATCCGATCCATCTCGATCCCTAGCAGTCCTTTGAGGGTTTCGCGCATGGCTGTTGCATGGGGGCCAATTTTGGGTTCCTCACAGACAATCGTGCAATCCACATGGCTGATTTGAAACTCCCGAAGGGCAACCCGCTCAACGGCATGTTTGAGGAAGATGTCCGATGCAGCACCTTTCCACTGAGGATCGGAGGGCGGGAACCATTGGCCTATGTCGCCTTCCGCAAGCGCTCCGTAAATGGCATCCGTGATCGCGTGCATGGCCACATCCGCATCGGAATGGCCTTTCAGTTTGCGCCCATGAGGGATTTCAACGCCGTTGAGCGTCACTGTGTCCCCTTTGGTGAAAGCATGCACATCATAGCCCTGACCAACCCGAATATCAGGGATCGAGCGGGAAGAGGGCGCGGCACTCATGGATTGCGCCCGCTCCAGATCATCTTGGGTGGTCACTTTGAAATTCCTTTCATCACCAGTGACTTGCGCCACATCGAGCCCCACACCAACGGCAATCGCCACATCATCAGATGCATTTGGATCGCCCTTACGATGCGCATTGAGGATATCGGCGTATCGAAAGGCTTGGGGCGTTTGTGCGCGCAGAAGTCCGTCGCGAGAAACGGGGGTCAAGTCCTTTGCCTGCCACAGGGCATCAACAACAGGGATCACCGGAAACGCCCCTTGATGGGTATCAAGGCTCTCGATCAGATCATCAATGATGCGCGTGCTTAAGAAGGGGCGAGCCGCATCGTGGATGAGCACCTTTTGAGGGGCTTCACCGACCAAGCTCTCAAGCCCGTTTCTCACTGAAATGGCGCGGGTTTCGCCGCCCATAACCGGTGGCAGGATCCGACTGTCCTCAATGGGTGCCAAAGCCTGCTCGTAAAGCGGGAGATCATCGGGGTGGATCACAACACAGAGCTTTTCCACCTGTTCATTTGCCAGCATCGCGCGAATGCTGCGCGTGAGGATCATGTCACCAGAAAGCCTGCGGTATTGCTTGGGAATGTCACCACCAACCCTGTGACCGCGACCCGCTGCAACGATAATAGCGACGACTGTCACCCCATTCCCCTTACTTTGAAATTTAGTGCATCCATAACGCAGCCTTAAATGAAATCACAATATATCAATTGCGCCATTGCACGGGGTGCGCCTTCAGTTTAGACGAATACCCCACCTAAGAACGGAGTGATCTTGGCTTTCTCGATTGGAGATGTGGACGTAAAAACGCCTGTCTTTCTGGCCCCTATGGCTGGAATTACGGATGTGCCGTTTCGTGATCTTGTCTCCGAATTCGGGGCCGGATTGGTTGTGTCCGAGATGGTCGCCAGTCAGGAAATGGTTCAGGCTAAACCGTCTACACGCATGCGGGCAGAACTTGGGTTCGGGCGGACCAATACCTCGATCCAGATCGCAGGGCGTGAGGCCCATTGGATGGCGGAATGTGCGCGGATTTGTGAGGCCAATGGGGCCAAGATCATCGACATCAACATGGGCTGTCCTGCCAAGAAAGTGACCAGCGGGGCGTCAGGCTCTGCTTTGATGAAAGAGCCCAAGCTGGCTTTGGAGTTGATTGAGGCGGTTGTGGCGGCGGTTGATATTCCGGTGACGCTCAAGATGCGCCTTGGCTGGGATGACGATAGTTTAAATGCACCGGATCTGGCGAAAGCCGCTGAGGGCGCTGGTGTGCAAATGATTACCATCCATGGTCGCACCCGCTGCCAGTTCTATACAGGTCAAGCCGATTGGGCTGCGATCAGTTCGGTTGTTGATGCGGTGGATGTGCCGGTCATTGCGAATGGTGATATTGTTGATCTTGCCTCGGCTCAAGACGCGTTGGCGGCATCTGGCGCGGCAGGAATTATGGTTGGTCGGGGCGTTCAGGGGAAGCCGTGGTTGTTGAGCGAAATTGCATCTGGCTTGGCTGGGAACCCTCAGGATATGACCCCGCCCTTGTCAAAACTGATCGATATCATTGCCGGACACTACGAGGCGATGTTGGATTTTTATGGAGTTCCTTTGGGTGTGAAGAACGCAAGAAAGCATTTGGGGTGGTATCTAGACGGTATCCCGGGCTCTGATCCGGTGCGCGCCCGTCTATATCGTGAAAACGATCCTGATGAGGTGAGGGCGCTGATTGAAGGGCTACGCTCCTCAAATGGCGACGTTTCGGTGGCTGCATGACCAGTACACCTGATTACGAAGCCGTATGGAGCGCTCTGCCCATTCCGGCCATTGTGCTTGAAGATGGTATGACCATCTGCGGGATTAACTCGGCTGCCGAGAATTTTGTTGGGCAATCCTCAAAACAGGTCATCGGCAAATCGATCGCTGATTTTGTGCCTGAAACGAGCCGCGTTATGGACGTTGTGCGCCAAGCGGCGGAACGGTCGGTTTCTGTGGTGCAATATGAGATCGAGTTTTCCTGGAAAGATAAATCGCTTAGGATCGGGACGCTTCAGGCCAATCAGCTTGGACCTAAGCCGGGTTCATTGTTGCTGTTGTTTACGCCCCGTGGTCTGGCTGAGAAGATGGACCGCTCCTTGGCCTCACGCAGTGCGGCGCGGTCAGTGACGGGCATGGCGGCCATGTTGGCCCATGAAATCCGTAATCCGCTGGCTGGTATTTCTGGGGCAGCGCAATTGTTGGCGATGAATTTGGATGAGGCGGATAAAGAGCTGACGGGGCTGATTGTCTCTGAAACCGACCGGATCGGTGATCTGGTCAATCGGGTCGAGCAGTTCGGTGAAATGCGCCCCATGGAGCGCAAAGCGATTAATATTCACGACGTGATTGATCGTTCCGTGAAGCTGTCAAAGGCGGGCTACGGCTCGCATGTGCGCTTTAACGAGGATTATGATCCGTCGCTTCCCCCAACCATCGGGGACACAGATCAACTCCATCAGGTGTTTCAGAACCTGCTAAAGAACGCGGCTGAATCCGTGCCCCCTGTGGGCGGTGTGATTACGATCAAGACCGCCTTTCAGCCCGGTGTTCGCCTGACGGTTCCTGGATCAAAATCGGCCAGTCTGCCGCTTGAGATTTTGGTCTGTGATAACGGCAAAGGCATTCCGCCTGATCTGATCAAAGACATTTTTGATCCCTTCGTGTCGACCAAAGTGAATGGAACCGGACTTGGGTTATCCCTTGTCTCGAAGGTTCTGACCGATCATGGTGGCGTGATCGAATGTGATAGTGAAGAGGGACGGACCATTTTCAGAGTGTTGCTGCCGATCTTCCGGCAAAAAGATTTGGAGGGGCCAGCTTAATGGACGGCACGGTAATCGTCGCAGATGACGACAGAACCATTCGCACCGTTTTGAGCCAGGCTCTGACGCGTGCGGGGTGCCGTGTGCGCTCCACATCGACCATTGCGACCATGTGGCAATGGATCGAGGCCGGTGAGGGCGACGTTGTGGTCTCTGACGTGATGATGCCCGACGGGGACGCTCTGGATTTGATGCCTGCCATCAAACGCAAGCGGCCCAATTTGCCGATCATTATCATGAGTGCCCAAAACACGGTGATGACGGCGGTGCGTGCCAATGAAGCCGGTGTCTACGAGTATTTGCCCAAACCTTTCGATCTGCGTGAAGTTTTAGGACATGTGAACAAGGCGTTGAGCACGAATGCGCCCTCTACATCGAACAAGCCTGATAAGGGTGAAACAGTTGAGCCGAGCATGCCGCTCATTGGTGGCTCTTCCGCCATGCAGGATGTCTATCGTATCATTGCGCGGCTGACGAACACTGATCTTGGTGTGATGATCACGGGTGAAAGTGGGACTGGTAAAGCCTTGGTGGCCCGCACGCTCCATGACTTTGGCCATCGTGCGCAACATCCCTTTGTGACCGTGAACTTTGCGTCTATTGCCGAAGATACTCTAGAGGCCGAGCTCTTTGGTCGCGACAATGGTGCGGCTGAACCGACGATTGGCAAACTGGAGCAAGCGGAGTCCGGCACGCTCTATCTCGATGAAGTTGGCGATATTCCTGCAGAGGCGCAGCGAAAGCTGCTTAGAGTTTTGCAGGATGGCTCTTTCCGACGGGTTGGCGGGACCAAAGATATTGCGTCGAATTTCCGGATTGTGGCGTCGAGCAATCAGGACCTACGGGCTTTGATCAATGAAGGGCAGATGCGCGAAGACTTGTTCTATCGCATTAATGTGGTGCCCATCCGCCTGCCGGTTCTTTCGGATCGCGCTGACGATATTCCCGATCTTGTCCGTCATTTCCTCAAAAACGCATCTCGCATCGGCCTGCCTGCGAAGTCTTTGACCTCGGCTGCTATTGATCGCCTCATGCGTGAGCCATGGCCTGGAAACGTGCGCGAGTTGGAAAACTTTGTGCAAAGGCTTCTGGTGCTTGGGACCGGCGATGTCATTGATGTGGAGACCATCGAGGAAGAGCTGGCTCAACATTCGATCTCTGCTGACCTGCCTGATTTTGAGAACAGTCAAAAATTGTCGGGCTCTGTGCAACAGCATCTGCAACGTTATTTTGATATGCACGGCGATGAGCTGCCTTTGCCGGGGCTGTATCAGAGGATTCTCAAGGAGGTTGAGATGCCTCTTTTCGCCATTACGCTCGCTGCAACCCATGGAAATCAGATAAAAGCCGCAGAATTATTGGGAATTAACAGAAATACACTGCGAAAAAAGATTAGAGCGCTTGATATTAACGTGACACGCGGTAAAAAGATGATGTAAAGATGCAACAACTGTGTCGCGGACAGCGAACACGAGGGCAGAATTGCGGAATAACATCGTCTCAAATCGCGGGCTAACCCTCGCGGACTTTATAGCAACCCGGAAGTTCCGAAACTGGCTGACGCTGGGTTTGGTGGTTTTGGGACCGCTATTGATATTGGCGACGTTCATCGTTTTGGGTGGTTTGGACGAGACCAGCAATCAGTCGTTTTTACGTGCAGTTGTTCTCGCCGATATCGTCTATGTCATCACAATTGCAGGTTTGATCGCCGGACGCGTGGCGCGGATGATTTCGGCACGCCGGAAACGGTCGGTCGGCTCCAAGCTGCATATGCGGCTTACGCGGGTTTTTACTCTGATTGCTTTGGTGCCGACGGTTGTTGTGGCGATTTTTGCGACCATCACTCTCAACTTCGGTCTTGAGGGTTGGTTTTCTGATCGCGTTCAACAGGTTGTCGGAAATTCGCTCTCGGCCGCACAAGCCTATGAAAACGAGCATAAGGTTAATTTATCCTCTGACGTGAAGCTTCTGGCGCGGTTTTTGAACGATCAAAAAGTTCAGTATCCGCTGATCTCCGAGGCTGAGTTTCGGGTGCTTCTGGAGCGGGGACAAAAGCAAATCCAGCGTGGATTGACAGAAGCTTATGTGATCGATGGTGGCCTCAACATTCAGGCACGCGGCGAGCGGAGTTATCTCTTTGGGTTTGATCCGCCTTCACCATCGGACATTGCTTTGGCGCGGCGCGGGGAAGTGGTGATTATAAAGGATTGGGATCAGAATGAGTTCAGGGCTCTGGCGGTTATTCCTGCCTTTGCCGATCGGTTCCTTTACGTATCGCGAGATGTGGATGGTGAAATTCTGAGCCTGTTGGACCAAACCAAAGAGACAATCGCGCTTTATCAGCAATTGGAGAGCACGCGTGGGCGGCTGCTGTTCGAGTTTGCTCTGATCTATCTGGGCTTTGCTCTGATTGTTATTCTGGCCTCGATCTGGGGAGCTTTGTGGTTTGCAGAACGGCTCTCACGTCCCGTCGGCGTTCTGGCTGCTGCCGCTCAACGGGTGGGGTCGGGAGATCTTAGCGTGCGCGTTAAAGAGCCCGGCACTGATGATGAGATCGCCATGCTGGGGCGGACCTTTAACCGGATGACCGAGCAGGTGAAGGGCCAACAGGATGCTTTGATTGAGGCCAATCATGAGACCGAGAAACGCCGGCGATTGTTTGATTCCGTTCTGTCTGGTGTCACCGCTGGCGTGATCGGTTTGGATTCTGAAGGACGCATTGAGGTCTGGAACGCGGCCGCTGAAGGCATTCTTGGTTTTGACGGCGTCATATCGCGTGGCAAGTCTATCGGCGATGTTGTTCCTGAATTTCAGGAGCTGTTTGAATCCCTCTCAATTAAGGGCAAGACCACGGCTGTTACCGAAGTTGAGGTCGAGCGCTTTGCTGCCATTGAAAAGCTAATGGCCCGTATCGGAGCGCGCTCTGTGGACGGAGTGGTTGAGGGATATGTGATTACCTTTGACGACATCACAGAGCTAGTCTCTGCCCAAAGGACGGCGGCTTGGGGAGACGTGGCACGACGCATTGCCCATGAGATTAAGAACCCGCTCACGCCGATCCAGCTATCCGCTGAGCGATTGAGACGGAAGTTCGCGCCCATTGCGGGAGACGACAAGGACGCGCTTGATCAGTATGCAGACGTGATCATCCGCCAGACCGAAGACCTTCG
>CAZXRG010000056.1:0-16170 GCA_964642935.1 uncultured Rhodobacterales bacterium | reverse complement strand
TTTTGCAACCGGTTGCAAACCTGTTCAATTTGGTTAAGCTAACGTTACGGGACGCCGTGAACGGAGTTTCGCAAAAGGAGGACCACCTTCTTGTGACACGGTCTTTGTGGATCGAGAGGGACAAAAAAATGACGCTTGTATGTGGATTGAACCGCAGTGGGCGCCCCGGCGATATGTTGCGTGAACCGGGCACGCACCTTGGGAGGAACTATGAAAAAACTTTTGATCACAGCGGGTGTCACCGCAATGCTTTCGACATCAGCAATGTCGCAAGAAATAGGTGCAACCTTTTCGCGCTTTGACGACAACTGGCTGACTGTTCTGAGGACTGGGATGGTCGAATACGCAGGGTCCATTGATGGTCTGTCGTATCAACAAGAAGATGCGACCGACGATCTTGCCAAGCAGATCGACCAAGTGAAGAACTTTGTCGCACAGGGCGTTGATGCGATCATCGTCAACATCGTTGATACATCTGCCGGTGCCGCCGTTTCTGCTGCTGCGGGTGACGTCCCACTGGTGTACGTCAACCGCGAACCCGACAACGTGGACGACCTGCCTTCGACGCAGGCGTTTGTGGCATCCAACGAAATTGAATCCGGCACATTGTCTGCATTCGAAATCTGCAAAAACCTGCGCGCAGCGGGTCTGGGCAACGGTGCACGTGGCTATCTGATGAACGGACAGCTGTCGAACCAGGCCGCTGTTCAGCGTTCCAAAGACGTTCACGATGTGATCAGCATGGATATGTGTAACTTTATGGAAATCATCGACGAAGCACCCGCCAACTGGTCGCGTGATGAAGCGCAGGATTTGATGACCAACTGGATGTCTTCCGGTGAGCCATTTGATTTTGTACTTGCCAACAACGACGAAATGGCAATCGGTGCGATCCAGGCGATGAAAGCCGCGGGCATGGACATGGCTGACGTCCAGGTCGGGGGTGTAGACGCTTCCCAGGATGCGTTGCTGGTTATGGCTGCTGGTGACTATGACGTCACCGTCTTCCAGGATTCTGTTGGTCAGGGCACGGGCTCGATCGATGCCGCGCTGAAGCTGATCGCTGGCGAAGACGTCGACTCTAAAGTCTACATCCCGTTTGTTCTGGTGACGCCAGACAACATGGGCGACTTCCTGGACAAAAACTAAGGCTCTTTAGCCAAACACTTTGGGCGGCGCGAACAAGCGCCGTCCACTCTATTTCTGTCAGAGCTGGGAGGCGAGCATGGCTGACACAAGCCAAGGCACAGGCGGTCTATCCTTTGATAAATCCAAAAGATCATGGCCGAACGAGCTGAATATTTTACTGGCTTTGTTCATCATCATCGCCGTTTTTGAGATCATTGGTCAAACAGCACCCTACATGAACGGCCAAAGTTTCTTGTTTGATACAAGGGATCGGTTCGACAGTGTTTTCAACGAAGCGCGGCTCAAGATTATTATTTTGCAAGTCGCGATCATTGGCATCATTGCCCTTGGTGTAACACAAGTCATCATTACTGCCGGGATTGATCTGTCCTCAGGGCCCCTTGTGGCGGCCACCGCGATGATTGCGATGAGTTTTGGACAGACCGAACTGGTCAACGGTTTTGCAAACCCAAAGGCCTTATTTGGCACATGGGCAATGGATCTGCCGGTCATTGTGCCTGTCGTCATAGGGCTCTCATTTGGCGCGTTTATCGGGGCCATCAATGGCATGTTCATCGCCTACCTGCGCATCCCGCCCTTCATTGCGACGTTGGGCATGTTCCTGATTTGCCGGGGGATCGCCCTGTGGTGGTCTGGTGGCAACCCAGTCTCTTTCCCGACTGAAGGTTTTAAATCCCTTGGTTCTGGTATGATGCCTGTTGTGTGGTTCCTTGCACTTGCGGTCATCTTCCAACTTATCATGAACTACACGGTTTACGGCAAACACACCTACGCTATTGGCTCAAACGAAGAAGCAGCCCGGATGTCGGGCATCAACGTGAAACGGCACAAACTGACTGTCTATATGATCGCCTCAATGCTTGCCGCGTTTGCAGGGATTGTTCTGGCCGCGAAAAGCGAAACCGCCCAAGCGGGCATGGGCGAGTTCTACGAACTCTTCGCGATTGCCATGGCGGTCATCGGCGGGATCAGTCTGCAAGGTGGGCGCGGATCGATCATCGGCACGGTACTGGGGGCGATGGTTCTGGGCGTGATCCGCTCCGGATTTACCTATATCAAGTTGGATGGCTCTTATCAGCTGATGGCGATGGGTGGGATCATCATCGCTGCCATTGTGTTGGATCAGTATCGACAACGAAAACGGGCTTAGAGGAGGGTACCACCATGAGCAACGATATTGTTCTCGAAACCAAAGATCTGACAAAGCACTACGGCGGTGTCCGGGCGCTGAATGACGCGAACTTCGTTCTGAGGAAGGGCGAACACGTCGCGATCATGGGCGACAACGGGGCAGGAAAATCCACCTTTGTGCGCCAGATTACAGGGGTTGAACAACGCACCAGCGGTGACGTGATCTTTGACGGTAATTCAGTCAGCTTCACGGGCCCTATTGATGCCCGCGAAGCTGGCATTGAAACGGTCTTCCAAACATTGGCATTGGCTGACCATTTGGACGTGCCTGACAACCTGTTCTTGGGTCGTGAAAAGACCAAGTTTGACTGGCTCGGCCCGTTCCGCATTCTGGACTACAAAGCGATGCGCAACGATACGCTTGCCGCATTGGAACGCACTGGCGTGAAGATCCCGAACATCAGAAACACGATCGAGCGTATGTCCGGCGGCCAACGCCAATGTGTGGCTATTGCGCGAACCGCCAGCTTTTCTTCAAAGCTGACGATCATGGACGAACCCACGGCCGCTTTGGGCGTGCAGGAAACTGCGCAGGTTGAAAACATCATCCGAACGCTCAAATCCCAAGGCCAGCCATTGATCTTGGTCAGCCACAACATGCGTCAGGTCATGGACCTTGTTGATCGTATCGTCGTGTTTCGGCGTGGTCGTATTGTGGCGAACCTGCGTAAGGAAGAGACCGACGGTCAGGACATCGTCGCCTATATCACCGGCGCGAAGACACAGCCCGAATATGATGTTGAAACCGTTTGATTAACCATGCAGCAGCCCCAAGCCCCAGCGCCCTAAGGTGGTTTAACACCACTTTGGTCGGTGCTATAGCGGTCCGAACTTTCGGCATCAAAGGGTAAAGTCGTGGCCGCTACGCTTAAAGAAGTTGCCGCACTTGCAGGCGTATCCAGATCAGCGGTTTCGAGGTGTTTTACCGAAGGCGCCTCTGTGTCGCCTGCGACGCGGATCAAAATCACCGAAGCGGCAGAACAGTTGGGGTATCGCCCCAATGCTTTGGCATCTTCGCTGACCACTGGTCGCACAAAGCTGATCGGGCTTGTCAGCAACAACTTTCACAATCCGATCTTTTTGCAGGTTTTCGATCTGTTCACGCGAGGCCTGCAAGAACGCGGCCTGCGTCCGCTGTTGTTGAACCTAAGTGATGAGACAGGGCCCGAAGCCTCAGTGCGCCTATTGCAGCAATACTCTGTAGATGCAGCTATCGTGGCCTCTTCAACACTGCCTGTCATCTTTGCTGAAGAGTTCCACGCGGCAGGCATTCCGGTTGTGCATGCCTTTGGCCGATATTCCGAGACGCCAATCATCAACGTGGTCGGCATAGACAACAAAGCGGCAGGAGGTATGGCTGCGACAGAACTGCTGCGCCGAGGTTATAACAAAGTGGCGATGCTTGCAGGACCAGAAACCGCGACCTCGACGCATGACCGTTTGGCAGGGTTCTTAAATGTTCTGTCGGGTGTTCAGGGTATTGAAGTTACCACCTCATTCGCGAGTGGTTATACCTACGATGCGGGATGGGCAGAAATGCAGCGATTGATCGCGCAGGGCGACTTGGCGCAGGGGTACTTCTGCGGGGACGATGTGTTGTCTATTGGCGCATTGTCCGCGCTGCAAGCTGCTGGATTATCGGTGCCCGGCGACGTCGGTCTGATCGGGCTGAATGACATGGAAATGGCACGCTGGAACAACATAAATCTGACGACAATCCGTCAACCTATTCCAGAGGTCGTCCGGCTGTCGGTCGAAATGGTGTGCCGAATGCTAAGCGATGAAGATACGGGCACCAAAGCGCATTTGCTGCCCTGTGAATTGGTCGAACGCGGGACACTTCGCCCCGTTTAGACTGGTGATTGGCCCCCGAGGCCTACAAACTACAGGGACCAAATATCTTACCTTAGGCTCTCAGGGCGCGCATCGACCCATGTCCCGCCATTTTTCGCAGAGGCCACGCATTTGTGTACCGCGGACATAGAGCGCAATCCATCAACAGCCGTCGGGAAGGCTCCAGCAGGTTCACCACGAATAGAGGCCGCAAGATCAACGTAGATGTTGGCGACAGCCATCGGGAAGCCTTCGGGATGGGCAATGGCCACACGGCTGAGGCGCGACGCTTCGTCCGACAAACCGCCTTCGCCCTTTTCGATAATCTGGGTGCGGCCGCCCAGCGGCGTGTACATCACCTGACCCGGCTGTTCGGCCCACCATTTCAGGCCGCCTGTTTCGCCAAAGACCTGAATGTCAAAACCGTGCTGCCGCCCGATTGCCACTGACGACGTCCAAAGCCGCCCCACGGCACCACCTTCCATCCGGAAGTTCACCATGGCGTCGTCTTCCAACACACGGCTGTCGATGGTTGAAGCGAAGTCTGCGGATAGGGATTTGACCTCGTCGCCGGAGATGAAGCTGGCCATGTGCATCGCATGGATGCCGCAGTCCGCAAATTGACCGGAAACACCCGCCATAGCCGGGTCATAGCGCCAGCGGACACGTGGATTATCCGCATCCCCTGCGTCGCCGTGATGGCCATGGCTGAAGTTGGCAACGATCAGGCGCACTTTGCCGATATCACCATTGGCAACCATATTCCGCATTTCACGCACCATCGGGTAGGCGGAGTAGCAGTAGTTCACGGCGCAGATCTTTCCGGTCGCCTTGGTAACCTTCACGATTTCTTCGCCTTCTTCGACGGTCATTGTCATGGGCTTTTCGCAAAGCACATTGAACCCGGCCTCAAGGAAGGCTTTCGTGATCTCAAAGTGCGTCGCGTTAGGCGTGGCGATCGTGACAAGGTCCACCTTGTCGGCGCGGCCTTTCTCTCCATCCAACATTTCTTGCCAATTGCCGTAAGCGCGGTCGCTGGAAACGCCGAGCCGTTCAGCATAGGCGCGGCCTTTGGCCGGGTTATGGTCCAAGGCGCCTGCAGCCAGAACAAAGTTTCCGTCCGCCTGTGCGCCCAAACGGTGTGCAGGTCCGATTTGGCTGCCTTCGCCGCCTCCAATCATGCCCCAATTCAAACGTGCCATGGTGGGTCCTTTCAAAAGTCGATGGATTGAAGGTAGCCGCGGTTCGCCTTGGCATCTTCTGTGGGGGTGCCGGGCAGGGTTGGGTCACAGTCTTGTTCAACCGTGCACCAGCCATCAAAGCCTGCCTCGACCAAGATATTGCGCACGGCTGGGAAATCCACGTCCCCTTGGCCCAAGTTGCAGAAGATCCCTTGGCCGCAAGCGGTGTAGAAATCTGTCCGCTTGGCGACAACATCTGCTTTCACAGCCGGATCGATGTCCTTGAAATGCATATAACTGATCCGGTCGATGTGCCGTTCCATGAAAGCAACCGGGTCAAACCCAGCGTAGGAATGGTGGCCCGTGTCAAAGCAGATTTTCAACAGATCTTTCGGCACCTCATCCAAAAGCCGTTCCAGTTCCGGCTCAAAGTCCATGAACCCCGCAGCGTGGGCATGGATGCCAACGGTCAGGCCGTGGTCTGCGCCAATTTTGGCACTTGCCACGATCCGATCGCGGTAGGCGGACCATTCCGCTTTGTCCATTTGTTCGGCTTCCAAAGCACGTCCAGCCGTTGGGGCGCGACGCGGCGAAATGCTGTCAATTAAAACCAAGTGCTTTGCGCCATGCGCTTGCAGCGCTTTGCAGGTACGCTGTGTCCCGTCTAAAACATCATCCCATGCATCGGGATCATGGTAGGGGCGAAACACAACGCCGCCGATCAGTTCAAGATCAAACTCTTGCAGGGCATCTTTCAGCTCGGCGGGGTCTTCTGGCATGAAGCCCACGGGGCCAAGCTCAATCCCCTTATATCCTGCTTCAGCACACTCCTTGAGGACTGTGCGCCAAGTTGGGTTGCGGGGATCGTCTGCAAATTCCACACCCCAGCTACAGGGGGCGTTGCCGATTAAAATAGTCATGGTGTCAGTCCTTACGGTTCAACGGTTTCCCATGCGCCGGACGAAGCCGAGCGCAGGGCAGCATCGGTGACTTTGATAACGGCAAGCCCGTCCTCAAAGGTGGGCCAAATGGGTTGGCCTGTGTGAATGGCGGTCAGAAAATCTTTGGCTTCGATGATGATCTGGTCTTGGTAGCCGGTGCCATGACCCGGGCCTTGGCAAAAGGGCAAGTAGTCGGGGTGGTCGGGGCCTGTCAGGATCTTGGTAAACCCACGCGTTTCTTCGGGGCCGTCCATCTTGTAGAGCCAAACCGCATTTTGATCTTCTTGGTCAAACCGGATCGCGCCTTTGGTGCCAAAAATCTCGTAGGCGTAGCCCATCTTTCTGCCGGTTGCGACGCGTGACGAAAACAAATGGCCCATGACGCCGCTTTGAAAGCGGCACATCATTTGAACTTGATCGTCGTTGGTGACTTTACCACCGGGTCGCTCTGCGTGGACGGTTTCGACTTCGGCCACCAACTTGTCGATGGGGCCCATTAACGCCAAAGCCATGTTGAACAGATGCGGCGCCAGATCACCGATGCACCCATTCGCGACCCCATCGGTGCGCCAGGTGGCGGGCAGGGATGGATCGGCGAGGAAATCTTCGGCGTTTTCGCCTTTGAAGTACGTCACATCCCCAATCACGCCATCCTGGATCAGCTTGCGTGTGAACTGGGTCGCAGGGGTGCGGCTGTAGTTATAGCCGACCATGTTTGGATGCCCTTTGGCTGCGGCAACCATTGCCTTGGCGTCGTCCAATGACGCGCCCATCGGCTTTTCGCACATCACAGGTTTACCAAGCGCAAAAGCGGCTTCGGCGATCTCGCGATGGTATTTTTGCGGCGTCGCGATCACAACCGCATCCACCCGATCATCGGACACAAGAACCCGCCAATCCGACGTTGCGCGCGCAAAGCCAAAGCTGCTGCGATACCCTTCTGCAGAGACGTCAGAGCTGGCTGCAATCATCTCAAGCCGGGGGCGCAAAGGCGTGTCAAAGACGCTGGCCACGGCGGCCATTGCCACCGAATGTGCCTTGCCCATATAGCCGCCGCCAACGATGCCAATTCCAATCTCAGCCATCGCCAATCCCTCCCAAGAAAGCGCTTTGCAACCGGTTGCAAACTTGATAGCCTCGGATGTGCTAAGTCACAAGCGTCAATTCATAGATCGCATAACTTGCACCACGCCGGGAGGGCAAAATGAGCGATAGCACGGTCCGCCTGACAACGGCGCAAGCCATCATTCGTTATCTTGAGAATCAGTTCATCGAGATTGATGGAGAAAAGCAGCGTGTGTGCGGCGGAGGATTTGGCATTTTTGGTCATGGCAATGTGACGTGCCTGGGCGAAGCGCTGTATAACGCGCAAGACAAACTGCCTTTGTACCGTGGCCAAAATGAACAGGGCATGGGGTTTGCAGCCGCCGGGTATGCCAAACAATGGCTTCGTCAGCGGTTTATGTTTTGCACGGCTTCGGCTGGTCCGGGCACGGCGAATCTCTTGACGTCCGCCGCATTGGCCCATGCCAATCGGTTGCCAGTTTTGATGTTGTGTGGCGATGCGTTCCTAACTCGCCTGCCGGACCCGGTGTTGCAACAGCTTGAGCATTTTGGCGATCCGACCTTCGGCGTGAACGATGCGTTCAAGGCCGTGTCCCGTTATTGGGATCGGATCACACATCCGGCGCAAGTTATTCAGTCTTTGCCCGCCGCGTTAGCCACAATGTTGGACCCCGCCGATTGCGGCCCTGCTTTCATTGCACTGCCACAGGATGTGCAGGGTTGGGCCTATGATTATCCGACCGAGATGTTCGAGAAAAAGGTGCATCGCATTCGTAGGATCACACCGGACGTGGCGGAGATTGAGGATGCGGCTGCGGCGCTAAAGGCTGCCAAGCGCCCGATGATCATCGCTGGCGGCGGTGTGCAGTATTCGCGTGCGGTGGCTGAAATGACGGCTTTTGCGGAAGCCCACCAGATTCCGGTGGTTGAAACCATCGCTGGCCGTGCGAACTTGGTGTCCAGCCACGGCTTGAATACCGGGCCGATTGGCGTGACCGGATCGAATTGCGCTAACATGATCGCGGCCGAAGCAGACGTCATCTTGTCAATTGGCTGCCGCTTGCAGGATTTCACGACCGGTTCTTGGACGGCCTTTGGGAAGGATGCTCAAATCATCGGGCTGAACGCTGCGCGGCACGACGCGGGCAAGCACCGGTCTTTGCCTGTTGTAGGTGACGCAAAGCTTGGGATCACGGCCCTTGGCGCTGCAATGGACGGCTACAAGGCGCCTGCTGCATGGACGGCAAGGGCCAAGACTGAACGGGCCAATTGGGATGCTTACGTGGTGGAGAACGTGGCTTACGCCAATCGCCCCAATTCCTATGCCCAAGCCATCGGTGTCGTGAATGATTTGTGCGACCCGCGGGATCGCGTTGTCGCGGCGGCTGGCGGATTGCCGGCAGAGGTCACGGCGAACTGGCGCACACTTGATGTGGGAACCGTTGACGTTGAATTCGGGTTCTCCTGTATGGGCTATGAAATCGCCGGAGCATGGGGCGCGCGGATTGCGCAGGCGCAACGGGAGCCGGACAAAGATACGTTGGTTTTCTGCGGCGATGGTTCGTATCTTTTGATGAACTCGGACGTGTATTCGTCGGTCCTTACGAACAAAAAGCTGATCATACTTGTTCTTGATAACGGCGGCTTTGCGGTGATCAACAAGCTGCAAAACAATACGGGCAATGAAAGCTTCAACAACCTGATCGCAGACACGCCAACGGCCACAACACAGATCGGTGTCGATTTCGCGGCGCACGCAGCCTCGATGGGCGCAATCGCTGAAACCGTTTCAAATCCGTCTGAGCTGGGCGACGCGTTCAAACGTGCAAAAGCTGCTGATAGGACCAGTGTGATTGTGATGAAAGTCGACGCCCATGAAGGGTGGACTGCAGAAGGGCATGCGTGGTGGGAAGTTGGCACGCCGAACGTGAGCGACAGCAAACGCGTGCGTGATGCCCATACGGATTGGGAAAGCAGCCGTGACCTGCAACGGAAGGGCGTCTGATATGCTGCAGCTCGACGCAACAAACGTAACGCCTGAAGTTGTGTGTTCAGAGATGATGGACGGCGGAGGGGCAGTCCTTGTTAAGGGGTTGTTTTCGGACGCACAGATCGCGGACGCCCGACGCATCATTATGGAAGAAAGCGCGGGCGGCGAAGACAAGGTCACGCACTTCCAAGGGGCCGCTGTCGAAGACGGCCAAGCAAACCTGCAACGCCGGGTTTGGAACTTGCTGGCCAAAGGCAGCGTTTTCTCCGAAATGGCATCACATCCTGTGATTATGGGTGTCATGCGCCGGTGGCTGGGGACAGAGTTCATTATGGGCTCTATCGCCGCCAACCGCATTTTGCCCGGAGGTCCGGGGCAGGAACCGCATGTGGATTATCCCTATTGGGACTTTCATGCACCTGAAACGCACCCTTTGGGGCTGAACGCCAGCTATCCAGTCAATGCACAAGTCACTATTGTTTTGGACCCTTTCACCGAAGCCTCGGGTGCTACGGCATATATGCCGGGCACGCAAAAGCATCTACGCTATCCCAATGAAGCAGAGCAAAAGTCCTTTTATGACACATGTTCGCGCATGATTGCCGAACCTGGGGATACAGTTATCTTCTTTGGGGCCGCGTGGCATTGTGCCATGCCGAACAAAGCAGACCATGACCGCAATGCTGTCTTGATCAATTACCTACCAAAGTGGGTCAAACCCTTGGAAGATATGCCAAGCGCGCTGCCGGACAGCTTTATTCAGGCTGCAAGCCCGGACATCAAACAGCTGTTGGGGCTGAACTACCCATACCCAGAGATCCTTGATCAGGCCGACGCGGGCAATGCTGCGGGGCGCAAATGACGGATCTGTTTGAAGGCCTACAGCAAAACAACTTCGTGGTCGTTGGCCGCGCAGGCATCGACTTTTTCACCGATGCCGGTGTTGCGGCCGAAGAGGCCGACCGGGTGACTGTTGGGTTAGGGGGATCTTCCGCCAACATCGCCGCGGGCATCTGTAAATTGGGCGGCCAAGCGTCGCTTGTGACCCGTGTGTCTGACGACAGCGTAGGCAGCTACTGTGTTGGACAGTTGAAACGGTATGGTGTTGGCACAGACTATGTCGCCACCGTCGGCGGTGAATATCGCAATTCCTTGGCCTTTTATGAAAGCCGCGTCGAAGGGCACCGCAATGTCATCTACCGCAATGGGGCTGCTGACTTTCAAATGGATGACACGGATGTATCCGGTGTCGACTACGCCGCGTTTGGAGCGCTTATCACTGCAGGTACCGTTTTCGCGGCAGAGCCGTCGCGCAGCGCAACGTTCAAAGCCTTTGAGTTGGCAAAAGCCGCCGGATTGCCGATCATATTTGATGTCGATTACCGCCCCTATTCGTGGCCATCGCCACAGGTCGCATCCGACGTTTTGACCCGTGCCGCTGAATCCAGTGATATGATCGTCGGCAACGATGAAGAGTTCGGCTTTATTGCAGGCGATTATGACAAGGGCTTGGACAAGGCCCGTGAGTTCAGTAAAACAGTGCCTTTGATCATCTACAAAATGGGGGAAAAGGGCGCGTTGACGTTTCACAATGGCAAGGAAATTCGCACCGGCATCTACCCCGTTGAAGCCCTGAAACCCACCGGTGCCGGAGACAGCTTTATGGCGGGTTTTGTGACCTCCATAGCGGATGGTCATGACTTGCAAACGGCCCTACTGCGCGGCTCTGCTTGTGCTTCGGTCACTGTCTCGCGACCCGGTTGCGCGCCTGCCATGGCGGACCGCGATACGCTTGCGGATTTTTTGAATTCTCACCCCGGACCTACGCGGGCTTAAAGGAGCACGGCTATGCACATCGCCCCCTATGACAACAAGAACGCCCCGATTGTCGATGTCGAAGACGCGACGGTGCCGCTGAACTATTTCAATATCGTCAAGCTCGACGCAGGGCAGGCCTTTGAATACCAAGTGCCGGGATACGAGACCTGCATTGTGCCCGCAACCGGCACGGTGGATGTGGATGTAGAGGGATTTGCAGCCAGTGATCTGGGCGGTCGCGGCGCTGACGTATGGGACGGCGAACCCGAAGGTGTCTACGTACCCAGTGGCGCCAAAGTCACCATGGTTGCAAAAGATAGCACCGAGGTCTTCGTGGCCGGTGCGAAGTTCGATGAGGTCTTGGACCCTTTTGCCGTTCGCTCGGATGAGCTGGATCTGGTTCAATACGGATCCGATGACACAAAGACACACCGCAAGATCAAACATATACTGGGCCAAAAGCAGCACGGCAAAGTTGGCCGCCTGTTGGTGTCTGAACTTTACACTGTGGGCCAAGGCGGTTGGTCCGGGTTCCCAAGCCACAAGCATGACACCGACCGTCTGCCGGATGAAACACGACACGATGAAACCTACAACTTCCGCTTCCGCCCTAACCACGGGTCCGGTGTGCAGATGCTACAACGTGAAGATGGAAAGCCGGGGGATGCATACCACCTTGTCGATGGGTCGACCATCTGCTTGGACAGCGGGTATCACCCCTGCGCGGTTCTTCCGGGCTACGAGATGTATTACTTCACGATCCTTGGGGGCCTGAGCCAGCGCAGCCTGGTGCAGTTTTTCCAACCGTCCCATGCTTATCAGATCGAAACGATCCCGGGCATCAAAGACATGATCGCGAAATTCAAATAGGCCCGAAGACGTCAATGTTCTACTCGGCTCATCAGCCTGCAAAGGGTGCCCTATGCCATTGGTAACACTGAAAGATGTGCTGCAACCTGCGCTTGCCAACGGCCACGCTGTTGCGGGTGTTGTAACCCTTGGATGGGAAGACATGCGCGCCTTTGTAGCGGCCGCCGAAGCAGAACGGTGCCCCTTGATCCTGCAAGCAGGCCCAAGTTGCCGAGAGCACACGCCGCTTCCGATCTTGGGCAAGATGTTCAGACATTTGGCTGAAGATGCATCGGTTCCTGTCGTCGCGCATTTGGACCATGGCTATACATTCGACGACTGTCAGGCAGCTTTGGACGCGGGCTTTACGTCGCTTATGTTTGATGGATCTCGCAAACCGTTGGCCCAAAACATTGATGAAACTGCGCGTGTTGTTGAATTGGCCCGAAGTGCGGGCATCTCTTGCGAAGGCGAGATTGGTTTCGTCGGCTATGACGGCGGCGAAAAGTCCAACGGGACCGACCCGGCCGAGGCCATGCAATTTGCTGCTGAAACAGGTGTAGACGCCATGGCGATCTCTGTGGGCAACGTGCACCTGCAACAGGACCAAAGCGGGGGCTTGGACGAAGATCGCATCGCGCGCATTGATGCGGTGACGGACGTCCCATTGGTCATTCATGGCGGGTCGGGCGTGCCAGGCAATCAACGGTTGCAATTGGCCAAGACCACCAGCATTTGCAAATTCAACATTGGGACAGAGCTGCGGATGGCTTTTGGCACCGCCCTGCGTGCGGCTGTCGACGCCGATCCAAACAGGTTTGATCGCGTTCAGATCCTGAAAGAAACGCACGATCCCGTTATGGCAGCGGCGCGCACCGTCCTGCGGACGATGAAAGGGTAGATCATGGTAAACATAGCATTGCTTGGGTGCGGGCGGATCGGTCAGGTCCATGCCCGTGCTGTAAAAGACAACCCCGGCGCTCGGGTGGTTGCAGTGTCAGATGCGATGCCGGCGGCCGCGCAGTCGTTGGCGGGTAAGATCGGCGCAGAAGTACGCACCACGGCTGAGATTATGGCCAGCGATGACGTGGAGGCTGTTGTCATTGGAACGCCAACAACGACCCACTATGATCTGATCCACGCAGCAGCGCGCGCAGGCAAAGGCATTTTCTGTGAAAAGCCTGTGGACCTGTCGTCGGAGCGGATCCGGGATTGCATAAAGGTGGTAGAAGAAACTGGTGTGCCGTTCCTGACGGCGTTCAATCGCCGCTTCGACCCAAACTTCGCGGCTTTGCAGGCCCGCATCGGGGCAGGGGACATCGGCCAGGTCGAGTTGGTCACGATCCTGTCGCGCGATCCAAGCCCGCCCCCCGTGGACTACATCAAGACCTCCGGAGGATTGTTTCGGGATATGATGATCCACGATTTGGATATGGCACGGTTCTTGCTGGGAGAAGAGCCGGTTTCGGTCTTTGCTGTAGGCTCTTGCTTGGTTGACCCTGCAATTGGAGCCGCTGGAGACGTTGATACAGCCGCTGTTACGCTCACAACCAAAAGTGGGGCTATTTGCCAGATCTCTAACTCGCGCCGGGCCACCTATGGCTATGATCAACGCATCGAGGTTCATGGTGAAAAGGGCATGCTGCGCGCCCATAACCAGCACGAGAATACCGTTGAATTTGCAGACGCTCGTGGCTTTGCTGCAGCTCCCGCGCAGAACTTTTTCTTGGAACGATACGAACGTGCCTATGCCGAGGAAATGAAGTGCTTCATTGAGGCCTTGAACACTGGCACAAACCCGCAGCCAAGCTTGGACGATGGACTGAAAGCGCAACTGTTGGCTGATGCGGCATCCGAAAGCATGAGCGCAGGACAACCTGTTGCTCTACGAGCGATCCGTGAAAGCGTAAGCTGAATACCGTAGAGTACCGCAAACTGTGGTGCATTTTATGCTGCGAGATTGGGTCTATCCCATCAAGTATGAATCAAGATCCCAAAGATATGCTCTAGATTAGACCACGCTTCGTAGAAAGCGATGAAGATCATGGGGTCCGCCCCGAGCGGTACTCGACCCCATGATGGAGCGCAGTGCTGAGCGTCATGACTTCCACCCCGACCGGATTGCGGCAGATGGATCATATGGCACCGGGCCGTTTCTGGCTTGGCTTCTCAAACGTGAGGTAACACCGCATGTGCCGGTACTGGATCGCAAACATCAGACCCATGGAAAATACGACATCGGCCATTTTCAATATGATGCCGAACGCGACAGCTTCACCTGCCTTGAAGGGCATGAGATGCCACTGCGTCGCATCAAGGAAGATGACCGTATCAAGAACTACTATGCAGATCAAAAGACCTGTGGTGCCTGTCTGATCAAAAAGGCTTGCACAGATGCTCCATACCGGACAGTCACAAGACACATGGACGAAGAAGCCCGTCAAACGGTTCGAGATCTGAAGCACACTTGGCAATATGACGAGAGCCGACGACGACGAAAAAAGGTCGAGATGTTGTTCGCTCATTTGAAACGACACCTAGGCCTGAAACGCCTCCGGCTCCGAGGTTTAAAAGGAGCAACAGAAGAATTCCTTCTCGCCGCCACCGCACAGAACCTAAAACGTATGGCCAAAATGGCTCCGTTCTGAGGTTCAAAATCCCCCAAAAACATGACCGCCAAAACCAATCGCTTTGCCCGCGATAACAGCGGGTTACGAAAACGCAGCCACATCAAACATAACATCTAGTAGGTCGAGTTTTTCACCTAAATCGGTCGTTATCGCCGGTGACAGAAAGGTATGAGTTTTGGCCATAGCAAGTCCGCTCGTGACCCCTACCTTGAAAGTAAGGTGGTCCGTCCCTACCTTCGCTGCATGAGGAAAAAACGCAAACGCCGACGACGAAGTAGGCCGAGTAGAGCTCGGTCGCCTCCGCTTAAGAACCTAGTAGTTTTCCCTCGCATTCGAGGCCCGCCAGTGCTGGAAGAGCACGGCGGTTGCTAGAGTTCCTAGATCATGTCCTATTCGCGGCTGAAATCCAGAGTTGGCGACGAGAATCCGGCGCACCCGATCCATTTGAAGCTGCATTACTTCGCTTTCAAATTCTCAAATATTGGCTATCGCTGACCTTCTTGCCACCACGGAGGGAAATCGTAGCCAAGCGCCAACAAACACTCATTCCTCGGAATGCATTTTTCCAATCACGTGCGATCGTCTACGACGCTGTTCTGCGATGCAGAGGGCCGCCAGCCAAGAACTTATGGGTTTTGGCGAAACCGTATGAATTTCTGAAGATCCTGAGGGCTTCAGAGATGCGCCCCGAAGAGCGCACCTCCTTTGTGTTGGCCGAAGTATTCTAACCTGTTATCCACTGGATGATGGTAACCAAAGCGGCAAGCAAGAACACAAGCTCGACCAAGATTTTATATAGTTTCAGCATCACATTTCTCCGCGCTGAACGAAGCTCGTTCATCGAGGAGCGGCGACCCCAGAAAGGTCATACTTGCCAGGTGCGGTAGAGCCCCATCACTAGCCTAAGCAGGCATTGGGCCAAACCGGAGAAACCGAGTGATGCCGCACCACCCAACGGATTTGGTGATCTCAGATCACTTTTTCAAGTCACGCTGTTCCAAAGTCGTGCCTCTTTGACAGCAGACTGAACCCAACAGACTTTTGGGCTCTGCGTCATATTCAGAAGGATATCTGGAAGTTATCAAAGAAATGACTGCCTTTTTGACGGCAGACTGAGACATTGGGGCTCCCCAAAAATTCAGTAGGTTGACGATGCACTCGCAAATGCCCAAGTTAAGTCTGTCAGAAAAAGGAGGGCTCACTTTGACCAAACTTTTGAACGACGCGGTAAACCCCCTGGCTAACGACCACTAAAGGGATAACCACACCCACTCCGCGAACGGCAAGGTTCAAAAGTGGGACACCTCGAGAGAGCGATGTGGTGATAAACTCTGTTTATCTCGGGCTGCTTGGAGTTTCCTGTAAACCGCTTGTCAGGTTTTCGGTTTCAAGCAGCCCGTTTGCTTTATGTGCGAGCAATCTCTCCAACATGCAATTGAGTGACAATAACCTCGTGCCAAAACAATCCGGCAAAAACGGTTCTCTGATTGCGGCATTGTCAAGCGCGGGGTTGATTTTGTCCG
>CAZXRG010000055.1:0-16292 GCA_964642935.1 uncultured Rhodobacterales bacterium | reverse complement strand
GAGCCTTTGAGTGAGGCGCAGGCGGCTTCGATTTTGTCCCATGACTATGCGGTGGCGGACAGTAAGTTTGTGGTGAATTATTTCCGGCTTTCGGCGGATCGGCGGCTGCTGTTTGGGGGGCGGGAGAGTTATGGGTATCGCTATCCAAGCGACATCAAGGCCTTTGTGCGCAAGGCCATGGTGGAGATTTTTCCTCAGACGTCTGATCTCAGGATCGATTACGGCTGGGGCGGGACTTTGGCGATTACCACGAACAGGCTTCCGTTTTTGCAGCGCTTGGCTCCTGATGTTTATAACTCGTCGGGCTATTCCGGGCACGGCGTCGGTATGGCGACCATGTCAGGGCGGATGGTGGCGGATGCGATTGATGGTCGCGCGGAGTTGTTTGAGACTATGTCAAAGGTTGAGGGCTTGGCGTTTCCCGGCGGGCGGGCTTTGCGTCATCCTTTGCTGATTGCAGGGATGCTTTGGTATTCGCTGATGGATCGTCTTTAAGTATTGGTTTTTGATCCTTGTGTTGACAGGGGGGCTTTAGGGGCTAGGCTCCTAATTAACAAATAAGAACTGCATTAGGGAGGATGTTCATGTCTAAAGTCTCGATGGTTGTGGGCGGCAGCGAAAGTAGTGCTGACGTTGTGAGTATGGTTGTCAACGGTAAGGCTGTGGCCAAGGCTGTTGAAGGGCGCACGCTGCTGGTTGATTTTCTGCGCGAAGATTTGAAGCTGACGGGTACGCATGTGGGCTGTGATACGTCCCAATGTGGCGCTTGTGTTGTGCATGTGAACGGGAAATCCGTGAAGGCGTGCACCATGTTGGCCGCCCAAGCGGATGGCGCGGACGTGCGCACGATTGAGGGCATGGCTGATGGGGCTGATCTTCATCCCATTCAGGTGGCATTTAATGAAAACCACGGGCTTCAGTGCGGGTTTTGCACGCCCGGTATGATTATGACGGCCTCGGATATGATTGCGCGTCATGGTGGTAATCTGGATGAGGCGACTGTGCGCGCCGAGTTGGAAGGCAATATTTGTCGCTGCACCGGATATCACAATATCGTCAAATCTATTCTGGCGGCCAATGCTGCGATGCATGGTGCTAAGGCTGCGGAATAAGCAGCCATCTGCGCTTGGTCCTGATCGGTTACGCCATGAGTATTTGGGGGAAATCGAATTGGGGGTCGAGCGGATCCATAAGACGACGAAAGACAAAGCCCAAAGGCGTTACAAGCTGAAAAAGGGCTGTTTTCAGGGAAGGATATTAAGATGAGCAACGGAATTGGAGCCTCACCGAAACGGGCCGAAGATCGTCGACTGACGACCGGTAAAGGGCGCTATACGGATGATTTTACGGTTCATGGGCAACATTATGCGGCGTTTGTGCGTTCGCCCCATGCGCATGCGGAAGTTAAGGGAATGGACAAGGCGGCGGCATTGGCGGCCCCTGGTGTTGTGGCGGTTTATGATGGTCACGAGCTGACCGGAGACGGCATTGGCAACATCATTTGCGGTTGGGCGATTTCGTCCAAAGATGGTTCGCCCATGAACATGGGAGCCTGGTCTGCATTGGCCACCACCAAGGTGCGTTATGTGGGCGATGCGGTTGCGGTTGTGATTGCCGAGACTTTGGTTGAGGCGCGCAATGCGGCCGAGCTGGTTGACGTGGATTACAATGAGCTGCCAGCGGTGATTGGCTCTGAGAACGCTCTGAAAGCGGGTGCGGCTCAGATCCATGAGAATGCGCCCAACAATCTGATTTATGATTGGGAGATTGGTGAGGAGGCGGCCACGGATGCGGCCATTGCGTCTGCGGCCAAGACGGTGACCATTGAGTTGACCAACAATCGTGTGGCGCCCAATCCCATGGAGCCTCGCGCGGCCTTAGCGCAGTTTGATGAGGCTGAGGATCAGTTGACGCTTCACACCACCAGTCAGAACCCACATGTAGCGCGATTGGTTCTCTCTGCCTTTTATCAGGTGGCACCGGAGAACAAGCTTCGTGTGATTGCCCCTGATGTGGGCGGTGGGTTTGGTGCGAAAATCTACATTTACCCAGAAGAGATTGTGTGTCTTTGGGCTTGCCGGAAGGCGGGTGTTTCGGCGGTGAAATGGACTTCGGATCGTACAGAGGCGTTCCTCACGGATGCCCATGGGCGCGATCATGTTTCAACGGCGACGATGGGCTTTGATGCGGACAATAAGATTGTTGGCTTGAAGGTTCACACTCTGGCGGATTTGGGCGGGTATATGAGCCTGTTTTCCTCAGCGGTGCCCACATATCTTTATGCGACGCTTCTCTCGGGGCAGTATAATATTCCGAACATTCATGCCAATGTGAAGACGGTTTATACCAATACGACGCCTGTGGATGCCTATCGCGGGGCCGGTCGCCCTGAGGCCACTTATCTGCTGGAGACGTTGATGACCAAGGCGGCGGGTGAGATTGGTGTTGATCCAGCCGAATTGCGCCGGGTGAACTTCATTCGTGAGTTCCCCCATGAGACGCCTGTGATCATGACCTATGATGCGGGGGACTTTGAGGTCTCGCTTGATAACGCAATGGCTGCAATTGATTACGCTGGGATTGATGCGCGTAAGGCGGAGGCGGCCTCTCGGGGCAAACTGCGCGGTATGGGCATGTCTTGTTATATCGAGGCTTGTGGCATTGCGCCTTCGGCGGCTGTTGGCTCGCTTGGGGCTGGTGTTGGCCTTTGGGAGAGTGCGGAAGTGCGTGTGAATGCGGTGGGCTCTATTGAGGTTCTCACGGGTTCGCATTCCCACGGGCAAGGGCATGAGACCACCTTCCGTCAGATTGTCTGTGAGCGTCTTGGGGTTCCGTTCGAGAACGTCGAGATTGTGCATGGTGACACTGACAAGGTGCAGATGGGTATGGGGACTTACGGGTCGCGCTCCGGTGCGGTTGGTATGTCTGCGATCCTCAAAGCGCTTGAGAAGGTCGAGGATAAGGCGCGCAAAATCGCGGCGCACACCTTAGAGGCCTCTGAGGATGACATTGTCATTGAGGGCGGTGAGGTGAGCGTTAAGGGGACGGACAAGAAGATGCTCTGGCATGAGATCTCCTTGGCGGCCTACACGGCGCATAATCTGCCTGAGGGCATGGAGCCGGGTCTTAAGGAGACGGCTTTTTATGATCCTGCGAACTTTACCTTCCCTGCGGGTTGTTACATTTGCGAGGTCGAGGTTGATCCCGACACGGGTGTCACCGAGATCGTGAAATATGTGGCTGCCGATGACTTTGGTACGATCATCAATCCTCAGATTGTTGAGGGTCAGGTGCATGGCGGGGTCACGCAAGGTGTCGGGCAGGCTCTGTTGGAGGGGGTTGTTTATGATGAGGACGGTCAGATGTTGAACGGGTCTTACATGGACTATACCATGCCTCGTGCGGATGATGTGCCGTCCTTTGAGGTCTCGACCACAGCCACGCCAACGCCGTCGAACCCGCTTGGGATCAAGGGCTGCGGAGAGGCTGGTGCCATCGGGACACCTCCTGCGGTGATCAATGCGATTAAGGATGCCATTGGGGCGGATGTTTCAATGCCTGCGACCCCTCAAAAGGTCTGGGCGGCGGCGAATGCGGCCAAGATGGCAGCGGAATAAGGAGTTAGAGACATGTATGAAACAACATATCATCGCGCGAAATCTGCATCTGATGCGGCCTCGAAACTGGGGTCAGCGGATGACGGGAAGTATATTTCCGGAGGGCAGACCTTATTGCCGACCATGAAGGCGCGTCTTGCGGCTCCGTCCGATTTGGTGGATTTGACGACCATTGACGGGATGGCTGGCATTGCTGTGGATGGGTCCACGGTCACTATTGGTGCGGCCACGACCCATGCGGAAGTGGCAGCTTCAAGCGAGGTGGCTTCGGCTATTCCGGCTTTGGCGGCTTTGGCGTCCCATATTGGTGATCCGGCGGTTCGCAATCGGGGGACCATTGGTGGGTCTATTGCCAATAATGATCCGGCTGCGGATTATCCGGCGGCGTGTCTTGGGCTTGGAGCAACCATTGTCACGGACAAGCGGGAGATTTCGGCGGATGATTTCTTCACGGGCATGTTCGAAACCGCGCTTGAAGAAGACGAAATCGTTATGGGGGTGAAGTTCCCCAAGGCGTCTCAGGCGGGCTATGAGAAGTTCCCTAATCCGGCGTCGCGTTATGCGATGGTGGGTGTCTTTGCGGCCCAAGCGGCTGACGGAGTGCGCGTGGCGGTGACGGGTGCTGGCAATGACGGAGTGTTCCGTCATGGGGCCATGGAAGCGGCTTTGTCGAACTGGTCAACCGGGGCTTTGGACGGGGTGGCCACTTCGGCGGATGATATGCTCTCGGACATTCATGGCTCTTCAGAGTATCGCGCCCATTTGGTGGGTGTCATGGCCAAACGGGCCGTTGCCAAGGCGTAAGGCCTCTCCATTTTTCAATAGGGAAGAGGGCGCATTTACGGCGCCCTTTTTCTTTTGCCATATTTAAATCGATTAAAATTACGGCGAGATATTGGGTTTAAGAGGCTCATGTGCTGCATTTTCGCCCCAAATGGGATTTAGGCCGGACATGTTCGGGTCTTTATTCGTTTTGCTCCGGACGCGCATTTAAGCTGCTGGACTTTTTATTATGACATCCGACGACACTTCTTTGGACGCATCTGACGGCCTTCCGGATCAGGAGTTGGAGCCTGGTGTGTCTCTGAACAACGGTCAGTTTACGATCACCAAGTTTCTTGCCAGTGGCGGCTTTGGCATGACCTATCTGGCCAAAGACAATCTGGATCGTGATGTGGTTGTGAAGGAGTGTTTCCCTTCGGCTTTGTGTCATCGACGCGGGAACCTTGTGGCGCCTGCGGCTGCCTCTTCGCGTCGTCCGTTTGAGTCCGTGGTGCGCCTGTTTGTGCGTGAGGCCAAGGCGATGGCGAAGCTGGTGCATCCCAATATCATCGGTGTGCATCAGATTTTCGAGGACAATGACACGGCCTATATGGCCATTGATTTTGTTGATGGCTGTGATCTTCTGGATGTGATCGAGGACGAGGCTTTGGAGCTGTCGCCCGAGCGCTTGGTGGCCTGGTTGCGCAAGCTTCTGACGGCGGTCGAGTTTGTGCATGATCATGATGTTCTGCATCGTGATATCTCGCCTGATAATATTTTGGTGGATCGTTATGATAATCCGATCCTGATTGATTTTGGAGCGGCCCGCGATCAGGCGACAAAGGCCAGTCGGGCTTTGACGATGATGCGGGTGGTTAAGGACGGGTATTCGCCTCAGGAATTTTATGTGGAGGGGAGTGCTCAGGGCAATTCGAGTGATCTTTATGCGCTGGGAGCGACTTTTTATCATCTGATTGAAGGGGAGGCTCCGCCCAATAGCCAGTCGCGTCTGGCGGCTGTGGCGGAGGGGCGCAAGGACCCTTATCAGCCTTTGTCGGGGCGTTTTGAGGGGTATCCAGAGGGGTTTTTGGAGGCCATTGATGTGGCTGTGAAGGTTCTCCCCAATGAGCGGCTTCAATCGGCGCGAGAGTGGATCAAACGGATTGATGCGGGGGGGCCTATTTCAGCGCCCAAGCCTCTGGATTTTGAATTTGATGCCATTCGCGATGAGGTGGCGCGGATTGCAGAAGAGTTTGAGGAAGATGCCAGCGTGGATTTGGCGGAGCTGACCGCTTTAGAGCCCGATTTTGACGGTGATGTCACCTATCTTGATGAAGAGGCGCTGGAGAAGTTTGCAGCCGCGCCGTCCTCTCGCAAGCAGGGTTTCCAGCAGTTTATGGCCGCCTCCGTCGGGTTGGCGGTTCTATTGGGCAGTGCGTTTCATCTCAGTGGTTATGTGGGGGCGGATCGTATTGCTGCCCTTGCAATTATAACGACCGATCATCAATCGGCGTTAGTTGGACAGTCTTTGTCCGCAAATGGGGCACAGTAATGCTGGGCCTCAAGTTCGTATCAAAACTAGTGTTTTTCGTTGTATCAGTAAAAGGTGTTTTTTGATGTTTGGACGTAAGCAACCCGCTTTCACATTTGGCAATCGGCAGAGTGACGCGGATATGGCCGTGCCACCGCCTGATCCGGTCACGCAACCGCGTGCGGGTGGCCCTGAGTATATTGATCTTCCATTTGATGAGGTTGCGCCTTCGAGCCGTCCGGCGGTTGAGCCAGAGGCTCCCGCTCGTTCAGTTACGCAGAGACCTGATCCATCCGCGCTGTTTCCCAAAGAGGGGGCGGCAGAGCCTGAGGTGGCGAGTGTGACCTCGCCATTGTTGAAATTGGGGGCTGAAGAGACGGTTGCACAAGGTTCGCAAAGGCCCACCCAGCCCAAACGCCGTGGTGGTCGCGCCAAAACGCGCCTTTTGGGCATTGATCATGGAGAGGGCAAGGTTGAGGATGTTTTGGCCAAGCAGGAGCCTCAGGCGGCATCTGCGCCTCTGACCTATCAAGCGGTTGGATGGTTGGTTGTGATTGAGGGGCCGGGACGGGGGCATTCGATGCCGCTTCGCTCAGGCGTGTCGCAACTGGGACGTGGGGACGATCAGTCGATTCAGATTGATTTTGGCGATACCAGTATTTCGCGGGACAATCATGCCTCTATCGCTTTTGACGAAGAGCGGCGGGCTTTCTTTATCGGTCATGGCGGGAAGGCCAATCTGGTGCGCCTGAACGAGGCACCGGTTTTGACCACTGAGCCGTTGGTTCATGGGGATCGTATTCGATTGGGCGAAACCACGCTGCAATTGGTTGCTTTTTGTGGACCGGATTTCGTCTGGAGTGAGGACGCAGGTCAATTGGAGGGACGCGCTTAATCATGCAATATGACGTCGCAACAGCGATAAGTCAGGGGAAACGAGACTGTCAGGAGGACGCGGTTGTCGCGGACTTTGCGGTCGGCGTGCCCTATGGCTTTGCTGTTCTGGCGGATGGCATGGGTGGACATGCGGCTGGTGATGTGGCGTCAAAGATTGTTGTCACGGAGGTGTTTAGCGAGTTGAAGTTCCAGTCCTCGGATCGTTTGGGGTTGGAGGAGAATTTCAACACGACGCTTCTTGATGTGGTGAACTCGGCCAATCTTTGCATTGATGCCCATGTGCGTGAAAATCCGGCCCATAAGGGTATGGGGGCGACGGTTGTGGCCCCTGTGGTGTTTGATGACCGGCTTTATTGGATTTCGGTCGGGGATAGCCCTTTGTTTCTGGCGCGGGGTGATCGGTTGACGCAATTGAACGCGGATCACTCTATGGCGCCCCAGATTGATTTGATGGTGTCATCGGGGCAGATGGATGCGGCGGCGGCGCTCAATCATCCTGATCGCAATGCTTTGACTTCTGTGCTTATGGGGCGGGATATTCCGTCGATTGATTGTGCAATGACGCCCACGCATCTTAAAGCGGGTGACATCATCATAGCTGCCAGTGACGGTGTTCAATATCTATCCAACGATCAGATCGAGGCGGTTGTGGCGGGGCACAAGCGGCGCACGGCTTCGGAGATTGCGCGGGCTTTGCTGCGGGCGGTGGACATGCTGGATGATCCTGATCAGGACAATACGTCGGTGGTCGTGATCAAGTGTGGCTCAGGTGTTGTGAGCCCGTTTCGTTAATCGGTGTTCATAAAAGAAAAACGCGCCATAGGTCTTGAAAGCTCCCAAGGGGCTCACCATTCTATTGGCGTCTTGATAAGCGTGGCTCGTTTCACGTTTACCAGTTGCCATTTGAGGCCTTTGTGCTATAGCGCGTCCGAGTTTTGCCGGTACCGCATTGAATACGGGACGTTTTGGCGAGTAGAGGGGTTGAGGGCGTTGCGTCGCTTGGCCATGAAATCGGGTCTCGATGCAATGAGGTCCACTAGAAGTGAGGAACGAACATGAGCGACGTATCAGAGCGCGTAAAAAAAATCGTTGTTGAGCACCTCGGTGTTGAAGAAGGTAAAGTCACAGACGCGGCGTCGTTCATCGACGATCTTGGTGCTGACAGCCTCGACACTGTTGAGCTGGTTATGGCTTTTGAAGAAGAGTTCGGAATTGAGATTCCAGACGATGCTGCCGAGACGATCCAGTCTTTTGGCGATGCGGTGAAGTTTATCACCGAAGCCGTCTGATCCATAATTCAGATTGTGATTCTAAAGCGGCGTCCTTTCGGGCGCCGTTTTGATTTTAGGGTGCCATTTTCCGGTGGTGAGAGGCCTTTTCCTTATGGGCTGGCTCAGGTAAAAGCACTCCAACAGAGCGGTTTGGGGATTGCGATGGTCAGGCCCTTGACGCTCAAAAAGAACAGATGAGGTTGAAGATGCGTCGAGTTGTTGTGACAGGTATGGGCCTTTTGACGCCGCTTGGGTGCGGTGTTGATGCGACTTGGGAGCGTATTCTGGCCTCCAAATCCGGAGCGGGCACGATCCAGAAGTTTGATGCGGATCACCTGGTGACCAATTACGCTTGTGAAATTCCGTTGGGAGATGGCTCGGACGGGACTTACAATGCTGATGATTGGATGGCGCCCAAGGATGCGCGCAAGGTTGATCCGTTTATTCGCTATGGCATGTGTGCCGCGGATCAGGCGATTGCGGACAGTGGTTGGGTTGCTGATACGGACGAGAAGCAGTTCCGCACAGGCACGATGATCGGCTCTGGCATTGGTGGGTTGTCGGCTGTGGCGGACACGGCTGTGTTGCTGAAAGAAAAGGGGCCGCGTCGCGTGTCGCCTTTCTTTATTCCGTCTGCTCTCATCAATCTGGCCTCTGGTCAGGTGTCCATCAAGCACGGCTATAAGGGGCCAAATCATGCGGTTGTGACGGCCTGTTCGACGGGGGCGCATGCCATTGGTGATGCGGCGCGTTTGATTGCTTTGGATGATGCGGATGTGATGATTGCCGGTGGCTGTGAAGCGCCAATCTCAGAGCTTGGGATTGCGGGCTTTAATGCCTGTAAGGCGCTTTCGACCGCACATCGCGATGATCCGGAAACGGCCTCGCGCCCCTATGATCAGACCCGCGACGGGTTTGTGATGGGTGAGGGTGCTGGTATTGTTGTTTTAGAAGAATACGAACACGCCAAGGCGCGTGGTGCTAAGATTTATGCGGAGGTTCTGGGCTACGGATTGTCCGGCGATGCCCATCATATTACTGCGCCTTCTCCTGATGGGGATGGTGGGTTCCGGTCAATGGCGGCGGCTTTGAAGCGGGCAGGGCGCGATGCGTCTGATCTGGATTACATCAATGCCCATGGCACCTCGACTATGGCGGATACCATTGAATTGGGCGCTGTGGCGCGTTTGATGGGGGCGGGTGCGTCGAGTGCGACCATGTCTTCCACCAAGTCATCCATCGGACATCTACTGGGTGCTGCGGGATCGGTTGAGGCAATTTTCTCTATTCTGGCTATTCGCGATCAGGTGGCACCGCCTACGATCAATCTGAATAATCCCGAGCCTGATCTGCCGCTTGATCTGGCGCCCAATCAGCCGCGCGAGCGGAAGGTGGATTTGGTTCTGTCGAACTCCTTCGGGTTTGGTGGCACCAATGCCTCGCTGGTGATGGGAAAGGTTTAACCCATGTACCGTCACATCGCTGCCAACGCGCTTTTGCTGATCATTGTGGGCCTTGTGGCTCTTGGATTTGTGGTGAGTTGGGCGCAAACCGAGTACCGTGCGCCCGGTCCTTTGACCGAGACCGTATTGGTGCCGGTGGAGCGGGGTGATAATCTTGGTAAGGTAACGGATCGTTTGGTGGAAGCGGGGGTGATTTCCAACCCGTCGGTGTTCCGCGTAGCAGCACGTTACACGGGTGCTGACAGCCAGTTGAAATTTGCGGATTACGAGATTCCGGCCGCGGCCTCCATGGAGGAGGTTCTGGGCATTGTGACCTCTGGTAAGGGCTTTTCGTTTAATGTGACCATTGTTGAGGGTTGGTCCTCTTGGCAGGTGGTGGAGAAGCTGAATTCGGTTGAGAGCCTGACGGGGGAGATTGACGTTGTTCCTCTGGAGGGCTCGCTTGCGCCCAATACGTATAGTTATTCTCGCGGGGCGACGCGGGCGTCTTTGATTGAGCAGATGACGGCGGCTCAGGCGAAGATTCTTGAGGATGCGTGGCTGGTTCGTGATCCTGAGACGCCGCTTAAGACGCGGGAGGAGGCTTTGATCTTGGCCTCTATCATTGAAAAAGAGACGGGTCTTGCGGATGAGCGTCCGCAGGTGGCGTCTGTTTTTGTGAACCGTTTGAACCTTGGTATGCAGCTTCAGACCGATCCCACGGTGATTTACGGGATCACCAATGGGGTGGGCACGCTGGGGCGTGGGTTGCGCCGCTCGGAGCTGAACAAAGAAACGCCTTACAATACTTACGTTATTCCGGGTCTGCCTCCGGGGCCGATTGCTAACCCAGGGAAAGCGGCCATTGAGGCGGCTTTGAACCCTGCGGAGACGGATTATATCTTCTTTGTGGCGGATGGCACTGGCGGGCATGCGTTCTCAAAGACTTTGGCGGAACATAACAGCGCCGTGGCCAAGTGGCGTCAGATTGAAGATAAGCGCGCGGCTGAGGCGGCTGCTGCTGCGGAGGCTGAGGCGTCGTCCAACTGATCGAGCCTAGCTGATCGGGGTTAGAACCTCTTCGGGTTGATCTGTCTCGCAGGCCTCTTTGGGGAGGTCGATAGCGGCGGTGCCTTGGGTTCCAAACTCTGCTGTTAACTCCATCCCTGCGCCTTTGTATGTGGCTGTGGTGAATTCCAGATCTTCGTCCTCGATCGAGACACGTGCTGCCATCCACGGGCTGAAGTTATTGTCGAAATCCAGCGTTACGACGGCTTTTCCCTTTGGGGGGATGGCTCCGAGCAGGATGGTGATGTGATTGGCGCCGTCGGAGACTGGCTCAACGGCGATCAGGCCCATTTCGATTTCAACAGGCATGGGGTCTTTGGTGCCCAATCCGCCGTATTGCGTGTCGATGATGATCTTTCCTTTAGAGGCGGTGAAGTCGAGGGACAGGGTGCCTGAGACCATGTCACAGCTGCCCGTGTTGATCATGGTGATGCGGTCATGGGGGTTGCCGTCGGCCATGGAGATGCTCAGGCTGGGGCCTTCTGCGTAGCTCAGGGCAGGTAAGGCTATGAGAGTGGCGCTGAGGATCGCAGTTTTGAGCATCTGGGCTGGCTGTCCCTTTGGTTAGACGATTTTCCCGTTTTCCAAGCGCACGATCCGGTCCATTTTGGCGGCGAGCTCGTGGTTGTGGGTGGCCACAAGGGCGGTGAGGCCTGTGTTGCGGGCGAGGCCTAGGAGGATGTCAAAGACGCCCCCTGAGGTTTCAGGATCAAGGTTGCCTGTGGGCTCATCTGCGAGGAGCAGGTCAGGTCGGTTGGCCAAGGCGCGGCAGACGGCGACGCGTTGTTGCTCGCCCCCTGAAAGCTCGGCGGGGCGGTGATCCATGCGGGGGGTTAGGCCCACTTGGGCGAGGAGCTCTTCTGCGCGTTTGGCGGCGTCCTCTTTGGGGGTGCTTGCGGCCAGTTGGGGCATCATCACGTTCTCCTTGGCGGAGAATTCGGGAAGCAGATGGTGGAACTGGTAGGCAAAGCCCATGCGGTCGCGTCTGATGGCTGTTTTAGCGGCATCTTTGAGGTTGGTCACGGATTGACCCGCGATCTCGATCTCGCCCTCCGAGGGGTCATCCAGAAGCCCTGCGATATGGAGCAGGGTGGATTTTCCCGCACCTGAGGGGGCGACGAGAGCGACCATTTCGCCGCGTTTGAGTTCGAGGTTCACGCCATCAAAGACGCGGATCTCGTTGGGTTGGCCAGTATTGTAGGTTTTTGAGATGTTACTCAAACGCAGGACTAGATCACTCATAACGCAAAGCCTCGACAGGGTTCAATTTGGCGGCGTTTCGAGCCGGTATCAATGTGATGACAAAGGAGAGGACCAGAGCCATGCCCATGGCCGCTGAGACGTCCTGCCAGCGCAGGCGGGAGGGGACCTCAGTGAGCAGGCGGACTTGGGGGTCCCAGACTTGGCCTCCGAAGATGCCCTCGATGAGCTGTTGGATGTCTTGGATGTAATAGGCGAAGAGGCAGCCCAAGATTACGCCCAGAAGTGTTCCGATGACGCCGATGGCCGAGCCGCAGATGAAGAAGACCCGCATGATGGCGCCTTGGGTGAGGCCCATTGTGCGCAGGATGCCGATGTCGCGGCCTTTGTTTTTCACCAGCATCACCAGACCTGAGATGATGTTGAGTGCGGCGATAAGGACGACGAGGGAGAGGATGATGAACATCACCCGGCGTTCCACGTCCAGAGCGGAGAGGATGGCGCCTTGGCTGTCTTTCCAGCTCCACAGGAGTTTGTTTTGGTCCAGAGCATCTATGATGTTGCCGCGGTAGTCGTCGATCCTATCGGGGTTTTCCACGAGCACTTCGATTTCGTCCACGGAGCCTTCGCGGTCAAAGTAGTATTGGGCTTCTCCCAAGGGCAGGTAGACGCGGGTTTGGTCGATGTCATAGCGGCCCACTTTGAAGACGTAGACGACCTCATAGTCGTTGAGGCGGGGCATGGTGGTTCCAAAGGCGGTTTGAACGCCGTTTGGGGAGATGATGGTCATGGTGTCGCCCACGCCGATGCGCAGCTCGCGGGCGACGCCTTCGCCGATTGCGATGCCGTTGGGCAGATCGGTGAGGTTGCCAAAGGCCGCTTCGGGCGTGCCTATGAGCGGGAGTTTGGCGATGTCTTCTGGGGCCTGTCCGCGCAGATCGACCCCGACGTTACGCCCGTTGGCAGAGCCCATGACCTGACCGCGCACCATGGGGCTGACGTGGGTGACGCCCTCAACAGTTTTCACAGTATCGACCACCTGCGCGTAATCGGTGATGGCGCGGGTGACGGTGCCGTTTTCGTCCTGATAGTTTTGATTATAGACCGTCATATGGGCGTTGGCGCCTAGGATGCGGTCGGTGAATTCCTCGCGAAAGCCGATCATAACCGCTTGCACAACGATCAAAGTGGCCACTCCGAGCATAACGCCGATCAATGCGTACCATGCGATGACAGAGATGCCTCCGTGCTGGCGGCGGGCCCTGAGGTAGCGCCATGCAATTTGCCATTCATGGGCTGAGAACGGGCGGGGAGTTGAAGCCACGATTGCGGTCCTTTTTTGAGTTTCGCGCAAAGTCCTTAGAAATGGTGAGAAGGTCAAGGCCGAATGGGGTTTGGGTCGGGTCTCGCGGGGATGAGCGCGTATATGCCGGACAATTGTGCAGGAAGTTGGCAGATCGAATTGAGTATTTGGAGGAAATCGAAATCTGGTGTATGGTAAGGTCACACAAAAAGGAGACGTGATGATGAAAACGATAGTTCTCTCAGCAGCTCTACTTGCGGGCACTTCGATGAGTGCTTTTGCTGAAGGGTGTAATTACGGCCATTATGCAGTTGAAGATCAGCTTGCTGCGGTTGCTGATGACAGTCAGGTTTTGACCACAGGACAGATTTCTGTGGCAGGCGTTGATTGTGCGGTGACACCGGATGCGGCTGAATGTGTGGCCGCGTCGGCTCCGGCGACCAACTGATTTAATCTGAATCAACTTTGATTTCGGAAGGATCCCCAAATGCAATTTTGGGGATTTTTCTTTGCTTTAGGTAAGTAAAGCTTACCTCATTTTGTCAAGTTTTGTTGGGGTTTCGCGGTGTTGTGTTGGTTTGAGAAATAACGTATGTTTTTCACCTATCGCGCCGTACAGTGTCTGCTTCTAGACCTAAAAGGTTGGAGCAAAAGACCAAAGAGCTGCGAAGTTTGAAGCCGCAAAACTGGCTCAAGTCTACGGGAAGATTAAGCGGCTCGCACCAGCGGGCCGTTTTTCGTTTCTGGGGTCTTATTTTCTGATTGTTCGATGGGAGGAGGTTTTGATGACGGACTTACATGATGTGATCAATTGGCGGCGGTGGGATGCGCGGACCACTCTTTCGGGGCAGCCCACGGAAGGTCAATTGGCTGAGATTGCGGCTCTTGGGGTGCGCCATGTGATCAACCTTGGTCCTCATTGGAATAAGGGGGCTTTGGCGGATGAGGCTGGTGAGGTTGCGGGTTTGGGGATGCAATATATCTACATACCCGTTGATTTCGAGGATCCTAAGGACGCGGATTTTGAGGCTTTTGTTGAGGCCTTTTCGGGATTGGAGGCGTCTGCGGTTCACGTTCATTGCATTTACAATGCGCGCGTGTCTGCCTTCATTTACCGCTTTGCTAAGGCGGGATTGGGTGGAGAGGTCTCTGCTGCATTTTCCTTGATGGACGGGATTTGGCGACCCGGTGGTGTTTGGGCCGAGTTTATTGGGGATGAAGAGAGTGTGTCTTTGCCCAACAGATATGCGGGTGAGGATTATTGAACGCGGAGTTCTATTGCGTGCTGGGGCAGCGTGCGGTCAAAGGACCCTACTTAAAAGATAGTTATTGACTTTACGAACGCCTTAAAGTAGAAATTGTGCATGATAGGATGAATCGGCATTGGGGCTGATTGTCCGGCACACAATTCAAAGTCGCTCATGTTTATGTGCGGCTTTTTTTGTGCGCCATTCACGACTTGCTGCAAGCGACGCGTCATTCACGGGTCGCATATCTTGATGGGCGGAGCGTATGGGAAGCGCTTCATGAAAAATCACCGGACTAAAGATGACCATGATGATGGCATCGCGGCGGAAAGGAACGCCCGAGGTGCTGCCATTCTCTCAAATTTGCGCGACGCAATACATCAATCCATATCCGGGTTGAAGGCTGATCTGACCGAGGATGAAGGATACACAAAGCCGATTGCGGGCGATTTGAAAGTGCATTTGAACGAGATCAACAAATTATTGGAGGCGGGCAATGGAGAAAGCTCAGAAAACGTTGTTCAAGCAAACCCCGGAAATGGACTCGACCTTGATGCTGCCAGAGCAGAAATCCGCAGCCGACTTGTTAAGCTCGTTAACAAGTGAAGAGGTAGAGGCGTTTCTTAATTCGCTTAGTCACAACGCGCTTTTGTCTCTGCCTTGGCTGTTTGAGCATTGGGCGCATGCCCATCAGCGCGCCCCTGAGGGGGACTGGAAGACATGGGTCATCCTAGGCGGGCGCGGTGCTGGAAAAACCCGTGCAGGTGCTGAGTGGATACGGTCCCAGGTTGAAGGGGCGCGTCCAGAAGATGCCGGAATGGCGCGCCGTGTGGCGCTGGTGGCTGAGACTTTGGATCAGGCGCGTGATGTTATGGTGTTTGGGGACAGCGGGCTTATTGAATGTGCCCCCCATGATCGCAAGCCCGAGTGGCAGGCGTCAAAGCGCCAGTTGGTTTGGCCCAATGGGGCGGTGGCGCAGATATTCTCGGCCTCTGATCCGGAAAGCCTTCGCGGTCCGCAGTTTGATTGCGCTTGGGCGGATGAATTGGCCAAGTGGAAGAAGGGTCAGGAGACCTGGGATATGTTACAGTTCGCGTTGCGTTTAGGGGAGGACCCGCGTCAGGTTGTGACGACCACGCCTAGGGATAATGTGTTGTTGCGCGCCTTGTTGGATCATGATCAGACGGCGACGACATCGGCACCGACCAAGGCCAATTCGGCTTATTTGGCGGATAGTTTTCTGGAGCATGTGGAAGAGCGTTATGCGGGCTCTCGCCTTGGGCGTCAGGAGTTGGAGGGGGAATTGCTCTCTGACACGGAAGGGGCCTTATGGTCTCGTGATGCGATTGATGCCGCGCGCGTGTCGGATGCCCCGGCACTTGATCGGGTTGTGGTGGCGGTTGATCCGCCGGTGACCAGCACTGAGGCGTCGGATGATTGTGGAATTTTGGTGGTAGGCGTGACCATGGAAGGGCCGCCTCAGGATTGGCGGGCCTATGTTTTGGAGGATGCGACTATGTCTGCGGCGAGCCCTACGGCTTGGGCTGAGCGGGCTGTTAACCTCTACCACAAACATGGCGCTGATCGCTTGGTGGCTGAGGTCAATCAAGGGGGAGACCTTGTGGAGACTTTGGTGCGTCAGGTTGATCCATTGGCCAGTTATACAGGTGTTCGCGCGACCCGTGGAAAGTCTGCGCGGGCGGAGCCTGTGTCTGCTTTATACGAGCAGGGGCGCGTGTTTCATGTGGGCGCATTTGGCGATTTGGAAGATCAGATGTGCCAGATCACGCGGGGCGGATATTCGGGGACCGGAAGTCCGGATCGCGTGGATGCTTTGGTTTGGGCCTTGACCGATTTGATGGTCGGGCCTGCTTTGAATTATCGCGCACCTCATATTCGGTCGCTTTGAGTGACGTTAGAGCGTCCGACCTTAAACATGAATCACCAATACCCT
>CAZXRG010000054.1:0-16302 GCA_964642935.1 uncultured Rhodobacterales bacterium | reverse complement strand
CTCGCGCAAGCCGGTGAATTCGGCTTCGTGCTTTTATCCTTCACCGTCGCCAATTCGGTGATCCCGACAGATGTTGCCGACCAACTCCTCCTGATCGTCGCCCTCTCCATGCTGCTCACACCTGCGCTCTTCATCCTATACGACCGCGTCATCGTGCCCCGTTACACAGTCGATCTGGATCGCGAAGCCGATGAGATCACCGAGGCGAGCAACATCATCATCGCAGGCCATGGCCGCGTCGGCGGGGTCGTCAGCCGCATGCTCAGAGCCGCAGGTCACACGCCCACGGTTATGGACTTCAGCGCCAAACAACTGGATATGCTCAGCAAGTTTGGCATCCGCGCCTATTACGGCGATGCCACCCGTCCCGACCTTCTCCATTCTGCAGGGATCGACGAGGCTAAACTGCTGGTGATCGCCATCGACGGGAAGGAGCAGATCACCGAACTGGTCAAATATATCACCCATACCCACCCCCATGTGCATATCATCGCCCGCGCCGTGGACCGGATGCATGTCTACGATCTCTGGGCGGCTGGCTGCAAAGATATCATTCGCGACTATTACGATAGTTCCACCCGCATGGGCCGATCCGCCTTTGAGGCCTTGGGCGTGTCACGCGACCATGCAGAGCAGATCAAAGACGCGTTTAACGCCATGGACTCCAAATCAATGCTCACCATGGCCGAGCAATATGATCCAGACATTCCGACGCTGGAGAATGAGGCCTATATGTCCAAAGTCCGCGAAATGATGGTGCAGTGGGAGCAAGAGCTGAACGTTCAGATTAACGGAATATTGGAGAGAGACGAACGCCAGTCTTCCTAGCGGAACGCAAAGTCTTAACAAAAGTTAATGTCCGTCGAAATCCGGTCTCAAGCCACTGATCTGTTTGCATAACCCAGTTCGACTCAACTAGTTGAGTAAAGCTGAAATCCAAGCAAAAAACCCGTTCAAAACCCACAAAATTTGAAGAAAATCCCCGCAGGTTCAAGCCCCGAACGCGATCATCTCACCCCTTGAGATCACCCACAATACAATCCGCCTCAAGCGAGCCACCCAGCACATGCTCCGCATTCGGCAGATCGTTTTGCGCCACCTTCGCATGCGCCTTTTCCACACTCAGCCCCAAGTCGCGCCACCTGTGGATCAGCCGCTCCTTCAAAATCTCAACGGGCGGACTAAGCATGATGCTCATGTCCCAAAATTCCTGCAGCTCCAACCAAGGCGCCTCGTTCAAAAGCAGGTAATTCCCTTCAACAATCACGATCTCATGCTCCGGCGACACCCGCACAGCGCCCGCACGCGCCAAATCCAGCTCCCGATCAAAAACAGGCGCAAAAACGCTCTCCCCAAGCGCCAAACGCTTCATCAGGTTCTTAAGCCCGGCCACATCAAAACTTTCCGAGCTCCCTTTGCGCGCGATCAAATCACGATCCTCAAGGATGCCATTGTCCAGATGAAACCCGTCCATCCCGATAACAATCGCACCCTTAAGAGTGACCAAAAGCTCGGAGGAAAGCGTCGATTTCCCCGATGCGGGCGGCCCGGCCATGGCCACAACAAGCTGTCCGTCATGCTCTGCCTTTCGCGCAGCAATCGCGTCGGCAAGATCTTTCAGTGTCGTCACAAGACCACCTTTGGTTCAGATGAAGGCTCCAGAAAGCCACGCAGCCAAAAACAGGTTTCCCACCCCATCAGGGTCGAATTTTCTTGTCCAAGGTCGCGCGTCAACTTACGGGTAGATGAGCGGTATCAATGGCCGCCGTCAATAAATAAATCGAAATGATTTATGATTGACCGCCGCCTCCCCGCAGCACCTGTGGTACCGCAATACCGGAGTTTTCTGATTGTGAGTGAGCAAATAAAAGACGCGGAGAAAACCGCGACCCCTGAAAAATCAGGAACCCGGGGCTCGAACCAATCCGGCATGCGCGCCTACAATGAACGCCTGGTCCTCACACTCGTGCGCAAACACAAAGCGCTCCCCAAATCCGACATCGCAAAAATCACCGGCCTCTCCGCCCAAACAGTCTCGGTCATCATGCGCAGCCTCGAAGAAGAGGGGCTCCTGAAACGAGGCGAACCTCAACGGGGCAAAGTTGGCCAGCCCTCAATCCCCATGTCATTGGCCCCGGATGGTGCCTACTTCTACGGCCTCAAAATTGGCCGCCGCTCTTCGGAAATGGTCCTCCTGGATTTCGAGGGCACCACCATTGGACGCACACAATTACGCCACGCCTACCCGACGCCAGCCGCAACCATCGCATTCACCAAATCAGCCGCGCAAGACTTGGGCAAACTGCTCACCCCCGCTCAAACCGAGCGCGTCGCAGGCATGGGCGTCGCCACCCCCTTCGAGCTGTGGAGCTGGTCAGAAAGCATAGGCGCACCCGAGGCCGAAATGGACAAGTGGCGCGGCTTTGACATGGAGGCCGAGTTAAGTGCCGCATCCGGCTACGACGTCTTGATCCAAAACGACGCGACCGCCGCCTGCGGGGCCGAACTGGTCTTTGGCACGAACGCACCAAGGGACTTCCTGCACATCTACTTGGGCTTTTTCATTGGCGGAGGCGTGGTCCTAAACGGCACCCTATTCACCGGTATTCACGGCAGTTCCGGCTCCATGGGACCAATGCCGCTCCCAACCAAAGAAGGGGGCACCCGCCAGCTTTTGGAGATCGCCTCACTGGTCACTTTGGAAAAAAGGATCAACGACGCGGGAGGTGACGGAATGGCCCTTTGGCCGGTCCCGCTCAACTGGGACATTGATCAGGATATTCTGGACCCATGGATTTCAGAGGTGGGCGAGGCTCTAGCCTTCGCCATCGTAGCATCCGCCAGCATCATCGATTTTGAGAGCTGTCTTATCGACGGATGGATGCCAGAACCGGTGCGCGAACAAGTGGTCAACGCCACGCAAGAAAGCCTCGCTAAAATGAACACCACCGGCTTGATCTTACCGCGCATCAAAGAAGGAACAGTCGGCGCGGACGCCAGATCTTTGGGCGCCGCAAGCCTGCCCCTCTCGAGCCGCTTCCTTTTAGACCAAAATGCCTTTCTGAAAGATATCTGAACCGCTCGCTGACTTAACCACAGCCCATGGCTCGCCCTGTGCATATCAAAGTCACGTATGAATCATACAGGAATCACGCCTCATTTTTCTGCGATTCGAGGCCTGTTAACGAATTTGTGGAACAAGACTGATCCTCTGGTAAAAAGCCGATAATGGGACTACATAAAGCCAAAGTTTAAAGTGTTTTGGAGAAGATCGTGAAGGGACCGACCGAAGGGCGCCTGACCAAAGACGGAATTACCATCCATGATGCGGATGAGTTCGACGGAATGCGTGCCGCAGGCAAGCTGGCCGCTGAAGTCCTTGATATGATTACGGAATATGTGGTTCCTGGCGTCACAACCGAGGAGCTGGACCAGCGCTGTCATCAGTTCATGATCGACAATAACTCCCAGCCCGCCACGCTTGGTTATCGCGGCTACCCCAAAAGCTCCTGTATTTCCATCAACCATGTGGTTTGTCACGGCATTCCGGGGCCAAAGAAATTGAAGGATGGAGACATCCTCAACATCGACGTGACCTGCATTCTGGACGGCTGGTTCGGCGACAATTCCCGCATGTATGTGGCCGGCAAGCTGAACCGAAAAGCTGAACGATTACTTGATGTTACCCATGATAGCCTGATGCTGGCCATCGACGAAGTGAAGCCCGGAAACACCTTCGGCGACATTGGTGCGGCGATCCAAACCTATGCCGAAAGTAAGGGCATGTCTGTGGTGCGCGACTTTTGCGGGCACGGTCTGGGACGGGTGTTTCACTCCCCTCCAAATGTGCTCCACTACGGGCGTCGGGGCACCGGTCCCGTCCTTGAACCGGGCATGTTTTTCACCATCGAACCGATGATCAACTTGGGCCGTGCAGAGACCAAAGTGCTGGCCGACGATTGGACCGCTGTGACCCGCGATAAAAGCCTGTCCGCCCAGTTCGAACACTCGGTTGGCGTGGTGGAGGACGGCGTTGAAATCTTCACGCTTTCTCCCAAAGGCCTGTTCCACCCCACATACTCAAAGTAACGCCGCTTAGGCTAAGCATTTGTTCACGAATGCTTTTCTCAAAGTCTGCGAGAAATAGACCTGCGTCTTAGTTCTATCTTAACCGTGTTGATAGAATTCTCGGGGCATGGCTCACGACATGATCAAAAACGCGTTTAACGAAGCGCCCATTCAGGCCCTCAACCCGGGTCGGAAAATCACTCAGACGCCGCAACCCTGCTATCGTGCCCGCCTTAGGGATCGCTTTATGACCTCTGGCGTCGAAGCCTTAGCCGACGTCGAATTACTCGAACTCGTCCTCCACCGCGCCGCCGCCCGTCGCGACGTGCGCCCGCTCGCAAAGCGTCTCATCGCCCAGTTTGGAGATTTCAATCACGCAATTTCTGCCCCGGCCGCACAGCTTGAACAGGTCGCAGGGGTCGGCGAAGGTGTGGTGCGCGAACTCAAACTTGTGGAAGCAGCCGCCCATAGGCTCGCCAAAGCCCGCGTGATCGGGAGCCATGTGCTCTCCTCTTGGTCGGACCTGATGAACTACTGCAAAATCTCCATGGCGCACCGCACGACCGAGCAGTTCCGCATCCTGTTTCTGGACCGCAGGAACGTTCTGATCGCCGATGAGGCCCAGCAAAAGGGCACCGTTGATCATGTGCCCGTCTACCCCCGCGAGGTGATCAAAAGGGCGCTGGAACTGAATGCCTCCGCCCTCATCTTGGTCCACAACCACCCGTCAGGGGATCCCACCCCCTCAGAGGCGGATATTGCCATGACCGAGCGCATCGGGTCCGCAGCAGACGCCGTTGGTATGACGCTACACGATCATATTATCGTTGGAAAAGAACAGGATAGCAGCTTCAGGTCGCTTGGCTTACTCTAAGCTCTCGCGCTTGACCTTAGCCCTGCGTGTTGCTGGAAATGAGCTCGATTTTAAGGTCATTGAGCACGGTCTCACCCTCAATCACAGTCGGCTCAATCACCAAATCGCCAGAGGCAATGGAAGCGGCCACACTATGGTCCACCAAAAAGCGCGCCGTCAGAGCGGCACTCAAAGGAACCTCTTTGGACTCCAAGCTGGCAAACTGCGCCGGATCAGCCGACGGAGCCTTGCTCAAATCCGCCACATTAGGTGAGATCAGGTACTTGTTGATTGCCGCAGCGTTGGAGGGCACCTCTACCTCTTGTGGCGCCATTGTCACCACAAACGCAGAGAGGGTCGCAGGCTTTTCAGAGCTTACCTGTGACTTGATCTGAGCGCCTGACGCATGGGTCTGAGACGCGCTCAAAGGCACCAGACCACCGGCCTCAGGAATATGCGTCTTTGCAACCGAAACAGGCGCTGGGCGCACGTTCATAGTCACATCAGCCGCTTCACAGGACTCACCAGCACCAAGGCAGTAGGTGAAGGAGACAGAGCCTTCACAGCTGTCGGAATTCAAATAGGTAATGCCGTTTGTAGAAGGAATAACCGAACCACAAGACGGAGCGGTCACGATCTGAATATCCTCACCGCTCAAAGCCGCATCAGACAAATCGTTGGCGAGTACATCCAACGTTGAATTGGCACCAGCACGGACGAAAAACACATCATCATCAGCCTGTATCTGGGTCTCGGAGCCGAACAGTTTCAAAAGGTCACCACTATTTTGCGCAGTCGTGCCAACGACCACCGCAAAAATCAGACCCGTCAAAACAGGCATCATGTTGTCTTCTAAACGCACAACAGTCTCCGATCACTCAATACTACACAAACTAACGGTGTTATCCGCCGGGCAATAGCAGCGAGGGAAAAGCTTTGATGCGCATACGTAATTCAGCAACACCGCTTTTAAAGCACCCTCAATGCCTCGCATGCGTCAATGTATGAGTAACGATTCGGGCGAAAACTGGGTGGGATCACTTAAGCCCGCCGCTATATTGTTCAAATTGCGCACAATCGGGTCAAATCAAGGCAGTTTTGGTGGAGATATTGGGTGCATTAACCACCTAAGCCCTTAAAATATTTAGATAATATTCTCGAGGCTCAAGCGTGTGGTTAATGCCTCAGTTGAGCCAGATAAAACCACACCAGTCACAATTGGCCCCGCTTCCTGGGCGGAATGGGGCCAAATAAAGGCGGAATTCCTAATCTGAATTAAGTCACCCGACCGTGGCACTGCTTAAACTTCTTGCCAGAGCCGCAAGGGCAAGGACCGTTGCGTCCGACCCGTGACCATGTGGATGGATCGTCCATATCAGGCTGATTGGCGTCCGATGTGGGGTGTTTCAGAGAATCACGTGGCGTCTCCGTCTTCCCGTCCTCAGCACCGCCCGGTCTGGATTGAATGATCGCATCTTCCTGTTCGGGAATGCCTGCCGCGCGCTCAGCTTGTGCCGCCTGCAGTTCCTGCATTTGACGCATCATCTCCGCCTGCTGGTCCTCGGTCATCAGTTGAACATGAGACAGCTTGCCGGTCACTTCACCGCGAAGCCGCTCTAGCATGCCTTCAAACAACTCGAAGCTCTCGGTCTTATACTCGTTCAACGGATCGCGCTGCGCATAGCCACGGAAACCAACCACAGAGCGCAAATGATCAAGCGTCAGCAGATGCTCACGCCAGCGCTCATCGATGGTTTGCAACAAGACCTGCTTTTCCACCTGCCGCATGGCCTCAGGACCAAAGTCAGTGGCTTTCTTGGCCATGACCTTATCGGTTTCAGAAGCAAGACGATCGCGGATAACCTCGTCATCCACACCCTCTTCGTCAGCCCAAGTTATCACAGGCAGATCAACTGCGAAGTATTTCACCACCTCGCCATAAAGCCCTTCGGCGTTCCACTGGTCCGCATAGGCCTTGCGCGGCACATATTGCTCAACCAGATCGTCGATCACCTCATGGCGCATGTCGCGGGTGACCTCAGAGAGATCAGCGGCTTCCATGATTTCGCGACGCTGACCAAAGATCGCTTTACGCTGGTCATTCATCACATCGTCGAATTTCAGAAGGTTCTTACGAATATCAAAGTTACGCGCCTCAACCTTGGCCTGCGCACGTTCCAGAGCCTTATTGACCCAAGGGTGAACAATCGCCTCGCCCTCTTTCATGCCCAGTTTCTGAAGCATGTTATCCAGACGATCAGACCCAAAAATACGCATCAGATCATCTTCCAGAGACAGGAAGAAGTTCGTGCGGCCCGGATCGCCTTGGCGACCTGAACGGCCACGCAACTGGTTGTCGATCCGACGGCTTTCATGGCGCTCGGTGGCCAAAACAAAGAGACCGCCAGAAGCTTTCACCGCCTCCTTGGCCGCATTCACGTCAGCCTCGATTTTCTCGCGAATGGCCGCCTCATCAGCGCCTTCGCCCTGTTTTTCCAGCTCGTCGGCCACCTGCACGTCAACGTTGCCGCCAAGCTGAATATCCGTGCCTCGACCCGCCATATTGGTGGCGATGGTGATGGCACCCGGACGACCCGCTTGGGCCACGATAGAGGCCTCTTGCTCATGGAAACGCGCATTCAGCACGTTGTGCTCCATCTTGGCCTCGGTCAGCAAATTGGACAGCAACTCGGACTTCTCAATCGAGGTCGTGCCCACCAGAACCGGCTGGTTTTTCTCAGCGGCAATCCCGATGGCTTTGACGATCCCGTCGTATTTCTCTTTTTGCGTCCGATAGACCTGATCATCATTGTCGATCCGCGCGATTGGCACATTGGTGGGAACTTCCACCACGCCAAGCCCGTAAATCTCCATGAACTCGTCAGCCTCGGTCAAAGCCGTTCCGGTCATGCCGCCCAGCTTGTCGTAAAGGCGGAAATAGTTCTGGAAGGTCACAGAAGCCAAGGTCACGTTCTCAGGCTGAATGCCCACATTCTCTTTGGCTTCAATGGCCTGATGAAGACCATCGGACAGGCGACGACCGGACATCATACGGCCTGTGAACTCGTCAATCAGCACGACCTCATCATTGCGAACGATATAGTCCTTGTCGCGGGTAAAGAGTTTATGGGCCCGCAGCGCCTGTTGCACATGGTGAACCAAGGAGGCGCTCTCAGGATCGTAGAGAGACGCTTCCTCCTCAAGATACCCGGCGGAGCGCAACTCATGTTCAAGGAAGTCGTTGCCTTCATCGGTCAGGTTCGCCGCACGGGTCTTTTCGTCAATATCGTAGTGCTCTTCGGTCAGGTTCGGAATGACCGCATCGATTTTCGTGTAGAGATCAGAACGATCCTCAGACGGGCCTGAGATGATCAACGGGGTCCGCGCCTCATCAATCAGGATCGAGTCCACCTCATCAACAATCGCAAAATGATGGTCGCGCTGGGACATCTGATCCAGCTCGGACTTCATGTTGTCGCGCAGGTAGTCAAAGCCAAGCTCGTTGTTGGTGGCATAGGTCACATCGGCGGAATAAGCGATGGCTTTGAGATTGGGGTCCATATTCGGATAGACCACACCCACATCCATATCGAGCGCATTGTAAACCTTGCTCATCCAGTCCGCGTCACGTTTGGCCAGATAGTCGTTGACCGTCACCACATGCACACCGCGCCCCGTCAGAGCGTTAAGGTAAGCCGGAAGGGTCGCCACAAGCGTCTTCCCCTCACCGGTTTTCATTTCGGAGATATTTCCCTGATGGAGGAAAATGCCACCCATCAACTGAACATCAAAAGGTCTCAGGCCCAGCGAGCGCTTGGCCGCTTCACGGGCATTGGCAAAAGCTTCCGGCAAAAGCGCGTCGAGCGTTTCGCCATCTTCATAGCGCTTCTTGAACTCTGCCGTCTTCTCTCTGATGCCATCATCCGAGAGCGCTTGGAATTCCGGCTCAAGGGCATTGATTTTCGCAACCAACGGCTGCACCGCTTTGATCTTCCGGTCGTTCGGCGTACCAAAAATCTTTTTGGCCAGCGTATTGATGCCCAGCATGCGGTCTCATTCCTCTTATATGGCCTCTAACCGGTCGTCACATTCATGTGACCAGCGGCAAGGCGCACAATTCAAATCTGGCGCTTGTAGGACTGATCGCAAAAAGCTATCTCCCTTGCAACCCACCTGATGCCCTCGGCCTTTCTTTTTAGGCCGTTCTGGCATGTAAGCGGAGGTAGCACCCCTGTCAACGGCACCTGCCAAAGACAGAAATGACATAACAGGGCTGAACGCGCTAATTTGGCCCACCGAAAACAGGAGTTTTTCCTCATGCGCCATTTGTCCTTCGTGCCTTTTGTGGCTCTCTCACTGGCCTTGTCTCTTCCGGTTTCTGCATTCGCGCAGACCGCCACGGACAGTGCGGCGGAGGCGACGGTTCAGTATGACGCCTCAACGGTTCTGGCACGGGTCAATGATCGGGAGATCACATTGGGTCACATGATCGCTCTCATGGAGCGTCTGCCCGAGCAATATCAAACGCTCCCCAACGAGCAGCTCTTTCCGGGCATTCTTGATCAGTTGATCGATCAAGCGGTTATCGCCGATAGCGTTTCAGCTTCCACAGAGACGGACACAAAGCGGGTTCAACTTATTCTTGAAAACGAGCGCCTCGCACTTCTCTCCAACCGCGCAGTCGATGCAATGATCGCAAAAGGCGCTGACCCTGAGGAGCTGCAAAAAGCGTTTGACGCGCAATACGGTAGCGTCGCCGCAAAAGCGGAATATAACGCGAGCCATATTCTGGTCGAGACTGCCGAAACCGCCCAAGAGGTCATTCAGATGATCAACGATGGCGGCGATTTCGCAGAAGTGGCCAAAGAGAAATCCACTGGCCCGTCCGGTCCAAACGGTGGCGAGCTGGGCTGGTTTGGCGAAGGTGTCATGGTCCCTGAGTTTCAGGCCGCAGTCGTTGAAATGGAGGCCGGAGCGGTTTCGGCACCAGTTCAGACCCAGTTCGGCTGGCATGTGATCAAACTCAATGAAATCCGCGAAGTGCCTGCACCCACGCTGGAGGATGTGACTGAAGAATTGTCCCAAGGGATCATTCAAAAGCAAATTGAAGTCGCGATCGACGAAATCCGCAGCGCTGCCACGATTGAACGGGTAGAGATTGCCGTGCCACCAGCGGCGATCCGTGAAGGCAGCCTGATTTCCGGCGCTGAGTAAGTCGGACGATCCATGAGCGATATTGCTGATCTAAAGGCCAAGATTGCCGCGCTTGAGGCAGAGCTGGCCGATTTGGAAGGGCCTTCGGTCTCTCCACTTGCACCCAAGGGCGGCTTCCCGAAGACGCCAGTGATTGACGGCGTGCGCTTTTCCAGCATCGCGGCGGGGGTCAAGTATCAGGGTCGCGATGACGTCATGCTGGCAGAGATTTGTGAGGGCGCGAGCATTGCAGGTCTCTTCACCAAATCGGCGACCCGCTCGGCCAATGTCTTGGACTGCCAAGCGAAACTTGGACGGGTAGAGGCCTCGGATAAAGGCTTCGCGATTATCGTCAATTCCGGCAATTCCAACGCCTTTACAGGCCGCGCGGGCGATGCTTCGGTCTCGCGCATTTGTGATGGCGTGTCAGAGATGCTCGGCGTTCCAGCGGGCCATGTCTATACGGCCTCCACAGGTGTTATCGGCGAACGTTTGCCCGATGATCGCATCACGGATGCTCTTGAGAGCCTGACGAGCGGCCTAACTGCCGATGGACTGGAAGCCGCCGCCCGCGCGATCATGACCACGGATACCTATCCAAAGGGCGCTTCCGTTGAGATTGAAGTCGACGGGAAGCCCGTGAAAATCGCAGGTTTTGCCAAGGGCTCTGGCATGATTGCGCCAGATATGGCGACCATGCTGGTCTATATCTTCACCGACGCCAAAATCGCCCAGCCGGACCTGCAGGCGATGATTGCCCACGCCAATGAGACCAGTTTCAACGCGATCACCGTGGACAGTGACACCTCGACCTCTGACAGTCTGCTGGTCGCGGCAACGGGTCATTCTGCGGATGTGAGCAACAGCCCCGAGTTCAACACCGCCCTCCACGGTCTAATGACTGACCTCGCCCATCAGGTCGTGCGTGATGGTGAAGGGGCCACAAAATTTGTCGAGATCGAGGTTTCCGGCGCTCAAGACGACCGCTCTGCTGCGATTATTGCAAAGGCTATTGCAAACTCCCCTCTGGTGAAGACGGCCATTGCCGGTGAAGACCCCAATTGGGGGCGGGTGGTTATGGCCATTGGCAAGTCTGGCGAGCCAGCGGATAGGGACAAAATCTCGATCCGCTTTGGCGATATTCTGGTGGCCGATCAGGGTTGGGTCTCCCCTGATTATCGCGAAGAACAGGGTGCGGACTACATGACCTCCGAAACCATCAAGATATCAGTCGATCTGGGCCTTGAGGGCGGCGGAACGGCCACCGTCTGGACCTGCGATCTGACCCATGGCTACATCACGATCAACGCCGATTACCGGTCATGAAAACGCTTCTGGTTTCCGCAGTTGCGCTCATTGATCCTGACGGGCGTATATTGCTGGCCCAGCGTCCGGCTGGGAAATCCATGGCAGGTCTTTGGGAGTTTCCGGGCGGTAAGGTCGAAGAGGGCGAGACGCCCGAAGCCGCCCTCGTGCGCGAGCTTAATGAAGAGCTTGGCATTGAAACATGGAACAGTTGCTTGGCTCCTTTGACGTTTGCGAGCCACAGCTATGACGACTTCCACCTCTTGATGCCGCTTTTCGCCTGCCGGAAATGGGAGGGAACACCCCTTCCCAAAGAGGGTCAGGTGCTAAAATGGGTGCGCCCGAGCGAGCTTAAGAACTACCCCATGCCCCCTGCGGATATCCCGTTGATCCCGATCTTGAGAGACTGGCTTTAAGGCACGCAGTCCTAGAACGGCATTCGACTTCCGTCGTAGCTCTCAAAACACCCCGTTGTTTCCGGTCCCAACGCCTCAAAACGCTCCATCAATCCAGCCACTGAGGTCTTCACATCAATGGCCGCCTCGTCTGTTCCCATTTCGGTGCGCACCCAACCGGGGTGGTAAATCCCGACGGAAACGCCCCGCTCGGCAAAATCGACAGCCAAGTTACGCCCCAAGTTGGCCGCTGCAGCCTTTGAAGCGCGATAGATGTAGGAGCCACCATTTGCCCGTTCTGACGATCCCATTTGCGAAGCAATTATTGCGATCTTGGAGCCCTTCTTCAGCTTCCTTTCAAAGGCCTGAACGGTGCGGAACACGCCTTCAACATTGGCCGCAAAAGTCTCGGCCCAAGATTGGTCCTCTAGCTGGAACGCGTTAACCTCGCGATCGAGATAAATGCCCGCATTACAAACCAGCAAGTCCAGTTCGGGAAGCTTAGGTTCCAACTGTCTGAGAGAACTCAAATCCGTCACATCGCCCTTCATCCAAGCGACCTGATCAACCGTCTCCAAAGGCGTTCGAACCACCCCGAACACGGAGCTTCCTGCCCGCGCATACACCTCAGCTAACCCAAGCCCGATCCCTCGGTTCGCACCAGTAATCAACACATGTTTCACGTTCACCTCAATTCTATCGCCCACGGGTCTTGACCAAGCGCTACAAATCCATTGGACTACATCCAAACCTTGGAGACTCCCCATGTCCAGCCAATTCCCGCCCGTAAAACCTTGGAGCGCCGTCGCCAAATCCCTCGTGGATGTCACCATGGGGCGCGAGCCTGCGGATATGGTGATCACCGACGGGAAATGGGTGAATGTCTATTCCGGCGAGATCATCCCCAACACCGACATTGCCATCAAACACGGACGCATCGCCTATGTCGGCCCGGATGCCGCCCATACCGCCCATGAGGAAACCCGCGTGATCGACGCTAGGGGCCGCTACATGGTTCCGGGTCTCTGTGACGGGCATATGCATGTGGAAAGCGGCATGGTGACGGTGACTGAATTCGCCCGCGCGGTCATTCCTCATGGAACCACGTCGATGTTCATCGACCCCCATGAAATCGCCAATGTGCTGGGGCTTGCGGGCGTTAAGCTGATGCATGACGAGGCGATGACCCTGCCCGTCAATATCTTCGTGCAAATGCCCTCCTGCGTGCCGTCGGCTCCGGGTCTGGAACATGCGGGAGCCCATCTCGGTGTAGAGGATATTCGCGAAGCTATGACGTGGCCCAACATCATAGGCTTGGGCGAGATGATGAACTTCCCGGGCATTTTCAACGCGGATGATCAAATGATCGGTGAGGTAGCGGCCACCATGGAGGCCGGAAAGACCGTCGGTGGCCATTACGCCTCCCCCGATCTGGGTCTCCCGTTTCATGCCTATGCCGCCGGTGGTCCGTCTGATGATCACGAGGGCACAAAGGTTGAGGATGCCATCGCGAGAGTGCGCCAAGGGATGCGGGCCATGCTCCGGCTCGGCTCGGCTTGGTATGATGTGGCCGAGCAGATCAAAGCGGTCACCGAAAGCGGGCTTGATCCGCGCAACTTCATTCTGTGCACCGATGACAGCCATTCAGGCACGCTCCAAAATGACGGCCATATGAACCGCGTGTTGCGCCATGCGATTGCCCAAGGTCTTGATCCGGTCACGGCGATCCAGATGTGTACGCTCAACACGGCTCAGCATTTCGGGGTGGAGCGCGATCTTGGCTCCATCGCTCCGGGCCGACGCGCGGACATTATCCTGACCTCTGACCTTCCCAGTTTCCCGGTCGAGACGGTCATCGCACGCGGCGAAATTCTCTCGGAGCACGGAGAGATTTCCGTCGACTTACCCGCCTTTGACTATCCCGAAACGGCCAAGAATACGATCAAGATGGGCAAGGACCTCACCGCGACTGACTTCGATATTTTTGCGGATCGTGATCAGGTCCGCGCCCGCGTGATCGGGGTGGTCGAGAACCAAGCCCCCACAAAAGCTCTGGAAGCCGATCTGAAGACGCGCGATGGAGTCGTCCAGATGGACCGCGACAATGATGTGGCCCAAATCTCTCTGGTCGAACGCCACCGCGCCACGGGAGCCGTCCAGAACGCTTTCGTCAAAGGTTTCGGCTACAACAAAGATTGCGCCATGGCCTCCACGGTCGCCCATGACAGTCACCATATGATCGTTGTCGGCACCAATAAGGAGGATATGGCCAAAGCCGCAAACCGCTTGAAAGAGGTCGGGGGTGGCATCACGCTCTTCGCGGGTGGCGAGGAAAAAGCCCTTGTCGAGCTGCCCATAGCAGGGCTGATGTCCACGGAACGCTCTGACATCGTCGCGGCCAAAGCGGAAAAGCTGATGGAAGCGATGAGGGCCTGCGGGTGTACTCTGAATAACGCCTATATGCAGCACAGCCTCTTGGCGCTTGTGGTCATCCCCGAGTTGCGGATTTCCGATATAGGTCTTGTGGATGTCACCAATTTCGAGGTGACGGAGCTGTTCGTAGATTAAAGCCGCGACCCCCGCCCGAAAGAGGGGGCCGCGTTGATCAGGATCAGTTTGGCAATTCGCCTTCAACGCCTTCAACGTAGAAGTTCATGCCAAGCAATGTGCCGTCATCGGACACTTCACCATCCGCCAACCAAGCGCTACCGTCTTGCTTGTTGATCGGCCCTGTGAAGATGTGGAAGCTGCCGTCAATCATACCGTCAATCGCCGCCTGAGCCTCTGCCTGAACCTCGGCAGGGATCTTATCGGAGAACGTACCGATCTGGGTCATGCCGGAGGCAATATCGCCCCAAGTGTCCATGCTCTCCCAAGTGCCATCAAGAACCGCTTGGGAGCGTGCGATGTAGTAAGGTGACCAATTGTCGATGATCGAAGACAGACGCGCATTCGGACCGAACTGGGCCATGTCAGAGGCCTGACCAAAGGCATAGATGCCTTTTTCTTCCGCAATAGTCATGGCCGCAGGGCTGTCCGTGTGCTGAAGGATGATGTCCGCGCCCTGCTCGATCAGAGCGGTTGCCGCATCCGCCTCTTTGGCTGGATCAAACCAAGTGGACACCCAGATGATTTTGAACTTCACGTCTGGGTTCACGGATTTGGCTGCGATGTAGGCCGCATTGATGCCGCGCACAACTTCAGGGATCGGGAAAGAGGCGATATAGCCCACAGTGTTCGTCTTGGTCATACGACCCGCGATGATACCCTGTGGCACGCGACCCTCGTAAAACTTACCGGAGTAAGTTGAAACATTTGCCTCGCGCTTAAAGCCGGTTGCATGCTCGAACTTTACGTCCGGAAATTGTGCGGCAACCTTCAAGGTCGGGTTCATATAACCAAAGGACGTCGTGAAGATCAGATCGTGGCCGGACTGGGCCATCTGACGGATCACACGCTCCGCATCTGGACCTTCTGGAACGCTTTCAACGTAGGTCGTCTCGACCTTGTCGCCAAGCGCCTCTTCCACGGCCAAACGGCCTTCGTTGTGCTCATAGGACCAGCCAAAATCGCCAATGGGTCCAACATATACGAAGCCGACCTTGATCTTGTCCTTGGCCTCAACCGCGCCCGTGAGGCCAACGGCCATGGCGGCAGTCGCCAATAGGGTTTTAATAATATTCATGTGACAGTGTCTCCCGTGTCAGTAGCAGAGCCTCCCTGGCTCTGAATGGATTGAAACGCGCCTCGGTGTTACCCGGACTTATGGAACACCCGCCCCAAGGAGGCCGGTGCATTTAGAGATGCTTTTAGCTTATCTGCAGAGATGATGACCAGCACGACTATTGTAACAATGTAAGGGGTCATCGAGAGATATTGCGATTGGATAGCAATGCCGAGCGCTTGCAGGTTCAGCTGCAGGATTGTGACCCCTCCAAAAAGATACGCGCCAACAACCGCCCACCAAGGGCGCCAACTGGAAAAGACAACGATGGCCAGCGCAATCCATCCGGCTCCCGCAGTCATGCCTTCGGTCCATTGAGGCACGCGGATCAGGGAGAGATAAGCACCACCCACGCCCGCACAGGCGCCACCAAAGCCAATGGCCAAAAGCCGGATGGTGGTGACATTGTAGCCAAGTGAATGGGCCGCATCATGGTTCTCGCCCACCGCTCTCAGAACCAAGCCAGCCCGAGTGTGTTTGAGGAAATAGGCAACGCCCGCCACAAGCAGAAGCGACACAAGGATCATCGGATCAACGGTGATCGGTTTTTCCGACAGAAACGTGATCTCAAAGGAGGGGAAAGAGGGCGGCTTCACCCCCGAATAGGGCTGGCCGACAAGTGCTGATATCCCAAGCCCGAACATGGTCAAACCCAAGCCTGTGGCCACCTGATTGGTCAGCAGGTATTGTGTGAGCACGGCGAAGATCATGGAGATGAGCGCGCCACCTATGGCACCTCCCACGATCCCCAGAACGGGCGAGCC
>CAZXRG010000053.1:0-16703 GCA_964642935.1 uncultured Rhodobacterales bacterium | reverse complement strand
AGTGTGCACGCTTTCGCCACGGACCCGACACGCGGGGTCTTTATCCTCGCCATTCTGGTGTTCTTCGTGGGGGGGGCCTTGTTGCTCTATGCCATGCGGGCCAGTGCCATGGAGGGGAAGGGCGTGTTTTCGGTGGTCAGCCGTGAAAGCGGACTGGTGTTGAACAATTTGCTCCTAAGCGTCTCTGCAATCGTGGTGCTCTTTGGGACCATGTGGCCCTTGGTGGCGGAGCTGTTCTGGGACGTTAAAATCTCCGTGGGCGCTCCGTTTTTCAATATGGCCTTCACTCCGTTCATGATCGTTCTGGCGATGATACTGCCCATCGGGGCGGCGCTTCCTTGGAAGCGAGGCAAGCTTTCCAATGCGGCACGTCCCATGTGGGGCGTTTTGATCCTGTCGGTGGTTTTGGGGGCTTTGGTTTGGGCGCTTGGCACGGGCGGTCGGATTTGGGGACCTCTTGGTGTGGTGCTGGCCGCTTGGGTTGTGCTTGGCGCAATGGCCGATCTTGGCGTGCGCATCAAAGCGTTTAAGGCGCCTATTTCTGAAAACTTGCGCCGCCTGAGAAACCTGCCGCGCGCGGATATTGGCAAGGCCGTGGCCCATGCGGGATTTGGTCTGACCATCTTTGGCATCTCCATGATTACCGCCTTTGAGACCGAGGATATTCGTGTGGTGAACGCGGGCGATACTTGGGAGCTTTCGGGCTATAGTTTCACCTTCAACAGTGCCGAGCGGTTCCAGGGGCCCAATTATTTGGGCGAACGGGGCGATGTCACCGTCGTTCAAAACGGGCGCGAGGTGGCAAGGATGTTCCCCGAAAAGCGCGTCTACACGGTTCAGCGCATGCCCACGACCGAGGCGGCGATTGATATGGGGCTGACCCGCGATCTTTATGTGTCCCTTGGCGATGCTCAAGAAGGCGGCGGCTGGGCGCTTCGGACATATGTGAAACCTTACGCCAACTGGATTTGGATCGGCTGTCTGGTGATGTCCTTGGGCGGACTTTTGAGCCTAACGGATCGTCGCTACCGTGTGGGTGCTGCAGTGCGCCGTGCGGTGCCTCAAGGAGTGCCTGCGGAATGATACGGATGCTCCTTTTGATCTGCTGTCTTGCAAGCCCTGCGTTCGCGGTTCAGCCCGATGAGATGCTCAGTGATCCCGCTCTTGAGGCCCGCGCTCAAGAGATTGGAAAAGAGGTCCGCTGCCTTGTGTGTCGCAACGAGAGCATCGAGGACAGCAATGCCGATCTGGCGCGGGATTTGCGCTTGGTTGTACGAGAGCGGCTTGTGGCTGGTGACACCGATGAGGAGGTGGAGAGCTTTCTGGTCGACCGCTTTGGTGAGTACGTGTTGCTGCGTCCCCAGTTTGGTGGCTCGACCTTGTGGCTCTGGCTCGCCGGGCCTTTCCTGCTTCTGCTCGGAGCCATTGTGGCGGTGAGTTTCGTTCTCAAGAGCCGTCATGATGTGAGTGCTTTGAGTGATGATGAGGCGGCGCGTCTGCGCGGTTTGCTTGATGAAGAGAGTTGATGTGGTCGTGGCACCTTTCGCTTTAACCCCACCTCTCTTATAGTTCCTCAAAAATTGGGAGGCCCAAACGCCATGACTTATGAAACGCTCCTCTACGATGTAAATGAAGGTGTCGCCACGATTACGCTTAACCGTGGTGAAGTCATGAACGGTTTGAACGGTCAAATGCGCGTTGAGTTGATGCATGCGTTTCGGCGTGCGGCTGATGAGGCGCGGGTGATTGTCACAACCGGAGCGGGGCGGGGGTATTGCTCGGGTCAGGACCTCGGTGATCGCAAAAACATGGCCGATATTGATCTGGAACGGACGTTGCGGGACGAATATGTGCCCCTCCTTGAGATCATCTATGATTGCCCTTTGCCCACCATTGCTGCGGTGAACGGGCCAGCGGCTGGAGCAGGGGCCAATCTGGCGCTTGCCCATGATGTGGTGATTGCCAAGGAAGACGCGATTTTTATTCAGGCTTTTGCACGCATTGGCCTGATCCCGGATGCGGGGGGAACCTTCTGGCTGCCCCGCCAAATTGGAGCCGCTCGGGCCATGGGGGCCGCTTTGTTTGCCGAGCCGATTTCGGGCAGAGAAGCGGCCGATATGGGGATGATTTGGGAAGCTGTGAGTGACGCGAAATTTGACGCGCATGTCATTGATAGGGCTCTGAAGCTTTCGAAAGGCCCGACGAAGACCTACGAATATATCAAGACGGCGATGCGAAAGAGCTCTGAAAACTCGCTGGAGGATCAACTGTCGCTTGAAGCGGAGTTGCAGGGGAAAGCGGGCAAAACGCGTGATTTCCTTGAGGGGATACTGGCGTTCTCGGAAAAGCGGGACGCAAAGTTCGAGGGTCGCTAAAAACTGTCGAAAATTCTAAGTTGATTTCACAGTCAGATTAGAAGGTTAGATAGGGTCATCTTGTAGGTGTTATTTCAACAAAGGAATGACATCATGCGACATTTAAAATTTGCTATTTGCGCCCTTTTGGGGGCAGTTTTTATTGGGTCTGCGGCACTTGCAGGCACGGTTAAGATCGACCATACGCCGATCTCCCTTAATCGGGCACAATTGACCGTGTCTGGCCCCAACGGTGAGGTGACCTATACGCCTCAAGAACTGGAACAGATCGATTTTCGCCGCCTCACAACCGTTACACCTTGGCGCGAAACGCCTGCTGCTTTTGACGGGGTATTACTGACTGATTTATTGGCGGCCAACGGGATAAGTGAGGCCTCGGCGATCAATGTTATCGCTGAAAATGACTATGTTGTCGAAATTCCATCCGAGGTTTGGAAGCGCTGGCCTATCCTTTTGGCCACTCGCGTGAATGGTTTGGCTCATACGCGCCGACAAAAAGGGCCAATTCAATTCATTTTGCCCATGAGTGATGATCGATCAGTGGGACTTGAGGAGCATCAAAGCAATTGGGTCTGGATGGCGGCAAGGATTGAAGCCATTTTTGAGTAGACTGGGCGTTCCCTTAATGTTGACCCGCTTTTTAACCCTAAAGCACCTCTCAAGAGTGTTTGTTGTGTTGTTGTCGATGACAGCAACCGGTCTCTGTGCGGCTTGGGTCTACAATCAATATGAAGAGGTGCGTCGCCAATCTGCGGATATTCAAACCCGCGTATTTCGCGACACGGTAGCTATCTTTCGCGACCTTTGGCTGTTGGAGCACGTTCTTGATCGTGTTGTGGATGCAGGCGTGGCGACGGATGAGGATCTATATGAGTTTGGCCAAAGGCTTGATTTTCTATATGTGCGCGCAGAGGAACTGACCCGCTCGGTCCAAGGCGATATCCGATCGACGGCCCGGGTTATTGATGTCGTGACCGGACTAACCGCAGTCGTGAAACAGGGAGACATTGCCATTGCGCAAGATCTGGAAAACCCCGTCGAATTCTTCCGTGAGACGCGGCCACAGTTAAGCGAAGTCAGCCGTGCGGTGATGGACATGTTTGATCGCCAATATGTGCTTCAGTCAAAAGCTCTCTTTGCGCAAATGACAGTGGTTCAAAAGCTGACACTTTCCGCTATCGCTCTCCTGTGCCTTTTCGGGAGTTTTGCCGCCGGTGTCACTTTCCTTTTACAACGCCAATTACAAATTCAAGGCGAGCGAAAAGAGGCAGAAGACAAGGCCAATTTTCTGGCCTTTTACGACGGTTTAACCGGCCTGCCCAACCGCGTTCAATTTAAGTCCTTCGCCGAAAAGCTTATGACTGAAAACGACGACCCGGTGGTGTTTTTGTTTGATCTTGATGACTTTAAGTCGGTCAATGATCTTCATGGCCATTCAGCGGGTGACGCTGTCTTATATCATTGTGCTAATAAAATCCGCGAGTGGGCGGAAGACTTGGGCGGCATTCCGGCTCGATTGGGGGGGGATGAATTTGCAGCGATACTGCCGGGGTCCCTCAGTTCGATGAAAATTGCATCCATTTGTGAGCAGCTCTTGGCCATGACCAATACGCCGTTTGAGTTTGAAAACATCCTATTAGCCCCCAAAATGAGTATCGGTGTGGCGGCTGCATGGTCCTTGGAGATTGACGGTCAATTGTCTTTGTCGTCTTTGCAGAAGGCTGCGGATGTTGCGCTTTATCGCGCAAAAGAACAGGGCAAAAACCGCTATGCTTTCTTTGACGGTGATCTCGCAGAGATGGCCGCAAGGCGACGCGAGATTGAGGTCGGAATAAATGATGCTTTGGCGGGGGAAGAATTCACACTGGCGTTCCAACCCCAAGTTGAGATGAACACCGGTCAGGTGCGGGGGTTTGAAGCTCTTGCGCGCTGGAGCAAAGATGGTGTTCCCATATCGCCAGGCGAATTTATCCCGGTAGCGGAATCCACCGGGCAGGTGGTCGAGATTGATCTATGGGGACTTCGGGCGGCCACAAAAGAGGTCGCCTCTTGGATTAATGACGGAAAACTGCCGGTCTCGATCTCGACCAATTTGTCCCCTTTGCATTTCCGCTCTGAAGAGATCGTCTCCCAAGTGGCGCAAGCGTTGAGCGACAGTGGTTTGCCGCCGCATTTATTGACCTTGGAAATCACCGAAAGTGTGCTGATCGAGGACCTCAATAAGGTGACTGTTATTTTGGAAAAATTGCGAAATCTTGGCATTCGCATCGCTCTTGACGATTTTGGGACCGGATATTCCTCACTGGCGTATCTTCGCAGACTGGATGTGGACTATATCAAGATTGATCAATCCTTTGTGCGGGACCTTGAGGATAGCGCGGAAACCCAGCTTATCCTTGATGCGCTTGTGGACATTGCAAAAGGGCTCGACAAAATGCTGGTGGTGGAAGGGATCGAGACCGAAAGTCAGGCAAGAATCATTCGTGATCTGGGCTGTGACATGGGGCAGGGATATCTGTGGGGCCGCCCGATGCCTACAAATGAGGCGGTTGAGCGCGTTCCTTTGGTTTCCGAAATGATGTCGGATGCTCAATCGGGCTAATTATTAACCATTTCCGGCCCTGAGAGCGTGGGTTTTACTTGGCAAACCCGCTATCATGGGAAAAGTTTTAGAACCAATCGTATCACGGTTAACTTATCCTCAATCAGCTGCGGTCCATTGGTTGACCTCAAGAGGCCACAACGGTACATGCTGCGTATGGCACGGTGCTTAGGCCTAAGTTAAATGCGGGAGTTTCCGAATGAACGATTTGTTAATGGAATATCTTCCGATCCTGATTTTTCTTGGAGTAGCGCTCGGACTGGGATTGGTTCTGTTGCTGGCGGCTGTTGTTGTCGCTGTGCGCAATCCTGACCCAGAAAAAATCTCCGCCTATGAGTGTGGATTTAACGCCTTTGATGATGCGCGGATGAAGTTCGATGTGCGCTTCTATCTTGTATCGATCCTGTTCATTATTTTCGATCTGGAAGTTGCATTCCTTTTCCCATGGGCAGCCAGTTTTCAATATATCGGCGATCTCGGCTTTTGGTCGATGATGGTCTTCTTGGGTGTGCTCACAATCGGGTTTGCCTATGAGTGGAAAAAGGGAGCTCTGGAATGGGAGTAACGCCGGCACTGTCCACCTCTGCTGGACCGGACCTTGAGGTCGGGACCGCTCAGCTGAGCGATGAACTCGCGGAAAAAGGTTTCCTTTTGACGTCCACTGAGGATTTGATCAATTGGGCGCGCACCGGATCGCTGCACTGGATGACCTTTGGTCTGGCCTGTTGTGCGGTTGAGATGATGCACACGGCCATGCCGCGTTATGATCTTGAGCGGTTTGGAACGGCACCGCGTGCCTCCCCGCGCCAGTCTGATCTGATGATTGTGGCCGGCACATTGACCAACAAAATGGCGCCTGCGCTGCGTAAGGTTTACGACCAGATGCCAGAGCCGCGTTATGTGTTGTCCATGGGATCATGCGCGAATGGTGGTGGCTACTATCACTACTCGTATTCGGTCGTGCGCGGCTGCGACCGGATCGTTCCGGTTGATGTTTACGTGCCAGGCTGCCCGCCAACGGCAGAGGCGCTACTTTACGGAATTCTACAACTGCAGCGGAAAATCCGCCGCACGGGAACAATTGCAAGATAGGATCTGGCGATGTCTGAGGCTCTCAATGATTTGGGCGCGATGATTGCAGAGCGTAATGCAGAAGCAGTGCGCGATTATGCAGTAGAGAATGGCGAGTTGACCGTTCGCGTTTCCGTGTCGCATTTGTTGTCTTTTGTCGAGTTTTTGACCAAAAACTCTGCCTGCAATTTCACGACCCTTATCGACATCACCGCGATCGACTATCCGGCGCGTGAAAAGCGGTTCGATCTGGTCTATCACTTTCTGTCCATGCATCAGAACCACCGCATTCGGATCAAATGTGCTGTGCGCGAAGATCAGATTGCATCCTCAATCACCTCCATTCATCCCGGTGCCAACTGGTTTGAGCGTGAAGTTTTTGACATGTACGGCCTGATGTTCTCGGGTCATCCGGATTTGCGTCGTCTTCTGACGGACTACGGGTTTCAGGGTCATCCCCTACGTAAAGACTTTCCGACCACAGGTTATGTGGAATTGCGCTATGATGAATTGGCCAAGCGCGTGGTCTATGAGCCGGTGAAGCTGGTTCAGGATTATCGCCAGTTTGATTTCATGAGCCCTTGGGAGGGTGCGGAGTATATTCTTCCGGGTGACGATAAAGGGGCGGACGCATGATGGACGGCAGCTTCAATGATGCTCTGACCGGCGAGCAGAAAATCCGTAACTTCAATATCAATTTCGGACCGCAGCATCCGGCGGCCCATGGCGTGCTTCGCCTCGTGCTTGAGTTGGATGGAGAGATTGTCGAGCGGTGCGATCCGCACATTGGTCTCCTTCATCGGGGCACTGAAAAGCTGATGGAGAGCCGGACGTACCTGCAAAATCTACCCTATTTCGACCGGTTGGATTATGTGGCCCCCATGAACCAAGAGCACGCTTGGTGTCTGGCCATTGAAAAGCTGACCGGAACCGAGGTGCCACGTCGGGCCAGTTTGATCCGCGTTCTTTACTCCGAGATTGGCCGTATTCTGAACCATCTGTTGAATGTGACCACACAGGCGATGGATGTGGGCGCTTTGACACCGCCTCTTTGGGGGTTCGAGCAGCGCGAGTTGCTGATGGAATTTTACGAGCGAGCATGTGGAGCGCGTCTTCACGCCGCCTACTTCCGCCCCGGCGGTGTTCATCAGGATCTTCCACAGCAGTTGGTCGATGATATCTTGCAATGGACCAAAGAGTTTCCGGACTTTCTGAGCGATCTTGATGGGTTGTTGACCGAGAACCGTATCTTCAAACAGCGCAATGTCGATATTGCGGTGATCTCGGAGGAGGAAATCCTCGAATGGGGCTTTTCCGGCGTGATGGTTCGCGGCTCCGGCATGGCTTGGGATTTGCGCCGTGCGCAGCCCTATGAGTGCTACAACGAGATGGATTTCGAAATCCCCATCGGGCTTAATGGCGATTGTTATGATCGGTATCTTTGCCGGATGCAGGAGATGCGGGAAAGCTTGAAGATCATGCAGCAATGCGTGGAAAAGCTGAACCAATGTAAGGGTGAGGATGTGATGGCGCGGGGCAAAGTCTCGCCGCCCAGCCGCTCGGATATGAAGACGTCGATGGAGAGCCTTATCCATCACTTCAAACTTTATACCGAGGGCTTCCATGTGCCTGCCGGTGAGGTTTATGCCACCGTTGAGGCGCCCAAAGGTGAATTTGGGGTGTATCTGGTCAGTGATGGCTCCAACAAGCCATATAAGGTGAAGATCCGCGCGCCCGGATATGCGCATCTTCAAGCCATGGATCAGGTCGCCAAAGGGCATCAGCTGGCTGATGTCGCTGCCATTATCGGGACGATGGATATCGTGTTTGGTGAGGTAGACCGATGAATTTGAACGAATTTCGAGTTGGAAGACACATCTGATGCTGCGCCGCCTTCATAAAGAACAGCCTGAGAGTTTTGCGTTTACGCCCGCCAATGCGGATTGGGCGAAGGGCCAGATTGCCAAATACCCCGAGGGGCGTCAGGCTTCTGCGATTATTCCGCTGTTGTGGCGGGCTCAGGAGCAGGAGGGCTGGTTGTCCCGCCCTGCCATTGAGGGCGTGGCTGCGATGTTGGACCTGCCTTATATTCGCGCGTTAGAAGTGGCGACATTCTACTTCATGTTCCAGCTTCAGCCGGTGGGCTCAGTGGCGCATGTTCAGGTGTGCGGCACGACCTCTTGTATGATTTGCGGCGCTGAGGATTTGATCGGCATTTGTCGCGAGAAGATTGCAGGTTCAGCCCATGAGATTTCGGCTGACGGGAAGTTCTCTTGGGAAGAGGTCGAGTGTTTGGGCGCTTGCACAAATGCCCCCATGGTTCAGATCGGTAAGGATTTTTACGAGGATCTGACGGCGGAGCGGTTTACGGAAATTCTTGAAGAGTTGGACCGTGGCGAGGTGCCGCGTCCGGGACCTCAAAACGGGCGGTTCGCGTCAGAGCCGAAGTCCGGCCTGAGTTCTCTCAAAGATTTTGTGATGCCAGCCATTGATGGCAATGGCTCGGTCACGCGTGCGGAGAAAATGGCCGATACGGTGAAGCGGATCGACGGGTCAGACCCCGAGTATCGCGATCAAAGCCCAAAGGGTGGTCAAAAGACTGCTGCAAGCAAAGCGGCAACACAGACAAAAGCGCCTGCTAAAAAGGCAAAAACGCCAACAAAGGCGACATCAGGGACTAAGACGACTGCTTCAACTGCTAAAATGGCGGCTGCATCGACAGGTGCAGGACAACGGCCCGAGGCTCTTAAGGCCGCGCGGGGCGGGAAAGCAGATAATCTTAAATTGATTAAAGGAATTGGCCCAAAGCTTGAAAAGCTTTGCAACACACTCGGCTTTTACCACTTTGATCAAATTGCAGCTTGGAAATCTTCCGAAGTCAAATGGGTTGATGATAACCTGGAAGGTTTCAAGGGTCGGGTTACCCGTGACGATTGGGTGGCGCAGGCCAAGATTCTGGCGAAAGGCGGGGAGACAGAGTTCTCTGCTAGCAACAGAGGGCGGGCCTAAAATGGGCCCAGACAGGGAGTGTGGAAATGTCTAATAGTGATGCAAGTCAAAAGTGTATGATTTGTCGCGCGATCGGATTTGTGATTGCGGCGATTATTGTAGGTCTCATTACGTGGTGGTTGTTCGGTAAAGTTGCGGCTTGGCTGGCGATCCTAGCGTTCTTGGGGCTGTTTGCTCTGGGACTATGGTTGGTTCTGAAATATTGCGGCAATCCGAATGGATATGATGCAGGGCATGGCTCTGTTTCGGCGGCGTCTCATGGTTCTGGCATGGCGACTGGTGCGGCGGCGGGTGCAGCTGGCGTTGCAGCGGCTGGTGCGGCTCTTGCGGGTTCTTCGCGCAGTGCAGCGGCTGATGGCGCGGATGCTGCAGCAGCGGCGCGGGCCGAGGCGGACGCCAAAGCGGCTAAGTTGAAAGCGGATGCAGATGCGGCGGCGGCAAAAGCCAAAGCGGATGCGGATGCAGCGGCTGCTAAGGCGAAGGCCGATGCGGATGCGGCGGCACGTGCGAAAGCGGATGCTGCTGCGAAAGCCACAGCTGATGCGGATGCGGCGGCAAAAGCCAAAGCCTCTGACGTAGAAAGCGCGCGGATCAAGGCCGAGCTGGATGCGGCGAAAGCCAAAGCGGTTGCCGAACGTGCGGCTGCGGCTGAAGCAAAGGCTGCGGCTGATGCCAAAGCGGACGCAAAGGCAGCGGCGAAGGCTAAGGCTCCGGCCAAGGCTAAAGCGCCTGCTAAAGCGAAGGCGACCAAGACCGTGTCTCGTGAGAAGTCGGTTGCGGACGGCATGACCAAGGTCGGCGCGTCATCTGCTTCTGCCGGTAAGAAACCAAAGGGTCTTAAAGCGGCGCGCAGTGGCGGTGCTGATGATCTCAAGCGCATCAAAGGCGTTGGTCCGAAGATGGAGAACATGCTCAATGGCATGGGCTACTATCACTTCGATCAGGTCGGTGCTTGGGGCGACTCCGAGGTTGCTTGGGTTGACGAAAATCTTGAAGGCTTCAAGGGCCGCGTGACGCGCGACCGTTGGGTGCCTCAGGCGAAATTGCTGGCCGGTGGTGGCACCGTAAGCGATGACGTTCTGGAGCGCATTTCTGCCGGAGAGACTGTCGATATGACCGACTATGACGGCGACGGCGTTTCTGAGGGCACCGGTGAGGGCACGCGTCCAGCGGCTCTGAAAGGTCCTCGTGGCGGCAAAGCGGATAACCTCAAAGAGATCAAAGGTGTCGGTCCTAAGATGGAGAAGATGCTCCAGGGCATGGGCTTCTATCACTTTGATCAGGTAGCTGCCTGGACGGCCAGTGAGGTCGCTTGGGTTGATGCCAATCTTGAAGGCTTCAAGGGCCGTGTGTCCCGCGATGAGTGGGTCAAACAGGCTAAAATCTTGGCAAGCGGGGGTGAAACAGAGTTCTCCCAGCGCGTTGAGGATGGCGGCGTTTACTAAAGGACTGAACAAAAGAGATGAGCGCAAGCAAGCCAGATACAAACAGATCACAGGCCCGATTGGCGTCAATCGTCGTGTTTGTGACCATGGTGCTCTGGCTGCTCGTCTCTTGGTTTGGTGGAAAAATGGGTCTGCCGGTGCGCTTTGCGTTTCTGGCAGATCTTTGCGCTCTGGCGGCCTTCGCCTGGGCGGGAATTGTGTTGTACCGGGTCTGGCGTAGTCGTCAGACTGATGGAGATAAGTGACCATGTTAAAAGATCAGGATCGCATCTTTACCAACCTTTATGGAATGCACGATCGTTCGCTCAAAGGAGCGAAGGCGCGTGGCCATTGGGATGGCACAGCGGCTCTTCTTAAGCTTGGTCGCGACGAGATTATTCAGCGGGTCAAGGACAGTGGATTGCGTGGACGCGGCGGTGCCGGTTTCCCCACAGGTCTCAAATGGTCCTTCATGCCCAAAGAGAGCGATGGTCGGCCCCATTATCTGGTGGTGAATGCCGATGAATCCGAGCCGGGCACCTGTAAAGACCGCGAGATTATGCGCCATGATCCCCATACGTTGATCGAGGGATGCCTGATCGCCGGTTTCGCCATGGGTGCGAATGCGGGCTACATCTATATTCGCGGTGAGTTCATTCGCGAGAAAGAGCAGCTGCAAGCGGCTATCGACGAGGCTTATGATGCGGGTCTCCTTGGTAAGAATGCAGCCAAGTCCGGCTATGACTTCGACCTTTACCTGCACCATGGAGCAGGGGCCTATATTTGCGGCGAAGAGACCGCTTTGATCGAGAGCCTTGAGGGCAAAAAGGGAATGCCGCGCCTTAAGCCTCCATTTCCGGCCAATACCGGCCTTTATGGCTGCCCGTCGACCGTGAACAATGTTGAGTCCATTGCTGTTGTGCCAACGATCCTGCGTCGCGGCTCTGACTGGTTTGCGGGGTTTGGACGTCCCAATAATGCGGGCACCAAGCTGTTTGCGATCTCAGGTCATGTGAACAATCCGTGCGTGGTGGAAGAGGCCATGTCTATTCCCTTGCGCGAGTTGCTCGATAAGCATTGCGGCGGTGTTCGCGGTGGTTGGGATAATCTTAAGGCGGTTATTCCGGGCGGGTCCTCGGTGCAATGTTTGCCTCATACGGTGTGCGGCGAGGCGATTATGGATTTTGATTGGTTGCGCGAGCAATCGTCGGGTCTTGGCACGGCTGCGGTGATCGTGATGGATCAGTCTACGGACATTATCAAAGCGATTTGGCGTCTCTCCAAGTTCTATAAGCACGAAAGCTGCGGCCAGTGTACGCCGTGTCGTGAGGGTACGGGCTGGATGATGCGCGTCATGGAGCGTCTTGTGACAGGCGATGCGGAGCCTGAAGAGATCGACATGCTTCTGGATGTGACCAAACAGGTCGAGGGCCATACGATTTGCGCTTTGGGCGATGCGGCGGCTTGGCCTATTCAGGGTCTCATCCGTCATTATCGCGACGAGATTGAAGACCGGATCAAGCATAAGCGGACCGGAAGAGTATCGGCGGTGGCAGCCGAATGACCCAACCCGCCGGATATCACCTTGCAGAGCTCAACATTGGACGCCTTCTTGCGCCCACTGATGATCCGCGCGTGGCTGATTTCATGGATAATATCGAGCGGGTAAACGGTCTTGGCAAACGTATGCCGGGGTTCGTGTGGATGATGGAAGGATCTGGAGATCCAGGGCAAGGCAATACGGACGTAAAGCTTGAGGGCGATCCGCAATTTGTCTCCAATCTGTCGGTCTGGGAAACAGCGCCTGATCTGGAGCAATTTGTTTGGGGCACCATCCACAAGCAATTTTATGAGCGTCGGGCCGAGTGGTTCGAGGTGATGGGCAAAATGCATTTTGTCATGTGGTGGGTTCCTGCGGGACACAACCCATCTTTGGATGAAGCGCTGGAAAGACTTGAACATCTGCGCCAAAACGGCGATAGCGACCGTGCGTTCGGGTGGTCATATTTGAAAGACGCACAAATGTGGAAAAGCCACGGCTGTGCCCCTATGGCGGCGGAATGATGATGTTTATCAAATCAGGTTTCATAGGCTTTGGCTTTCTTCTTGCAAGCGGACTTTCGTCTGCGGCGCAAACCAGCAGCTACCCGAAAGATTTCTTTGAGTATAGATTTGCCTCCTGGGCGGCCTATGCGATTGCGGAAAAATGCAGCACTTACGGCTTTTCCAAACATCGCTTTGAAAACGATTGGAAAGAGCTCGTCACCAAAACCCGTGAAAGCGGCAGTGTCGGGCGTCTTAAGCATAATCTGGATCGGCTTCCCGAAGAGCTGTTCGATCCTGCGTTCAAAGCGTTTTTCACAAAGCACAAGATCTACCGCGACTCCGGCCCTGAGGCCTATTGCGCGGCAGGTGACGCAGAAAAAGCGGCCCGAAGCCGTATTGGGCGATATCTAAAATGAGTCATGGACCGCTAAAAGTAGAGATGAACAGATGACAGATTTGCGAAAAATCATCATAGACGGCGAAGAGATCGAGGTTCATCCTGATCTGACGATCCTTCAGGCCTGTGAAGTCGCTGGCATCGAGGTGCCGCGCTTTTGTTATCACGAGCGGCTTTCCATCGCTGGTAACTGTCGCATGTGTCTGGTTGAGGTTGTTGGCGGTCCGCCCAAGCCAACTGCCTCTTGTGCGGTTCAGGTTAAGGATATGCGCCCCGGTCCAGAGGGCCAGCCGCCTGTCGTGAACACCAAGTCACCCATGGTCAAAAAGGCCCGCGAAGGTGTGATGGAGTTCCTTTTGATCAACCATCCGCTGGATTGCCCGATATGCGATCAGGGTGGGGAGTGTGATCTTCAGGATCAGGCAATGGCCTACGGCGTTGATTTCTCGCGGTTCCGCGAGCCTAAGCGGGCCTCCGTCGATCTTGATCTCGGCCCATTGGTCGAGACCCATATGACCCGCTGCATTTCCTGTACCCGTTGTGTGCGTTTCACCACCGAGGTGGCTGGCATCACGCAAATGGGCCAGACCGGGCGCGGTGAGGACAGTGAGATTACGAGCTACCTGAACGAGACACTAAATTCCAACCTGCAGGGCAATATCATTGATCTTTGCCCCGTGGGGGCTCTTGTGTCCAAGCCTTACGCCTTTACGGCGCGTCCTTGGGAGCTGACAAAGACCGAGACCATTGATGTGATGGATGCTTTGGGCTCCAACATTCGCGTGGACACCAAGGGGCGCGAAGTGATGCGTATCCTTCCGCGCAATAATGATGCGGTGAATGAAGAGTGGCTGTCGGATAAGTCGCGCTTTGTCTGGGACGGCTTGCGTCGCCAGCGTTTGGATCAGCCTTATGTGCGTCGTAACGGTAAGCTGACGCCAGCCTCTTGGGGCGAGGCGTTTGCCGAGATTAAAGCCAAGGCATCCGGTAAGAAGACCGCGTTTTTGGCCGGAGATCTGGTTTCAACCGAGACCATGTTCGCCGCAAAAGCTCTGGCGGATCATTTCGGAGATACGGTTGAGTGTCGCGTTGATGGCGCGGCTTTGCCCATCGGGGATCGCTACGGATATGTGGGCGATGCGGCGATTGAGGACATTGATAATGCGGGCATGATCCTTCTGATCGGTGCCAATCCACGTCAGGAAGCGCCTGTGCTGAATGCTCGTATCAGGAAAGCTTGGCTGAACGGGGCCAAAGTGGCCCGGATCGGGGCGGATGATGATCTGACTTACGATGTGACCCAGATGGGAACTGGCCGCGCAATGCTCTCTGAGCTGGCAGCGATGGATCATTCTGACAAGAAAGATATCCCCGGTGTGATGATCATCGGGCAGGGCGCGATTTCTGGCCCTGATGGTGCTAAGGTTCTGGCCACTGCTTTGGCCACGGCACAGGCGGCCAATTCCAAGGTGCTCATCCTTCACACGGCTGCTGGTCGCGTGGGTGGCATGGACGTGGGCTTTGTAACCGAGGGCGGTCGCGATGCGGCCACCACGGGTGTCGAGGCCATTTACAACCTTGGCGTGGATGAGGTCGAAATTCCAGCGGGTCCATTTGTGATCTATCAAGGCTCCCATGGCGATCGCGGGGCGCATCGCGCTGACGTGATCCTTCCAAGTGCCGCTTACACGGAAGAGGGCGGAATTTTCGTTAATACCGAAGGTCGCCCACAGCTTGCCTTGCGCGCAGGCTTCCCTCCGGGTCAGGCCAAGGAAAACTGGGCGATTTTGCGGGCCTTGTCGGCTGAATTGGGTGCGACACTGCCGTTTGACAGTCTGGCCGCCCTTCGCAAGGCTATGTTTGAGGCCCATCCGCATTTGGCTGCGATTGATGAATTGCCCCAGAATGCGCCGACGGCTCAGAAGGTTGCTAAGCTCGGTAAGGCCGATTTTGAGCCTGCTGTGATCGACCATTATCTCACCAATCCGATTGCGCGCGCCTCCCAAGTGATGGCCGAGTTGTCCAAAAACGCGCAGGCCTCGCCTGCCATAGCGGCGGAGTAGGTCTTGATCAGCTACGCCCCCATTCTTGCAGCAGCTTTGACCTGTGCTTTGATGTTTCTGGCCGCCTGTGAAGGTCCGGATACGGATGATGCGCCGCCGATGCGCTTTATTGGTGCAAAGACGCAGCTGGTGGCCGATGATCTGGTTGACGTCTCGGTGACCATCGCGCGTCCCCGTGAGGGGTCCATGAAGGCTTATGGCGATTGCGTGGGCGCGCAATATGCGCTCATTCGTGGCATGCAATACGCCCGTCGGGTGACCTCCCAGAGGACCGGACAGAGCGATTTTCTGACAGATAAAGTGACTTTCTTGATTTCCCCGGTTGCACCTGCGGGCGACTTCGTTTTGAACGCAAGCGAAGTGGTCTCCAAATGCAAACGTGCGGGAGTACCAACGGTTTGAGGCTCGTACATGGAATTTTTTGATAGCGGTTTTGGCCTGTTCCTGCTCCTTTTGGGGCAAGTTTTGGCGGTCACTGGCTTTGTGATGATCTCGCTCCTGTTCCTCGTTTACGGGGATCGCAAGATTTGGGGCGCGGTGCAGATGCGCCGTGGTCCAAACGTGGTTGGCCCCTGGGGCTTGTTCCAGACGGTAGCGGATTTCGTCAAATATGTGGGTAAGGAAATCATCATTCCAGCGGGTGCGGATAAGTTCGTATTCCTTCTGGCCCCTCTCTTGTCCTTCGTTCTGGCGCTGATCGCTTGGGCGGTTGTTCCCTTTAACGAGGGATGGGTAGTCGCTGACCTAAACGTCGGAATTCTTTACCTTTTTGCCATTGGCTCGCTTGAAGTTTACGGCGTGATTATGGGCGGTTGGGCCTCCAACTCGAAATATCCATTCTTGGGCAGCCTGCGCTCTGCGGCGCAAATGATCTCCTATGAGGTCTCCATCGGCTTTATCATCATCGGTATCATGATCTCGACGGGATCGCTCAACCTGACAGCCGTGGTTATGGCGCAGGATGGCGATTATGGTCTGCTGAACTGGTACTGGCTCCCGCATCTGCCCATGGTGGTGCTGTTCTTTGTGAGTGCGCTCGCGGAAACAAACCGCCCACCCTTCGATCTGCCGGAAGCGGAATCCGAGCTCGTGGCCGGGTATCAGGTGGAGTATTCCTCAACACCGTTCTTGTTGTTCATGGCCGGTGAGTATATTGCGATCTTCCTGATGTGCGCGATGACGACACTGCTGTTCTTTGGCGGTTGGTTGTCACCCATTCCGGGTCTGCCCGATGGAGCGCTCTGGATGGTTATCAAAATGGTTCTGGTCTTCTTCATGTTCGCCATGGTGAAGGCAGTGGTGCCCCGTTACCGCTATGATCAGCTTATGCGCTTGGGTTGGAAAGTGTTCCTGCCCATGAGCCTTGGCTGGGTGGTGATCGTGGCATTCTTGGCGAAATATGACGTGCTGGGCTATGCCCGCTGGTCGGTTGGAGGCTGATATGAGCAACATGGACTGGACACGCGCGACCAAATACTTCCTGCTTTTCGATATGCTCGGAGGCTTGAAGCTGGGTCTGAAGTATTTCTTCCGCCCCAAGGCGACGTTGAACTATCCCCATGAGAAGGGGCCTCTGAGCCCGCGTTTTCGTGGTGAGCACGCGCTTCGCCGTTATCCAAACGGGGAGGAGCGCTGCATTGCCTGTAAGCTTTGCGAAGCAATTTGCCCGGCGCAAGCGATCACCATTGATGCGGAGCCCCGCGATGACGGGTCTCG
>CAZXRG010000052.1:0-16934 GCA_964642935.1 uncultured Rhodobacterales bacterium | reverse complement strand
GCATTCGGGTCCAAAAGAGCACCCGAAAGAGATAAATTTAACATAACAATCCTTATCCGCCATCGACTTGCAGATCCCAAAAAGAGTTTAAAATGAAGCCGCAGGCAATCTGGTACGTCACCTTTCAAAGCCCGACATTATCTGGAAGCGGCCTTGCAACTTACTGTCGTGAAGTGATCAAAGCGGCAAAGGCCGAGAACCGCGCCGTGCGTTTCTACTATGTTGATCCAAAAGCAACGACGCGCTCGGAGACCACTGACGGGTTGGTCAGCATCGTCACCGTCCCGGGTGTGGCCCCTCCCGCGTATCGTGATTTTGGCCCCTATATGTACCAATCTCTCGCCGTAGCCCGTGCGGTTCTGGCGGATTTGGAACAAGGGATGAGCCCCTTGGGCATTGAGTGCCCGGATGGATACGCATTGGGCTATTACCTTTTGCAGTATAAGCGCACGCTCCATCCGGCATTGCGCCACATCCCCATTACGCTCGTGGCCCACACGCCCATCGGCGTGATTGATGAATGGATCGGGTTAGAGCCCTATAGATCGCCGGAATGGTGGATGTACCGTGCCGAGAAATGGTGCTTCCTTGCCTGCGACACGGTGGTGACCTACTCCGATATGCTCGAAAAGACCTTGCGGGCAAAAGGCTATCTACCCGGCCATGTCCCAGTGGCACGCCTGCTCAACCCGTTTAGCGTGGCCGATATCCCAAAGCGGCCCGACCAGAGTGACGCCCCCCAACCCGTAGTCGTCATGGCCTCTCAAATGTTGAACTGGAAAGGCCTACCAGAGGCGATCAATCTTGCCCAAGCTCTTGACGCAAAGGGCTCTTCCATGCGGGTCGAACTTCTGGGTTCAAATCCGACTTTGCCGGGCAAAACCGCCAGTCAGGTTGATCTGATGAAAGCCGCCCATCCCGATCTATTTGCAAACAACCGGCTGGCCTATAAGGGCACACTGACCCACGGGGAGCTGGCCACACAGCGCCAAAGCTGGCACTGCCAAATCCACCCGTCGAAATACGACAACTTCCCCTATTCTGTGCTGGAATGTCTGGCCCAAGGCACCGCTTGTCTGATGACCTCAGGCAATGGGGTGTCAGACTGCCTGCCCGATGATTTAGCAGCCGCTTTGGTCGTTGATTTTAACGCCCCCCAAGATGTTATTACAGCGCTTGAAAACCTGCCGAGCCCACAGGCCCTGCTCAATGGCATTGACTGGAGCCAGTTTGACGCCGCCCATTATTTTGCAGGCCGCGATGCGCTTTTTGCAGATTTGGCCAAAGACACGCAGATCACGCGTCACTTCCCCTTCATAAAACACACAGATCAGAACACGCCCCGCACCCACAGCACACCAGCAGACAGCTCGCTGTCTTCAAGAGTATCACTGGCCAGTGAAAAAGCTGATACTGAATTTGTAGCCCTCAGCAAAGACAAGCTGTCTGAGGATTACTTGAACGCGGCTCTGGGTGTTCTCGATCATTATGACAATGTGGGGTTTGTCGGAAGCTGGTCCACTCAAAGCGGATCAAACGGAGAAATCCCGACCATCCGGCCCAGCTATAATGCCGAACCCATGCCCAACATCCTCTTTGAACATGCAACGCCACGTCGTTTGATCATACGGCGCCAAATTTGGTCACAGATCATCCACGACGATCCAAGCATCGCCCCTGAGGTGCGGGATTGGGACCGACTTTTATCCATGTTGGCAGACGGACATTACGGGGTCATTCTCCCGGCTCCGCTCCATGAAGCCCCTATAACACCAGACCTGCCCGATCCGGTTGCATGGCGACGCCACTACACGCAACTGGTCCAAAAACATAAGGCGCTATTTGGCAATCATATCGTCGAGCTCACCGGCTTTCTAAACGCCAATGGCGCAGATGCCGCCTACCGTCTGGCCAGCCGGGATCTGAGTTTATACACGCCCCCCAAGGCACAAGGGCGCTTGAAGCCGCTCCACCGCCTCGCCCGCTCTGTGGCACGTAAACTTACCAAATTCGCTGAAAAAGGTACGCGATGAATGTCGCGCACAAGAGAGTAAAACCGCGTTTTCATTTACCTTAATCAACGTCTCTGTTATGTGAATCTAAAGGCACAAGGACCGGCCTGTCGCGCCCCCAAAAAGCATATTAATATGTAAGCTGCGACCGAACCGATCCCCCGAGACAGGCAGGAGACCCTATGAGATCCTTGGTGATAGGCGGCTGTGGTTTTATCGGTTCGCATATTGTGGACGCACTTCTGGCTGAAAAGCACTCCGTGCGTGTCTTTGATCGCCAAGCAGAACGCTACCGCCCGCCCCTTCAGCGTATTGATTATATGTTTGGCGATTTCTCCGATCGCATGGCTGTGGCGGAAGCCCTCACGGGCGTTGATGTGGTCTATCATTCTGTCAGCACCACTTTTCCGGGAACCGCCAATCTTGATCCGGCCTCCGATGTTCAGGACAATCTGATCTCGACGCTGCGCCTGTTGGATTTGATGCGCGACATCGGCATTCAAAAAATCGTCTATCTCTCCTCGGGGGGCACCGTTTACGGAGCCACCCAAGTGACCCCGACCCCTGAGGATCATCCGCTGGAGCCGATCAATTCCTATGGGATCGTGAAGGTGGCCATCGAGCATTATCTGACCATGTATCGCGACCTATACGGTTTTAAACCCGTGGTCCTGCGGGCGGCCAATCCTTATGGCGAGCGTCAGGGACACTCTGGCGTTCAAGGCGCTGTTTCGACATTTCTGGGACGCATTTTGCGCGATGAAGAGATCGAAATATGGGGCGACGGCTCGGTGGTGCGCGATTATCTGCATGTGGCCGATCTGGCGCGCGCCTGTGTGCAGGCGGGCAGCTCCGAATTTACAGGTCCGGTGAATGTCGGCTCCGGACAAGGCCACTCCCTCAACGAAATTCTGGAAACCATGAAAGCGGTGACCGGACGGGATATCAATGTCACCTACAAAAAGGGCCGCGCCATTGATGTGCAGCGCTCCACCCTTGATGTCGCCCGGGCAAAATCCGAATTCGATTGGTCCACTGAAATCTCCCTTAAAGCTGGAATCTCACGCACATGGGACTGGCTGGAAACGACCCAAGGGGATTGACCATGACCGATGAGCTCAACGAATTCCGCGCCCCAGAGTTTGAAGCGATCTGGGAGCAGGTAAAACCCTATACGATGACCTCACCAGAGCGCGGGTTTGCGCTTTATAACGCCGTCTGTTCGATGATTGAGCAGGATATCGCGGGATCTTGCGTTGAATGCGGGGTCTGGAAGGGCGGCTCCTCGATGATTATCGCCCTGACGCTCAAAGCGCGCGGTGTTGAGCGCGATCTTTATATGTTCGACACGTTTGATGGTATGACCGAACCGGGCCAGCATGATCTGGACCTCAATGACATGCCTGCCCAAGAGCTGATGGAAGGCTCCATGGGCGATGAGGTGGCCACTCTGGTGAAAGCCCAAGCTGGCCTTGAGAGCGTCAAAGCGGCCATGGAACAGACCGGCTACAACATGGACCTCGTGCATTTTGTGAAAGGTGACATTCGCCAAACTGCCCTTCGCACTGTGACCGGTGACATCGGCCTGTTGCGTCTGGACACGGATTTTTACGACAGCACTTTGGTGGAGTTGGAGCAATTCTACCCACGCCTCAATCGGGGCGGGGCGCTGATCATTGATGATTTCGGACATTGGCAAGGGGCGCGCAAAGCGTTCCATGACTATTTTGATCGGGACGAGACAACTCTTGGCAAGCCCATGTTGTGGAGGATCGATTATACCGGCTATGGCGGCATCAAAGCCGATGCGGACAGCGAAAACCTAACCGCAACAGTGGGCCGTTACGACTATATCCCGCCAAACATGACGCCACCTGATCTTTTGCCCCTTTTTCCCCATGCCCCAGCGGAAGATCCGCGCAATGTGCATTGGGAATATCTGCGCTCAAGCATTCCCCATATCTGGCGCTCGGATACCCGTGACACCACGGGCTATAAAACCGGAAATGCCTCGGTGGAAGAAGCCACATGCCTTTATGAATTGGCGCTCCAGTTCAAAGGCAAGCGCGGCCTTGAGATCGGATCACACTTTGGCTGGACCGGAGCCCATCTTCTCTCCACGGGCATGGAGATGGACTATATTGATCCCGAATTTGCAGACCCCGAGCGCAAGGCGGCCGTGCTCGAGGTCTTTGAAAAGATCCCCCAAAAGAAAACCTATCGGACCTGGGCTGGATATTCTCCGGACATACTCGATGAGGCCCGCAATAAGGGGCGCAATACATGGCTTGGTATCCGCCCGCAAAAATGGTCATTCGCATTTATTGACGGCAATCATGACGGCGAGAGCCCGGGCAATGATGCCAAAGGCGTACTCCCCCATTTGGCATCGGATGCTGTGGTTGTGTTTCACGACCTGACATCGCCCTATGTGGAAAACGGGCTGTTTGTCATGCAGCAGGCCGGCTTTAAAACCTGCCTGTTTAACACCATGCAAATTCTGGGCGTGGCCTGGCGTGGGAATGTCACCATTCCCAACCATATTGCCGACCCCAATGTGCTGCCCGTCACCCAGGCCCATCTCACCAAATATCCGATCAGTCCCAACCATAAAAATTGAGCGCCCATGTCCAATATTCTCTCAAAGTTATTCAAAAAACCACATGCTCCTGCGCCCGCATCGGCCCCTGCCCCCGCTCCTGCGGCTGAGCCGACCCAACCTGATATCTGGGAGAATTTCATCTCTCTAAGATCGGACGAGGACCCCAAGTTCAAACTCCTAAAACCGGCAGCGGCCTATTTGAAAACCGATGCACGCAAAGACGAATGGGATGATCTGGATTATCAGGATGCACTGGCGCGGGATCAGGCACCCTTGCCCATGACACATGATCGCGAAGGCTATTACGGGGAAGACCATTTCAGCTATTGGGCCAGTGGTCTGGCGGATGCCCGCTATCTCATCGAGGCCGCAGAGGCTGAGGGTGTCACCATAAAACGGTTCTTGGATTTGGGATGCGCCTCGGGACGGGTGATCCGCCATCTGGCCAATGAAGACGCGGAGATGGAGGTCATGGGCTGTGACATCAACCGCTTCCATGTGGAATGGTGCAATGCCCATTTGCCGCAGAATGTTGCGACCTTCCAGAACACCTCGATCCCCTGCCTGCCCATTGAAGACAATTCGCTTGATATGGTCTCCGCCTTTAGCGTCTTCACCCATATCGAAGCCATGGAGACCGCATGGTTGATGGAAATCAAACGCGTGTTACGCCCCGGAGGACTGGCATGGGTCACCGTGCATTCCGAGGGCACATTGCGCGACATGCATGAAGGTTGGCCGCTTTGGAAGCCGGTGATGGACCATTACGAGCGCAAAGCCAAACTCGATAAGAACCGCGAATTCAAAGGCGACCGGATGGTGCTGCGCAATCGTGCGGACCGCTCCTATTCAAGCAATATATTCTATAAAACCGATTATCTGCGCAAACATTGGGGCCGGATACTCGACATTAAAGAAGTCCGCCGACGCTTTCCAAATTTTCAGGACGTGCTGATCCTCCAAAAGCCGCATCAATAAGTGGTTGTATCAATATATTTGTGACAGGTGATCGCCCATGAGTTTTGATTACGACATAGAGATCGACCGGCTCAAACAGCGGATTGCAGCCAACAAGCAAAACTCTCCGCGCACCAAATGGCTGATAGAGCATATAAAAGCGAAATTCCTCAACTTCCCACGGGATTTCATGCTGCGCATGCGCCTGTCGCGCTACAAACGGCTCAAACGCCTCGGACGCTCCGCGCCCAAAAAACATAAAACCAACAAGACGCTCGGACAGGGCCCGAGCATGGCGTCCGTGAACATGCAGTCTTTTCATGTCACAACCCCGCAAAAAGACAGGTTCCGCCAAATTCAGGAAACCAAGCCGGATGCAGCCGCGGCCATGGCGGAGATGATCTCCTTTCTCAACGGGACAGAGTTTGACGATCTGGTGGAAAAGGCCCGCGCGCTTGACCCCAATATCGGAACACCGGCGAAATACCTGCCCGGCCTCTTCCCGCCTTGGCATGACATGGATTACCCGGGCCTCACCGAGGCCAAAGCCCGCCTGCCCCATACAGATTACGACACTGTTATTCTGATGCCCTTTTGCAAGCTTGGAGGCTCGGATTTTGTCGCAGGCGTCTTGTCTCAGGCCTTGAGCGAAACCTCCCGCGTTTTGATCCTGCGCACCGAACAATCGGATTGGGAGCGGCCTGACTGGTTCCCTGACACTGTGGACAGTGTTGATGTTTCAGACTGTCTGGACAAAATTCAAAATCCGGCCCGCGCCCTTTATGTGTTGATGCAGCACATCACTCCGCGCCAGATCTACAACGTGAACAGCCGCCGGTGCTTTGAGATGTACGTGGATTACGGGCAGCGTCTGGCACACCAGCAGATTGATCTTTACGCCTATTATTTCTGTGCCGATCGCGATCAGGACGGCGTGGAAGCAGGCTATCCGGTGATGTTCATGACCAATGTGCTCCCCCACCTCAAAGCCGCCCTTCTGGACAGCCGCTTCCTGTCTGAAATTCTATCAACACGCTATGCAATGGCGCCTGAAACAGCCGGGAAACTCCACACGGTTTACACACCCGCCGTCACAGATGTCCCGCCCGAGCCTGTCACGCTCGCACAATTGGCCAGCAAGACAGAGAGAGCCCGCCCCAAGCTCATATGGGCAGGCCGGTTTGACAAACAAAAGCGCTTTGATCTGCTCATCGCCATTGCCCGCGAGATGCCCGACATTGATTTCGCCGCATGGGGAAAAGCGGTTCTGGACAAGCCGCCGGTTCTGAAGAACCTGCCCAGCAACCTGACGCTCAATGCGCCGTTCAAAAGCTATGATGAGCTGCCTTTGGAGACATCCGATGGCTGGGTCTATACATCCGCTTGGGACGGTCTGCCGACCATCCTGATTGAATGCGCAGCAATGGGCGTGCCAATCACCGCCTCTGCCGTGGGGGGCGTGCCGGAACTCATCGACACCACCACAGGCTGGCCGGTTGAGGATGCAAATTCCGTTCAAGCCTATGTCACAGCAATCCGCGAGATGCTTAATGATGACACAGACAAGCTGACCCGCACCCGCGCCTTGCAAGACAGAATACGCACCCGCCATGCCATGGAGACCTACAAAGCCTCCATCCAAACCAGCCAAAGGGGCGCGTGATGCCAACACCTCCGGATATTTCCATCATCATCACCGCCCATCACGAGGGGCTTTTGGCAGGGGTCTCCGCCAAAAGTGCGCAAGCCGCGGCTGACTGCGCCCATGCCAACGGGCTCTCTTGCGAATATGTGATTGTGCTCGACAATGCCGATGCTCTGACGTCTGCGACCCTAAGACAGGCTCTGACAGAAAACGCCCGTTTTCTGGAAACCACCGAAGGTGATCCGGGACTTGCACGCAACCGTGGGCTGGAGGCGGCCAAAGGCACCTATGCGGCCTATCTGGATGCCGATGACCTCTGGTCGGAAAACTGGCTCGTTGAAGCGGCCAAACTGATCGAAGATCGCCCCGACGTTGTGGCCCAATGCGCCTGTGCGGTGGCCTTTGGCGATGAGCGCCATTTGTGGTGGCATCAGGATTCCGAGACAGGCCTCTGCGATCCGGATTATCTGGAATGGATGAACTATTGGGACGCGCTGGTCTTTGCCCGCCGAGACCTTCTGGCAAAATACCCCTATCACGCCAATGATCTCAAACTGGGCTACGGCCATGAGGATTGGCACTGGAACCGTATGACCCTAGAGGCCGGTGTCCCCCATAAGCCGGTCCCCCGCACAATCCACTTCAAACGCAAACGCGGCGGCACACAATCCACCTTGGTCGACAAGGTCGGTGGAATGCCCTGGCCAAGGGCGTGAAAACGTGCCGCTCCCCGTACTCTGGGGAGCGACACAAAGGCTCAAAACCGGTAGGCTACCCCGATTTCCGCCTCATAAGTCGTGTCTCTCCCGTGAACAGCTATGAGAGGACTTTTGGACATGTTTGATCCATAAAGCTCCGCCGCCACGCCGGAAAACAGCGACATCTGCTCGCTCAAAGCATACTCCAGCTCGACCCCGACACTTGTGCTCTTGTACCCCGATGAAGCGCTATAGGCCGCAAGACCCGTGGCCGCAGATGTGGCCTGAGATATCCCTACCTCCGTGTTCATATGCTCGGCATCTGCAAAGCTCACATCAATGGAGGCCGTCCCGCTCAACCGTTCGGACAGATCAGCATCATAAGTGGCCGCCACAAACCCCACGAGCCCCTTCCCCTTGTTCAAAGCATCCACCTGCAAGATCGCCCCAAATGTCAGCGGGCCAAAGCCACGCCCATAGGCGAGCTGCAATTCAACCGTATCATCGACTTTGGGAAACCCCGACAGAATAGGATCATCCTCGTTTTGTCGCCCCGGCTCATACTCCAGAACCGCTTGAAGAACACTGTCCTGCGTGGGTTGGAAGCGCACACCCAACTCCCCCAAAGACAAGAAGTACTCTGTGCCCGACGGGGCCGCATAGGTCGCGATCGCATCAAAGCCAAACCCCGACACCTGAGTGTCCGATCCGGTATAGGCAGGCTCGCTTTCAAAGGCGGTGCTGACCTCAAACGACCACCCGGGTCCGTCGTCATCATCATAATCATCATCCGATTGCCCATACGCGGCACCCGATAGCATCACGCCAAAAAAGGAAGTAAGTGTCAGTCGTCTTAACATGTGGATTGTCTCCTGTTTCAAGTTCGCATTAATTAGCGTTTAGAGCCTCAAGCGGACTATCCGTCAGATGCTCTAAAGGAGCTTTCAAAAGGGTCAGGAGCCTTGCCTATGTCGTTTGCCGGATGGGATCCGCGCGGGAGTTTTGAGCAAAACGAGCGGGCTTGGGCCAGCCTCGGCCTGATCGCTGTAGTTGGCTTTGCGCTGTTTGATTTCTTCGAAGATTTAGCCGCAGGCCAATCAACGCCCGTGCTGTTAAGCGACGTGAGCGACTCGATCCTTCCGATCCTCCTGCTGGCCTATATCTGGCGCCACCTCCCCCTCACGCTGCGCCGCTCAAACACGCAATTGAACGAGCGCGACACCAAACGAGAAGCCGATCTCACCCATTGGCGCGAGATCGCAACGGGCTATCTGGAAGGCTTGGGCGAAGTCATCAATATCCAATGTGACCGCTGGGGACTCACGGGCGCTGAAAAAGAGGTCGCCTGTCTGTTACTAAAGGGGCTAAGCCTGCAGGAAATCGCACAGGCACGCGGTGTGGCCGAGCGCACAGTGCGCCAACAAGCCATTGCGGTTTACTCAAAATCAGGTCTTGCCGGGCGCGCCGAACTCTCGGCCTTCTTTCTGGAAGATTTGCTCTTGCCCGACGGGTTTGGGGCAGAGCTTCATCCTAAAACATCCGCCTAACCTGCACGCAGAGAAGCCTCTCTCAAAACAATTGGCTTTTTGCACCGTTTCCCGATCAATTCGCACAGCTTTGGGTAAAACCGTTGACAGTTAAGACCTATAAATGATGTTCAAGGCGACACGAAAACCGGCATGTCGCGGTTGATATTTAATCAGTAAAGACGCATGGGCTTAACCCAAACAAAAAGACCAATGCTCTAATCAGGTAACACAATGAACGCGCAATCCGCACAATCGGCCCCTTTGATCCCGCCTGTCTCCTATATTCCGTCCCTTGACGGCATTCGGGCGGTGGCGGTTGGGTTGGTGTTCCTGAGCCATATCCATTTCACCAAACTGATCCCCGGTGGCTTTGGTGTGACCATCTTTTTCGCCCTCTCGGGCTATCTGATCACCACGCTTTTAGCCCGCGAATATGACCGCGAGGGCCGCATCGCCTTTGGCGCTTTTTACCTGCGCCGCCTGTTGCGCCTCAGCCCGCCGCTGTTGATCACACTGGCCTGCACATTCGCGCTCTATTTTGCCGGATTAACCTGGGGCGTGTTTGACCTTAAAGTGGTGCTCTCGCAAATCTTCTACTACTTCAACTATTACAACCTCTATGGCGCAGGCGCGGGCGAGGCCAATACCATTGCCGGACTAGACCTTCTGTGGTCACTGGCCGTGGAAGAGCATTTCTACATGATCTGGCCGCTGATGTTTCTGGCCATTGCCCGTAAATCCATCGGCATCCCCCATGTCATTGCCCTGATCATCCTGATCCTGATCTGGCGCGCCATCCGCGTGATGGTCTTTGGTGCGGAAGAATGGACCATCCATACCTCCACAGACACCCGCTTTGATATGCTCTTGTTCGGCTGCCTTCTGGCCCTTTTGAACTGGCGCGGGATCAGCGCAAAACTCTTCCCGGAGGGCTGGGCAAAATACGCGATTATCGGCGCTGCTCTGGCAGCCATTATGGTCACTCTGGTGATACGTGATGAGCACTTCCGGCTGACCTTGCGCTATACCATCCAAGGCATCGCGATCATGCCGCTGTTCTATTATGCGGTCACGGATCATAAAAACCTGATCTTCCGCCCCTTAAACTGGGCGCCCATACGCTGGATCGGGGTCTATTCCTACTCGATCTACCTGTCCCATTTTGTGATTATGGAAGTGCTCATCTATAACGGCATTGCCGCTGACGGCACGCTCGCGCTCGGTCTGATCTCTGCTGTGCTGACGCTGGCTTACTCAGCCGCCATGTACCGCTGGGTCGATGTGCCCTGCCACCACTTGCGCAAACGGGTCTCCTCGGTTGCCGCCGAGCGGGCCGCTAAGGCCTGACCCTAAACCACCCGCTGCGTCGCGATCTTGCACCATGACGAAAGGCAATCGCAGATGCCCCTTTAAGCCTTCGCGCGAGTATATTATCTGCAAGAACACGTGATCCACGCAAATGCCGCGTAGAAATGCCAATCCATGGGGGTCGCTCCAAGCGCCGTCTTAGGGACCAGATGTTCAAATCCAAGAAAAACAAAACCCCCACGTTCTCGCCTGATGACATCAAGAACCTGAAATGGTTCTGGACCAATTATCTGCGCCCCAAAACCAAATGGATGGCTGTCATCTTTGTGCTGGTCCTGCTGCAAGGGCTGGTCTTCCAGCAGTTCCTTGAGCTGTCTGAAAACGGATTACGCACGATCTTTGACAAAGGCGATGCAAGCCAGCTTTTGTGGGTCTGTCTCTCTGTCTTCGCCCTCTTCGCCTTTCGTGGCATTGCCGCTTATATCACCGCACGCATGTCCGCATGGATCGCCTCGGATGCGGTCGCGCAAATGCGCAAAGACCTGATTGCCCGCCTGATCGCTCTGGATCTCAACTACTTTGAGCGCACAGGGCCCGGTGAAATCATCCTGCGCCTTGTCCAACAGGCCGACGGGCTAGCCAATTTCGTCGGCCAAGGCACGATCAATGCGGTGCGTGATGCGGTCACCATCGTGATCATCTCCGCCTATCTGATCTACAAACAACCCATCCTGTTTTTGGCCGGAGTTTTTGTGCAGCCCTTCATCATCTTCACCCTGCAATGGGTCTCTGGCTATATCAAAGAGATCCAAGGGAAGGCGGAGAACGTGATCGGCGCCTACATCGGTGGCATTGAGGAAATGGTCAACGGTATGCGCACCGTTAAAATCTCCGGACAGGAAAAGGCCGAAGAGGCCCGTCTGAACACCAATACCGAAGGCATCAAAGACCTCAGCATCAAGCTACAAGGCGCACAAGCCATTGTGCTTCCGGTGATGGATTTCGCCTCTGCATTTGCCTATATGCTGGTCATCGGAGGCGGTGGCTACATGGTGCTCTCGCCCAATTTCGATGTGGACGGGGCAGGCATTATCACCTTCCTTCTGGGCATTGTTCTGGTCTTTGATCCCGCCCGTCGCCTCGCGCAATTCTTCGCCACGCTTCAGGCCAATCTGATCATTCTGGGCAGCATCTGCAGCCTGCGCAACGAGAAGGCCCATATTGTCGACACGCCAGGTGCCACAGATACGTTTGACGCCACCGGAGACATCATCCTCAAGGACATCCATTTCTCTTATCTAGAGGACCAGCCGCTGTTTGCGGGTCTCAACATGACATTGTCAGGGGGCAAAACCACAGCCATCGTCGGGCCAACGGGATCGGGTAAAACCACCATCCTGTCCTTGCTTGGCCGCCTCTATGAGACCGGCTCGGGCGAGATCACAATCGGGGGCACTGATATTCATGACATCCAGATCAAAGCCCTGCGCTCGAACTTCTCTGTGGTCGCCCAAGATGTGGTGATCTTTAACAACTCCATATTCGAGAACATCAAATACGTCGCCCAAGACGCCACTGATGCGCAAATCTGGGAGGCGGCCGAAGCCGCCGAAATCGCCGATCTGATGCGCGAGCGCAAAGGCGCTGTTGTCGGCCCCAAGGGCGCTCAACTGTCAGGGGGCCAACGCCAACGCATCGCCATTGCCCGCGCCTTTTTGCGCTCCGCGCCCATTGTGATCCTTGATGAGGCCACATCCGCTTTAGACCAGCGCACAGAAGATAAGGTCAAACGCGCTCTGGCCCGCCTGTCCAAATCCAAAACCACCATCACAGTCGCCCACAGACTGTCATCTGTTGTTGATGCAGATCAGATATATGTGCTGGAGAACGGATATATCGCCGAAAATGGCACCCATGATACGCTTCTGAAACAGAACGGACTTTACGCGAAGATGTTCACTGCACAGAAAAAAGGCTATGAAGCCGCCCAAACTGCCTAAAAACCGCCTAAAATTACGGATTAGGTAATTTTGTCTGGCTCGTGTAAAGAAATACCAACATTTTAGAGTTATATTAGACGACTGCACCCAATACCCAATTGAAAGCAATCCCAATGCTGCCAATACATATTATAAGCCTAAAGAGTTCCACAGCACGTCGCGATCTATGCGCCGGTATGATGGGGGCTGCCAATTTACCTTTCACGTTTTTCGACGCCGTAAACGGCGCGACGCTTAATGCGCGGACCCGTAAGCGCTCTTACGATGAAGCCGCGAATATGGAGCGGTTCAAGCGCCCGCTCTCCACATCTGAGATCGGTTGTTATCTCAGCCATCTGACGCTCTGGAAAGAAATCGCAAAGTCCAAGACCGGCGCGGCTGTGATCTTGGAAGATGATGCGCAGATCGATGCGGGCCTTAAAACCTTCCTTGAGCAGATCGAAAACTATGATCTGACGGATGTGTATCTGAAACTGGACGGCGCACCGGACACTCTTGATCCGGACGACAGCTCCACCACCAAAATGACATTGGGTCGGCGCAAAGTGATCCATGCGCCCCAGATCGCACCGCGCACAACCGGCTATATCATCGGCGCACGGGCCGCTCAAAAGATGATCGATTATCGCAAAAGCTTCTTCCGCCCCGTGGACATCGACATCAAACATTACTGGGAACATGACGTGCCCGTCTGGACCGTGATGCCCCAGCTGGTCTGTGAGACCCGCTCCAAGGGCGATGAAAGCACGATCGAGGCCAGCCGCCAGCGCACCAAAGACACCAACCCGCTCTGGCGGTTCTGGAAGAATACCACCTATCAGTACAACTACCTCAAAGAGCGCAAGCAACACCCGCTTGCCAACTCAAGACTGATGCTGGGGGAAAATTAGGTCGCAGCCCATCTGACTTTGCTTTGCAGGGCGCACTGCCGAAATTCCGACTGACTTACATGAGATACCAACACCAAAGCGCAGATGCTGCTGCGTTTTGGATTTCACTTAACACTTCAAGTGAAACCCAAAACGCTTTAATTGCAAACTTATGACGCCGCGCCTTCCCCCCTTCCCCACGCCCAAACCCAATCTAGTTGTGGTCCGTGCAGGGGGCAAAAGCCTGCATACCGACTGGCTCGACCTGCCCTATGGGGCGCGTAACTTCGATCTGATCATCAGCTATTTTGACGAGACCGCCTATCACGCCCACCCCCCTCAAGACGGGGTGCAAGCAATTCTGGTCAAAGGCGGGAAATGGGACGGGCTTTTCAAAACCTTCCAGGCCTTTCCACACCACAACACCTATGAGCGCATCTGGCTCCCCGATGACGACATCGCAACCAATGCCGCAGATATCTCTTCCATGTTCGACACCGCAAAAGCCCATGATCTGGCCGTCTGCCAACCTGCCCTGACGCTGAACAGCTACTTCTCCCACTTCATGTTCCTCACCTGCAAAGGCTTCACCCTGCGCTACACCAATTATATCGAGATCATGATCCCCTGCCTCAAAGCCGAGCTCTTCGCCCAAGTGCTCCCGCTCTTTGAAGACACCATGAGCGGCTACGGCCTTGATTACATCTGGTGCCGCCTACCGGGCGCTGGCCTCCATAAAGCCGCCGTGCTCGATCAGATCCCCATGCACCACACCCGCCCCATCGGCAGCCAACTGCGCTCCAAAATCGCCGATCAGACAGGAGGGCGCTCGGAAGACGAAGAAGCCCGCCTTCTGGCCCGTTTTGGGGGCATCAAAAAAGCAGTGCCCGTGGCTTACGGGGGCATCACCTCGGACGGGGCCACCATCAAGGGCCGCTTTGCCATGGCCCGCGCCATGTACAAAGGCTACGCCCAAACAGGCGCAGATTGCCTTGATCCGGCCTATGCGGCACGCAAAAACCGCCAACTTTTCAAACGCCAGTTGATCAAGCCCATGTCGCTGGAACCCTTGGGGGCGCCAAGCCATGCCTAAACAAAATATCCTCCTGATCGGTGCTGGCTTCTCAAGCGCTGTCATCGGCCGCAAACTGGCCGAGGCGGGCCATAAAATCCGCATCTTGGAAGCCCGCGACCATATCGCTGGCAATTGCCACACCAAGCGGGACGAAGACACAGGCGTGATGGTCCATGTCTACGGCCCCCATATCTTCCACACCGACGACGAAGAGGTCTGGAGTTACGTCACCGAGCGGATGCCCTTCAAACCCTTTGTGAACCGCGTGAAAACCACCACAGGCGGGCGCGTTTTCTCCCTGCCCATCAACCTTTTGACCATCAACCAGTTCTTCGGGCGCACCATGAACCCCGAGGAAGCCCGCGCCTTCATCGAGGCCCAAGCCGATACCTCCATCAAAGACCCGCAAACCTTCGAGGAGCAAGCCTTGCGCTTTGTCGGCCCAGATCTCTACGAGGCCTTCTTCAAAGGCTACACGATCAAACAATGGGGCTGCTCCCCCGCCGACCTGCCCGCCTCGATCCTCAAACGCCTGCCCGTGCGCTTCAATTACGACGACAACTACTTTGCCCATAAGTTCCAAGGCATGCCCGAAGACGGCTACACCGAGCTGGTCGCCCGCATCCTTGACCACCCCAATATCACCGTGGAACTCTCCACCCGCTTCACCGGCGACACGGGCGGGGCCGATCACACCTTCTACTCCGGCCCGCTCGATGGCTATTTCAACTATGATCTGGGCCGCTTGGGCTATCGCACGCTCGATTTTGAACGCTTCACCCATAAGGGCGACTATCAGGGCTGCGCGGTCATGAACTACGGCGAAGAAAGCACGCCTTACACCCGCATCACCGAACACAAACATTTCTCCCCATGGGAGGAGCACGAGGGCTCAACCCTCTACCGCGAATTCTCCCGCGCAGCCGAGCCCGAGGACATCCCCTATTACCCCATCCGCATGGTCAAAGAAAAAGCGCTCCTGTCCGACTATGTGACCCGCGCCGAGACCACCGAGGGCGTCACCTTCGTAGGCCGCTTGGGAACCTACCGCTATCTGGATATGGACGTCACCATCCGAGAAGCTCTGGACACAGCCGAGGCCTTCCTAAGCGCCCAAGAGACAGACACCAAAATGCCCGCCTTCGTTAAACCACCGCTTTGAGGAACCTAAGGGGACCTTCCAGACCTTCGTTACAAGTGCGCCCAAGTCCGGTTTGGCGAACCGCTCAACAATTGATGATTTTGGCAAAGCAATGCAGGATTACTTTTGTGACGCACAAGCCAAAAAAGCGAAAACCCGCGAGGACCTTTACGGCTGTCGCGGGCATCTAAGACATTTGAAGGCTTAAACTGGCCTTCTACTACGATCTATGTACGTTACGACAACACAATTGTCAAGTAAAACGCTCTAGCCCGACTTGCTCAAAAACATAGGATCTTAACATTGGTTGCCAACATAATTTCGCAGGAACGGCTGACCAAATACAAGGCTGCTGCCGGTGGTGACGAAAATTTCGCTTTGGAGCTTTATGGTTGGAACATTCAAATTAGCGAGGCGTTTTTTCCTATACTTAGTGCGGCTGAGGTTTGCTTACGCAACACTGTCTCAGCCCGTGTGATACAAAAATATGGCTATAAATGGTGGGAAAATACTCAGTTCCATTCCCTAATAGGGTCAAAAGGTAAAGGGATAGTACTTCGTGCAAGCAAAAAGCTGTCAAAAGAGGGGGTAGTTACTTCAGGCAGAATGATTGCTGAGCTGACTTTTGGGTTTTGGGTTCGAATGCTGCGGGCTGAGAATGTGCCAGAGTTGTGGACGCCGCTTCACACCTATTTCGCAGATTTACCTGCTACCGTTTCATACGACGAGTTCTACAGTCGATGTGACGAAGTTGCTAAATTTCGGAATCGTATTTTTCACCATGAACCAATTATTCAACGGGATATTTTGCGTGAGTACGGAACAATCCTAGAATTAACCAAATGGATTAGTTCAGACAAAGGTGAATGGATTCAACAATATTCTAGAGTGGCGGCGGTAGTCCGAACCAAGCCAAAACGAAAGACAGTCCCCAAAAACAAGAGTTGATCTTTGGAACAACTAAAGAAGAACCAATCTTCCGCTGCCCAAAAGGTGGTCATTTGGAGCGGTAAAAACAAGCATAAACTGCCCAGCACTCACGCAGGAGCGCCACCCCACGGGCAGTCTTGCACTTCAATCGTTAGATCGCGCCAGCCT
>CAZXRG010000051.1:0-17224 GCA_964642935.1 uncultured Rhodobacterales bacterium | reverse complement strand
CCTCTACCCAATCCATTGGGTTGCCCCTATAGTGCTCGTGTAAGACCAAGAAACGATCACGAGGGATTTGGCATGCGTTGTCCATTTTGCGGAAACATTGACACACAGGTAAAGGACTCGCGCCCGGCCGAGGACCATGTCGCAATTCGGCGCAGACGGTATTGTCCGGCCTGTGCAGGTCGCTTCACCACCTATGAGCGCGTGCAATTGCGCGATCTGGTTGTTGTGAAAAAGAACGGAAAACGCGAGGAATTCGACCGCGACAAGCTTGAGCGCTCGATCCGCATCGCGCTCCAAAAGCGCCCTGTCGAGCCTGAGCGCGTCGATCAGATGATCTCTGGAATAGTTCGCCGGTTGGAATCCCTTGGCGACAGTGACGTGGCATCGGACAAGATCGGTGAGATCGTCATGGAGACGCTCGCCCGTATCGACACGGTCGCCTATGTGCGCTTTGCCAGCGTTTACAAAAACTTCCAAGAGGCGGATGATTTCGAGGATTTCGTCTCCGAGCTGAGACCGCCTTCAACCGACGACGTCTGATTTCAGATGGGCCGGACCCGAACCGATGAGGATTGGATGGGTGCGGCCCTGTCCTTGGCGCGCCGGGGTCTGGGCAGCACTTGGCCCAACCCTTCCGTCGGTTGTGTGCTGGTCAAAGACGGTCGCATTATCGGGCGCGGACGCACCCAAAAAGGCGGCCGCCCCCACGGCGAGGTCATGGCCCTGTCTCAAGCAGGCAAGCTCGCAAAAGGTGCCACGGCCTATGTGACGTTAGAGCCCTGCTCCCATCACGGAAAGTCCCCCCCTTGTACCGACGCTCTCATCAAAGCGGGCATCGCCCGCGTGGTCATCGCCCAAAGCGACCCTGACCCGCGCGTCTCCGGCGTCAAAACCCTGAAAGAAGCGGGGATCGAGGTCTCAACAGGCGTGCGCACGGCGGAAGCCGAAGCCATCAACATCGGCTTCACCACCCGCATCACCAAAGCCCGCCCCTACATCTGCCTGAAGATCGCCACCACCCAAGACGGCAAAATCGCCACCCAAACCGGCGAAAGCCGCTGGATCACAGGCCCCCAATCCCGCGCCCGCGTCCATATGATGCGCAGCGCCCATGACGCCGTCCTGATCGGACGCGGCACGGCAGAAGCGGACGATCCGATGCTTGATGTGCGCGACTTGGGAGCGCTCAGAAATCCGGTGCGCATCGTGTTGGATCGCCAGCTTAAACTCGACCCGAATTCAAGGCTGATCACCACCGCTGACACAATCCCCACATGGATCATCCACGACAAGGGCGCTTCAAGCGCCCTCACCTCCAGCAAAGCCAAGCTCATCGTGGCCAGCGGGCTAAAGCAGAGCATGGAAGTGCTCGCCGCCGAGGGCCTCACCCGCATCCTGTGCGAAGGCGGCGCCACACTCGCCGCGTCCCTGCTCAAAGAAAACCTAGTTGACGAGCTCGTCGTATTCAGCGCCGGCAAAATAATCGGAGCCGAAGGCATCAGCGCCATCGGCCCGCTTGGCCTTCAAAGCCTCGACAAAGCCCCTCAATTCCGCCTCACCCGTACAGAAGCTGTCGGCGAGGACATCATGTCCATCTGGCACCCGAAACCCTAACGCCAAAGCCACGTATAATTGGCAAAAAGCCCCTGAAGCTTTGAGAGCGCACGATTGCCCGGACGCGGAGGCACCTCTCCCTGCGCCAAACGATCCACAATAACCTCAACCGGACAGGCCAGACCGGACACAGGATCGCGATAGATGGGATAATCAATCAAACTGGCATGGACCAACCCATCCAAACTGGCCTTTGTGCGACGCCGCTCCATCGCGTCACCCCGATCATCGGTCAGCCCCCATCCCGCATAGAAAGGCCGCCCAAAACAGGTGACACGCTTCCCTCGCAACAAGGCCTCAAATCCCATCAAAGAGGTCATCGTCCAGACCTCATCCGCCACATCCAAAGCCGCTTGGGCCGAGACCCCATCCAAGACCTGATCACAATAAGACAGAGGGTCAGCCACCGCGCCCTCGCGCAAACCTGCCTCCACATCAGGATGGGGCTTAAAGAGGATATAGGCCTCCGGATTAGCCGCCCGAACCGCCTCCAAAAGCGCCTCATTGGTCGCAATTTCACCTGCCCCCAAACGGATCGACGCATCATCCTCAACCTGCCCCGGCACAAGGATCACGGACCGCCCTTCAGGCACATCCACCCCCGTAGACCCCACATTATACTTGCTCAAACCACGGGCCACCAAAGCCTCCCGCAAAGACCGCGCACGGGCCAATTGCCCCGCCGACAGACCACCGCTTTCCCCGATCAACCGCTCCAAACGGCTCTCCTGATTGGGGTCATAATAAATACCGAGATCATCAAGGCAGAACGACAAAGGCGCTGCCAATTCCGCACCCAACCCGACCGAGCGCAGAAACCCGTCCTCCATGCGAATATCAGGGGTGAAGCGCGTCTTGGCAGAGGCCCAAGCGACAATCTTGCGCGCGTCCCAACTCACGGGCTTCTCACCAAACCGCACGTCCCCCAGAAACTGGCGCACAAAACCTCGCTTCCAAAGCCGCATACCGACCGCCAAAAACGCCTCCCGCTTGATCTCATGGGACCGCTTTCGCGCCGCCAACCCGCGCAAGGCACTCCCAAAATCACTCGACCCACCGGAATAGACATCAAACCAGAGCGGATATTCCATCATCACCCGCTCAAACAGCGACAAAGCCGTATGGCTCACACCCCGCCTTGGCAGCTCTTTTTCGTCCTCGGACAAGCCCCAACCTGCATAAAAAGAAGCCCCAAATACGCGAGGCCTAAACCCTCGCAAAATGGCCTCAAACCCCACTTGCGACGTCACACAATAAACCGAAGAGGCGCGCTCCAAAACGTCCGAGATCGCAAACCCATCCTCCAGAAACGCCACACCATCCGGAAAATCCACAAAATGCCCAAGCTCAGGCGCATCCACAGCCCGAGGGTGCCGCTTCACATAGATCGGAGTGTCCGGGTTTTCAGCGATAGCCGCCGCCAACATATCCGCAAAATCCGGCGCACCCGCGCCCCCCAAACGGATCGACGCATCCCCGCGCAACTGATCAACGACCAACACGAAAGGCGCATCCGGCAAATCAGACGCCAAGCGCCACGCATCATTATACTTGGAAAGCCCCGAGCGCAGATAAGCCTCAAACGCCGCCTCAACCTCAGACCCAACCACGCCCAAAGGCCGATTGAGCAGGTTCTCCAAATCGGACGGACCAGAGGCGTCCAGATAATTGCCGGTTTCGTCCAAGGTCAGCCCCATAATCGGCTCACCCTCAGAGGCAGTCACAGACCGCAAAAACGCATCCTCAAGCCGAACCAACGGGAGATCCCGCCGCTCAGCCGCCCTCTCGCCACGCGCGGCAACCGGACGGCCACCCCAGACAGCAATAGCGTCCAGATCCCGATGAAAAGGCCCCGCAACAACGTCCCACCCAAGGGACGCCAAAGCAGACTTCAGTGCATGATTTCGTAAAAGCCCCAGAGAATAAACGCCAAGTTTACGCCCTCTGGGTCGGCTCATTTACTGGTTCAAAGTGTCAGCAACCGTCGCCGCTGTACCAGCAAAATTGATCGTGCCAATGGTCGCGGTCAGGATTTTCTGCCAGCTCACAAACGGCGCTTCGGTGATGTAAATCGTATCCCCATCGCGAATGTTGAAATCACGCGCCACGAACATCCCGTTGGTGCTGGTGAGATCAAGAACATAGGCAAACCGCTGCGGGCTCACGATATCCGTGCGGCCAAGAACGCGATTGGCCACATAGCTGGGCTCCTCGCGGAAGATGAAAATACCTTTAGGATCAGCCAGTTGCGTGTTCAAACCGCCCACTTGCGCCAAAGCCTCGATGACGCTGAGATCCTTGGACGAGAACGGCACCTGCGTCTGCCCGGCCGTCGCTCCAAGGGAGGTAAACGAGCGGCGGTCTTCCTCAACCACAATCCGGTCACCGGCGCGAAGCGCCACATCCGCCATTTGATTGTCGTAAAGGTCCTGCAACCAGATCGAACCGGTCCGCCCGTCCCGCTGGATTTTGATCTGCGCCACATCCGGCTCAATCGCCACGCCACCGGCTTTGGCCAGCATGGCCGTCAATCGACGCGTAGAGGGCTCGATCGGGTAAACGCCCTGCGCGGCAATCCCGCCGATAATCGACACAGTCGCACCATCTCCGGCAAGCCTGCGCACCTCCACCTGAGGATCAGGGGTCTGGCCTTCCAACTTATCCGTGATCAAACGGCGCAACTCCTCAGGCGTCTTTCCCGACGCCCTCAGATTGCCCGCAAATGGCATGAAAATCGACCCGTTTTGGTCGACCTGAATATCCGCAATATAGGTCACTTTCTGACCCACAGAGGCCAAAAGCCCATTGTCCACATTCTCCCAAACCGTGACGCTCAAAACGTCACCGGCTGAAATGCGATCCGCACGGGTCGCTGCGGCATTCAGAAAAGAACTGTCAAACCCAAGCGTTTCCACCGAGCGGGCGGCAAGTGCGACGCGATCATCCACATTCAGGATGTGAACGCCCGTATCCGCCTCTGCTCCGGCCATAATTTCAGATCGGCTCGGCCCGGACCGAGGCAACCCACAGCTCGTCAAAAACATGAGTGCCGCCAAACCGGCCGCTAAGCCTGCGCGTTTCTTGAACGAAATCATTGCCTCAATTCCCAATTGCAGTCCTGTCTTTGTTGCAGAACTTTTAACATTAGTTAACGGGAAATAGAGTCTTAAAACACTACCAAGGTCAAGATTCAGCCAGATACAACCGAGAGTTTAGTCATCTCAGTGACTTTTTTACGCCTACCTATGTCATAGACATCACTATCGCTAATCATCAGATCAATTACCTGCCGTTTGGCAACCCGCCGACCCGAAGCGGAGTAATACCCCCCGCCAATTTGCGAGCTTTCCAGCAAAAACTGCCGATAAAGCCGATAGGCACCTGCATCGGGCAATTTGGGATTGGCAAAAAACGCCTCAACGGTCTGATCCGACACAAATTCAGGCCGCGAATAAACCGCCCGCCCCAGAGCTTTCAGCGGCAACCCTCGCCACAAGGCCTGCTGACCAGCGGTGGAATTGACGGTAATCGCCGAACCCGCCCCATCCAGCAGAGGCCCCAATTTGCCACCGGGAATGAACCAGACACGATCCTCAACACCATGGGCCAGAGCCCCCTCATGCACCAATCGCGCCACCGGTTCGCGCCCGTCCTCCAGAGGATGGGCCTTAAAGACCAGATGATGATGACCATGCGCGCCTTTGGCAAAGCCACGAATTGTAATCTCGATAAAATCGGCCATGGACGAGATCGGAGAGTGATCCTGCACCGAGGCATCATGGCCAAGCTGAAGAAGCGCCACATGATAAGGCGCACCAAGGCGCATCACCCGCCGCGTGGTCCGACGCCGCTTCAATAGCCCCAAAGGATACCCCAAAAGCCGCTTGCAATGGAGCATCCATTCCTCAAACACACCCTCCTCGCGATGGCTCTTGAACTCAGGATAGGCTCGGTTTCGAAACAGGATATTGGCGTGATAAATACTGCCAAAAAAGATGTGCCGCCAAATAGCCCCCCATTGCGCAGGCGCTTCGGGCTGAGCCGCATCCGGCGTGCCGACGCGCGCGGCAATGGTCTCCATATCCAAATCCATCAGCTTGGAGTTGCCATTGGCCCCGTCCCGCTCATAGGTGATCCAATAGGGCCGCAAATAGCCCTCCTCAAAGCAATGGACCCGCAAACCACGCGCTTTGGCCAAATCCTTGGCCTGTGCATGAAGCGCCCGCGTATCGCCGTAAACCACCAGATCAGTGACGCCATTGCGATCGAGATAGGACGCAAGGTACGCCCGCCACTCTGCCATGGGGGCGCGAAACGCCTCATAGCGCTCAAAATCCCGCCAATAATGGGCATCCCCACGATTGATCCCGATCCGGCACACCTCATGACCTGCCGCCAACAAAAGCCGCGACAACTCATAGAAAAACGGACCATGGGGCCCTTGAAGAAATAGAAATTTCCGAACGTCCGCCAATGCGACCTCGATGTTTTTGCCTGTTGCGTTTTGGCCATTTGACCCGCTTTTGCACAGATACTCGCAAAACATTGAGACAAGTTAAACATAAAAGCCCCGCAGTTTCTCTTGAAGGCAAGCGCTTTGAATACTACCAAGACAGCCAACCCTTAACCATCGGCGGAGCATCGCCCCAATGTTCACAGGCATTGTCACCGACATAGGCACCATCGCAAAGGTTGAAGCACGCGGCGACACGCGGGCTCGGATCAACACCAGCTATGACATGCAAACCGTCGACATTGGCGCCTCTATCGCCTGTGACGGCTGCTGTCTGACCGTGGTGGCCAAAGGCCTTGAAGGGGCGCAAAACTGGTTTGACGTGGATTATTCTGCCGAGACCCTCTCCAAAACCAACCTTGGCGATTGGACCACGGGCAGCCCGATCAATCTGGAACGCGCCTTGCGTCTGGGCGATGAATTGGGCGGCCATCTGGTCAGCGGCCATGTGGACGGGGTCGCCAAAGTGATCTCCCTTGAGGTCGAGGGCGACAGCACCCGCATCCTATTCGACGCCCCTGATGATCTGGCGCGTTTCATCGCCCCCAAAGGCTCAATTGTGCTCAACGGCACCTCCCTGACGGTCAATGAGGTCGATGGCACAAGGTTCGGCGTCAACCTGATCCCCCACACCAAAGCGGTGACCAACTGGGGCGACACCAAAGAGGGCGATCTGATCAATCTTGAAATCGACACGCTCGCGCGCTACGTGGCACGCCTTGTGGAATACGGCCGCATTAACGAGCCTGGATAATGGAAAACACCCTATGAGCGCGACCATCGACTTAGCAGCCATCTCCACCACCGAAGAGATCATCGAGGACGCTCGAAACGGTCGCATGTTCATTCTGGTCGATCATGAGGACCGCGAAAACGAGGGCGATCTGATCATCCCCGCCCAAATGGCCACGCCGGACGCCATCAACTTCATGGCCACCCACGGGAAGGGCCTGATTTGTCTGGCCATGGGCGGCAGCCGCATCGACGCGCTCGATTTGCCCCTCATGGCCCCGCGCAACTCCTCGCGCCATGAAACCAACTTCACCGTCTCCATCGAGGCCCGCGAAGGCGTCTCCACAGGCATCTCCGCCCATGACCGTGCCCTCACAATCGCCGTGGCCATTGATCCTGACAAAGGCCCCCAAGACCTCGCCACACCGGGCCATGTCTTCCCGCTCAAAGCCCGCGAAGGCGGCGTATTGGTCCGCGCAGGTCACACAGAAGCCGCCGTTGATGTGTCCCGACTGGCAGGGCTGAACCCCTCCGGCGTCATTTGCGAGATCATGAAGGACGACGGCGAAATGGCCCGCCTGCCCGACCTGATTTCCTTCGCCCAACTCCATAACCTCAAGATCGGCACAATCTCCGATCTGATCGCCTATCGACGCCGCCATGACAGCCTTGTGTCTGTGCGCGAGACCCGCCAAGTCTCCTCGGAATTTGGCGGTGAATGGACGCTCAAAGTCTTCTCCGATGAGGCCGAAAGCATGGAACATTTCGTGCTGACCATGGGCGACATCTCCACCCCCGAGCCCGTTCTTGTGCGCATGCACGCCAGCAACCCGCTTGACGATATGCTCGGCCTGCGCCCGGGACGCGCCAGCCAGCTTGGCGACGCCATGAACACAATCGCCAAAGCAGGCCGAGGCGCAGTAGTACTCCTGCGCGATATGTCCATGAAGCTCGACCTAGACGGCGCGCCCTCCCCCCAGACCTTGCGCCAATACGGATTGGGCGCTCAGATACTTGCCGCACTTGGCATCCACGAGCTGATCCTAGTGACCAACTCCCCTGAACCCAAAGTGGTCGGGCTCGACGGCTACGGCCTCACCATCACTGGAACCCACCCGATCACCTCAGAAGGCAGTGCATAATGTCCCAAACTGATACACATTATCAGCTCCCCACGGCTGACGTGCCCAAAGGCACCAAACTCCTGATCGTGCGTGCGCCCTATTACAAACAGATCGGCGACGACCTTCTGACAGGGGCGCAAAAGGCGATCACTGATGCGGGTGCAAGCTACGAGGTGCTCGACGTACCGGGCGCTCTGGAAATCCCCACAGCCGTCTCCATCGCCGCCAGTTCCAATAAATTCGACGGGTTCGTTGCCCTTGGCTGCGTCATTCGCGGCGAAACCACCCATTACGATACGGTCTGCAACGACAGCTCCCGCGCTTTGACCCTTTTGGGCCTGCAAGGCTGCTGCATCGGCAATGGCATCCTCACGGTGGAAAACGCCAAACAGGCAGAGGTCCGCGCCAATCCCAAAGGCCAGAACAAGGGCGGAGGGGCAGCCGAGGCCGCACTCCACCTGATCGCCGCCAAAAACCGCTTCGGGACGTCCACTCAAAGACGCTCCATCGGTTTTCTTCCCGACAGCGAGCATTTTGACATTGCATAATAGAGCAATCCCGACCAGAAGCCGCCCATGAGCAAACAAGACGACAAACGCCGCCGCAAATCCGCCGCCCGCCTTTACGCCGTGCAGGCCCTCTTTCAAATGGAGGCCTCAGGCACAGGTATCGACCGGATCATCGAAGAGTTCGAAACCCACCGTTTCGGCGCTGATGTGGATGGCGATGTGTTTGAGGAAGGCGATCCAAAGCACTTCCGCGCCGTGGTTGAAAATGCGCTCACCCATCAGGCCAAAATCGACCAGATGACCGACAAAGCGCTGGTGGCCGCATGGCCCATCGACCGGATTGATCCAACAATCCGCGCTCTTTTCCGCGCCGCAGGTGCCGAGCTGGTGGCCCTTGAGACGCCCCCCAAAGTCACCATCAACGAATATGTCGACATCGCCCGCGCTTTCTTCCCTGAGGGACGCGAGCCGAAATTCTCCAACGCGGTGCTCGATCATATGGCCCGCGAAGCCCAGCCAGAGGCGTTTTAAGCGGCACGTCAACCCAAACATCACGTTGGGTAAACCCCCAAACACCCTCTTGAAATCGGTTCAAACTGCACCACATATTGGCGCAGGAGACCGCATCAATGCCAAAAGATTTCAGCGCCGACAAAATCCCCACAAAAGCTCACCTCCACAATACACCTATGGGCTTCTTCCAAAGCCTGTCAGTGGCGCGAAAAAATCTACTCAACATCGTCCCGAAAGCCGCAACCCAGATGCCAATCATCTCGGGCAAAACCGGCATTCGCTGGCACATGGTCATGGACCCCGGAGCGCTCCGGTTGATCCTGAAAGACCGGCTCGACATCTATCCTAAATCCAGAGTGACCAAACGCATTTTAAATCCGGCCATCGGTGAAAGCCTGTTTATCGCCGAGGGCGAGGAATGGCGCTGGCAACGCCGTGCAGCCAGCCCCGTCTTTCAGGTGCGCAACGTCGACAATCTGGCCCCGGCCATGTCCCAAGCCGCCTCCGATTGCTGCGAGCGTCTGGCCGCACAGGACGAACCTGTGGCCGATCTTCACGCCGAAACTGTGCGCATGACCCTTGAGGTGATCGCGGATGTGACCTTCTCAAGCGGCGACGCCCTTGATCCGGAGGTCATCGGCGACGCGGTCAGCCAGTACATCGAACAAGTCGCCAAAGTCTCTTTCCTCGACATGATCGGCGCACCGGGCTGGATCCCGCGCAAAGCAAACATCTTTGGCCCGGGCTCCCTTGGGCGGGTCAAAAACATCGCCAACCGCGCTATTCGCCTGCGCGAAAACTCCGGCCCCAAAGAGGTCCCCGACCTGCTCGACCTGCTCATGCAAGGGAAGGACAACAAGACCGGCCGCACCATGACCCATGGGGAGTTGCGCGACAATGTGCTTGCCTTCATCACTGCGGGCCATGAAACAACCGCCCTGTCACTGGCATGGGCACTTTATCTGGTGGCCTTTGATCAGGACGTGCAAACCCGCGCCCGCGAGGAGGCCCAAAAGGCTCTGAAAGGCGAGATTGCAGGTGCCGAGCATATCGACGACCTCACATTCAACCGCCAGATCATCCAGGAAAGCATGCGCCTTTATCCGCCCGTCGCCTTCCTGTCGCGCACCGCCCAGCAAAACGACGAGCTCTTGGGCCGCGAAATTCTCAAGGGCGACACGGTCATGATGCCGATCTACGCGCTCCACCGCCATGAGCAGCTCTGGGACAATCCGGACCACTTCATCCCCGACCGCTTCGGGGCCGATCAGAAACACGACCGCTTCGCCTATCTTCCCTTCGGAGATGGGCCACGCATTTGTATCGGCGCTGAATTTGCCATGCGCGAAAGCCAGATCATTCTGGCCACGCTCCTAAGCCGCTTCAAGTTCGAGCTGACCGACGGCCCGGAGCCGACACCGGAACTCTTGATGACACTCCGCCCCAAAGGCGGCGTAAACCTCAAGATCACCAAGCTTTAAGCCGCGAAAACCGCGCTACTCAGGCGCCTCGCTCTTACAAATACCTTGAAGCGCGGCCCATTCTTCATCCGTCAAAACAGGCCTGAAATCATGGGTGCCATACCGGTTGGCCGCCCGCGCAAGCTCTGCACGTAACGACAGGTTGGGATGACTGGCCAGATGCGACAGCAACCCCTCATCATCCCCGACAATCTTGGCCATACGATCAAAGAAATTCGCAAAAGGTGCCGTGGGCAGCCCCGCATCCCCCATGACCAGATAGGCAAATTGATCCGCCGCCGTCTCCGCATCCTGCGCATAAGAGGCCGCAATCAACCGCTCCGCTAGGATCAACGCAAAGGCACCACCGGTGAAATCCCCCACCAACATGCCCAAAATCCCGACCGTCCCGGCCGAACGCAAGGCCAGCCGCGTCGGATCACGATTGACCACATGACCCAACTCATGGCCCAGAACACCTGCGATTTCCTCAGCTGACGTCGCTTTTCCAAGCAGCCCGTCAAACAGAACCACCTGCCCACCGGGCACTGCAAATGCGTTCTCCATAGGGTGCTTCATCACCCGCACTTGCAGATCATAATCCGTATAAAACTGCGCGGACAAACGCGCGGTCATCTTCTCAAGTGCGGCCAAACCATCAGGCTCGGAACAAAACGAAATCTCGCTGTCATCCATCTTCCCCAAAACCCAGGAAATCTGGCTAATGGTGGCCTCACCGAGCTTGCGCTCCCCTTCAATGGGGATGAACGTCGCAAGGCGATCCGCAAGGGCGGGAACGATGACAAACACCACCAACAAGACAGCAGCAATCGCGCCACCGGCCCATTTGACGATCCTGCCGATCACACCGGGCTCGACCTCTTGTTTGCCCAAATCGGGCGCAGATTTGCGCAACTCGGCCACGAAACCCGCATCCATCACAATCAGCCGCGCTTCGGGTTGCGAGGTGGTGGACAACACCAAACCGTCCGCCTTCGCCTGATCCTTCTTTTCGCGCAATTCAGCCAAAGGCCAGCGCTCGATAATACGATCACCTTCGCGCAAGATCACAACACTATCATCCGAGCGCGCCGCGAGGTTCAGGTGCAAAACAACATCCCGCACCCGCGCCGTTTGACCATCCATGAACTGCCCAGTGACAGCCCCGCTATGGTCTTCGTTCATATGATCGCTAGGGCCTGTCATTTAAATGGCAGCACCCACGTCCAAAGCATCCGCAAAGCCGCCCGCATCATAATCCTTGCCCATGGGACGCTGGGACGCCTCCTCAATTTCATCGGCATTCAGGATCTTGGTCTCGATGGCATAATGACGCAAAACAGGCTGGATGAAGAAGATTTGAGCCAAGGCACCAAGCACCAGAAGAAACAGGAAATAACCAAAGAAGACGTATAACATAGCTGCAATTCCCCCCCCGGCACTTTGCATTTGATCCTCAAGCCCATCCAAAGAGAACTGCCAATTCATGGCATAAAACCCAAGAAGGCTCCCCACCAACGCCAGCAGAGCAAGCACGACAAGCGCCGCGAGGAACGTCCCGATAAAGCCAAGCACATAAATCCCGATCACCCGACCGGTTCGAATAGTGCTGTCCAAACGCACGTTTTGCCCCACCAACTTATGGGAGGTCAGCAAGCGGAAACTGGCAACAGAATAATAGATGAAGGCCACAAAAATCCCGATGTAACCGGCAAAAACTGCGCCGAAAATCATGCCCGGCCGCTCGGTGGAAACACCCAGAGCCACAAGAGCACCAATCACAAAGAAACACCCGATCACCATCAACCAAGGCCGCATGAGCATGGTCCATTTGCCCTGCTGTTCAAACTTCAAATCACCATACCAGGTCCGGTCCGTGGCGAATTTCTCAAGATAAAAAGTCTGGCGCGGGATCAAAACGCCAAGCGTAATGACACTCAAGAACGTATGGCCCAAGGCCACTAGCATATATTTCCAAGCCGCCTGATCCGCTCCAAAGCGCAACCCGCGCCAAAGCGTGCGCGACAGAATGTACCGCCGAGCGCGATAGCGGGCGTAAAAGATCAACGGAATGACCGCAAGGAACGACAGGTTCAACGCCAAAGCGCTCATAATCTCGTTGCCGCCAAAGTAGGAAATCCCCACAAAGGTCAGGGCGAGATTAAAAATACCCAGATAAATCGCCAGAAACACCACGGCGACCAAAAAGCCGAGCAGTTTCTCAAGACCGGTTCCGGTATACTCCAGAGGCGCACCGCCCGGCTGGACAGAGGACCAATAATAGCGCCGCATCCGCGTTTTCATCCAGAAACGGTAAATTCCAAGAGTGATAACCGTCAAAAACAGCGTTTTAAGTGATAATCCAAAAAGTGGACCCGCCTTACCGGCATAGTCCACATCCATGTAATAACCCTCAGAGGCGTCGCTCATTACTTACTCCCTAATATATTAAAATCAATTAACCTGATCTTAACACTTAGATTGCGGCAAATTGTAGACTTTCTTTTGGCCCTGCTCAGAACTTATTGTCTCTCGGGAACCCGCGAGGCGCCATGCGACCCGCAGCCGCCCGTTTGGCCAACCAGTCCCCAAGCTCGGTTTCCGTGCGCGTGCGATCCGCAGGGTCTTTCCACGAAAGCCCCTCAGACAGGGTGAAGGTCGTGAGATCCGACATGCCCCCATCCTTGTACTTTTGCAAGCGAACCCCTTTTCCACGCCCCATTTCCGGCAACTCGGAAAGCGGGAAAATCAGAACCTTCCGGTTCTCCCCCACCACAGCCACATGATCGCCGCTCACAAAACGACAGACCTGCGCACTCACACCCTCTTTGACGTTCAGCACTTGGCGACCGTTTCGGGTCTGCGCAATCACCTCATCCTCGGTCACAACAAACCCGTCCCCCGCCGAGGAAGCCACCAACAGCTTGCGTCCAGCCTTATGTAAAAACAGGCTCACAATCTCGGTCTGATTGGGCAGATCAACCATCAAGCGCACGGGCTCACCCATGCCCCGACCACCGGGCAACAGATTGCCCATAAGCGTATAAAACCGCCCGTTCGTCCCAAACAGCACGATCTTATCCGTGGTCTCCGCATGGAAAATAAACCGAGGCCCATCCCCATCCTTGAACTTCAACTCTTGGTTCAGATCAATGTGACCCTTCATGGCCCTGATCCAACCCATCTCCGAGCAAACCACCGTGATCGGCTCTTTCTCGATCATGGCCTCAAGGGGCACATCCTCCACATCCGGCGCATCCGCCATAATGGTGCGGCGTGCGCCATTGGGCGCGGACTGGCCAAACTTCTTCTTGGTCTCGCGCAACTCCTCGGAAATGCGCTTCCACTGCAAGCCGTCATCGCCCAACAGCTCTCTCAGACCAGCCGCTTCTGCCAGCAAGTCATCCCGCTCTTTGCGCAATTCCATCTCTTCCAGCTTGCGCAAATTGCGCAACCGCATGTTCAAAATGGCCTCGGCCTGAGGCTCGGTCAGGCGAACCGTTTGCGCCTGCCCCATGGTCTGATCATCCCCGACCACAACCCAATCCTCCGCCAAAAGCGAGGCTTTGGGATCATCATCAAACCGAATAATCTCGATGATCCGGTCAAGATTAAGGAACGCAATGATATAGCCTTCCAGAACCTCCAAACGGGTCGAGATTTTCTCCAACCGATGGGACGAGCGGCGCTGCAGCACCTCTTTTCGAAAATCCAGAAACGCCCGCAAAACTTCAGGAAGCGAGCAAACCTTCGGCGTCACACCATCAATCAGCACATTCATATTCAGCGAAATACGCGTCTCAAGATCGGTCTGCTTGAACAGGGTCTCCATCAAAACCGCCGGATCAACATTCTTGGAGCGCGGCTCCAGAACGATCCGCACATCCTCCGCACTCTCATCACGAATATCCGCGAGGATCGGAATTTTCTTGGCGTTAATGGCCTCCGCCACCTTCTCGATCAGCTTGGATTTTTGCACCTGATAGGGAATTTCCGTGACCACAATCTGCCACGTCCCACGCCCCAGATCCTCACTCTCCCATTTAGAGCGCAACCGGAACGACCCGCGACCCGTCGTATAAGCCTCCCGAATACTCTCGGCAGGTTCGATCAGAGTGCCACCGGTCGGGAAATCCGGCCCCGGCACCATCTCCATCAAGGTCTCGATCCGCGCATTGGGCGCTTTGATCAGATGGAGACAGGCATCAATCAACTCCCCCAAATTATGGGGTGGAATATTGGTCGCCATCCCCACCGCAATCCCCGAAGAGCCATTGGCCAAGAGATTGGGAAAAGGAGCCGGCAGTAAGGTCGGCTCTTGGCGAGACCCCTCAAAATTATCGCGAAAATCAACGGCGTTCTCGGTCAGACCTTCCATCATCGACGCGGAAGCCTCGGTCATGCGCGCTTCCGTATACCGATAGGCCGCCGCATTATCCCCGTCGATATTTCCGAAGTTCCCCTGCCCGTCCACAAGCGGATAACGCACGGAGAAATCCTGAGCCAAACGCACCATGGCGTCATAAATGGCCCCGTCCCCATGGGGGTGATAATTGCCCATCGTGTCGCCCACGATCTTGGCACATTTCCGATAGGCCCCATTCGCATCCAGCCGCAACTCGCGCATGGTGTACAAAATACGCCGATGCACAGGCTTCAACCCATCTCGCGCATCCGGAAGAGCGCGGTGCATAATGGTCGAAAGCGCATAGGTCAGATAACGCTCGCCCAAGGCGCGGCGCAGCGGTTCGTGAATGATATCGGGGACATTATCGTCGGGAGTGTCAGTCATAGATGCTGTTGTAAGCCCAAGCGCGACAACAATCCATGGTATATTTTCAAGATTCTTACGGCTTTTATCTGGAAAACTCCTCGCCTAAGGTGTGCCCCATATTCTTTGCAATTGGATACCGAAATGACGGCCCGACAAAATACCATTCTCATCACCGGATGCTCCTCCGGCATCGGCTATGACGCCGCACATCGCATGAAGGCCGAGGGCTGGCGCGTTTTGGCCACCTGCCGCAAACCCCAAGACGTGGAGCGCATGATTTCCGAGGGCTTTGAAAGCTTCGTTCTCGACTATGCCGACGAAACATCCGTGTCCGAGGGCGCCCGCCAAGCGCTCGATCTTACGGACGGCAAGCTGGACGCCCTGTTCAACAACGGCGCCTTCGCCTCACCGGGTGCCGTCGAAGACCTGCCGCGCGGGGCCTTCCGCGAAATTTTTGAGACCAATGTCTTTGGTCAATTCCAACTGATCAGCGCCCTCCTCCCGGCCATGCGCGCAAATGGAGGCGGTCGGATCGTCAACAACTCCTCGATCCTCGGCTTCATCGCCCAGCCTTTAAGAGGCGCCTATACTTCCACAAAATACGCAATGGAGGGGCTAACCGATACGCTCCGTCTCGAAAATAGAGGCTCAGAACTGCACTTCGTCCTGATCGAACCGGGCCCCGTCACCTCTTCAATCCGACAAAACTCCATCCCCCACTTTGAGCGCTGGGTGGATTGGGAAAACTCGGCCCATAAGGAAAGTTACATCTCCACATGGCGTCCCCGCCTTTACGATGGCACAGGCGCTCCGGACAAATGGGAACTGCCCGCCTCAGCCGTGTCGGACAAACTTTTAGAAGCTGTCACCGCAAAAAATCCCAAGCCGCGTTACTTTGTGACAAAACCGACCTATATCATGAATGTACTGCGCCGCATTCTTCCAACGCGGTTAATGGATAAAGTGCTTTCGAGCGTATAGGTAAGGTAAAACATGGCATCTGAACCACTCTTCTGGGTCGCCGCAATCGCATGCGGAGCCGTTCTGGTCGTCCTTCTCTTGGGCATCAGCAAATTCGCAAAAGGCGGCGAGGACAGCCGCATCAAATCCAACAACCTGATGAAATTGCGCCTTATCCTGCAATTTGTCGCCGTGGTTCTGATCATGGTGTTCGTCTATTTCACCCGCGGAGGGAACTAAGCCTTGGTCACGCTCAATAAAATCTACACACGCACCGGCGACAAAGGCACAACCGCCCTTGGCAACGGAGAACGCGTTGAAAAAAACGACCCGCGCGTCGCCGCCTACGGCACGGTTGATGAGACAAATTCCACAATCGGTCTGGCCCGTCTGCACGCGAGCGGCGACATGGACGCGGCTCTGGCCCGCATCCAAAACGACCTCTTTGACATAGGCGCGGACCTTTGCCGCCCCAACATCGACAAAGACGCAGAAGCCGAATATCCGCCCCTGCGCATAAACGCCGCCCAAGTTGATCGCTTAGAGGAAGAGATCGACGCCATGAACGAGCATCTTCAACCGCTCAAAAGCTTCATCCTCCCAGGCGGCTCCGCACTCGCAGCACATCTACATCTGTCTCGAACCGTCTCCCGCCGCGCCGAGCGCTTGGCATCCGAATTGGCCAAGGACGGAGATGTTAACACCGCCGCCGTCACCTATCTCAACCGGCTCTCGGATTGGTTCTTTGTGGCCAGCCGCGTTGCCAACGGAAATGGCGCGGATGATGTTCTCTGGGTGCCGGGTCAAACCCGTTAAGCCGTCCCCACTCGCGCGGCGGTGAAGAAACGGCGCAAATTTTCACGACCATGTCGATTTTTGACTATTAACGGATATACAAATCCAATAAATCTGCATGGTATTCCATGAACGCGGCACACGCCGCGCGAACCATAACAAGGAGTTTCGCCACATGAAGGTGATAGTGCCTGTAAAGCGGGTGATCGATTATAACGTAAAGGTCCGCG
>CAZXRG010000050.1:1677-17226 GCA_964642935.1 uncultured Rhodobacterales bacterium | reverse complement strand
CTTTCCTTTGATTTGTCGGTCTTTGATCTGTTCATGGCTTGGAAGGTGGGAGGGTGCCTGTGCGTGCCCGATGCGGCGGCCAAGAAGCTACCCTCGGAGTATATCCTGCGCGAAAAGATTTCGGTCTGGTTCTGCGTCCCTTCTGTTGTGGTCCTGATGGAGCGGATGCGTCAGTTGGAGCCGGACCGGTTCCCCGATATCCGCATCTCCATGTTTTGCGGAGAGGCTCTGCCTGCGGATGCGACTGTGTCTTGGGCGGGATCGGCCTCCAATTCAACGCTCCATAATATCTACGGACCGACCGAGGTCACTTTGGCCTGTACGTGGTACGATATTCCAAAAGACGATCCGGCGCGTGATGCGGTAAATGGCGTCATTCCCATCGGGACAGCCTATACGGGCATGGTCGCGCGTGTGGTTGATGAGGATATGAATGACGTGCCCAAAGGGGGTGAGGGCGAGCTGGTCATGTCCGGCCCGCAAGTGGCCTTGGGCTATTGGAAGGATCAGGCCAAAACCGATGCGGTTTTTGTGGCGGACGCGAAGCTTGGCGGGATTTCTTACAAGACGGGCGATTTGGTGCGCCAGCCGGAAAGCGCTGAGGACCCGATCATCTATCTTGGCCGCATTGATCATCAGATCAAGCTCAACGGGCATCGCGTAGAGTTGGGGGAAATCGAAGCTTCGCTCTGTGCGGCGTCCAATGCGCCCCGCGCTGTTGTCCTGCCCTGGCCGATCCGAAATGGTGTGCCCGCTGGACTGGCCGCTTTCGTAGAGTGCGAAAATGTCGACACTGCGCAAATTATTGCGGCACTTAAGACATCTTTGCCTGACTATATGATACCCAAAAAGGTATATGCCGTGGAGGATTTTCCGCAGAATGCTAATGGTAAGACAGACCGCCGTGCATTAGGAGAGTTGCTCAAATAGCTTACGGTGTGAGAGGGATTGTAGAGTATGGCGTTGGATTTTGAGACGATTGTCACCTATTTGGCGGATGAGCATGATGTGGAGCGCGATGATGTTGAGGGCGCGACCCTTCTGTTCAGCTCGGGCCTTGTGGATTCCTTCGCGATGATCGATCTGGTGGGTTTTATCGAAGCGGAAAGTGGTGCGCGTATGGGCGCGGCTGACATTACCCTTGATAACCTTGATAGCATCGACCGGATTGTCGCCTATATCGCCAAGGCGAGCGCTTAAGATGGCCCATGATGGCATCGTCGTTTTAGGGTGTCCGCGCTCTGGTACGACTTTGCTGCGGCGTTTGATGGACGCCCATCCCAATATCTCGGCTCCCGGTGAAACCTATATTCTGTCCTCCTGTGCCCGGTTTTTGTCCGGTGAGAAGGTTGTGGACGGGATGGAGATCGGTGTCGTTAATGGTCTGGGGTTCCTTGGATTTGACGAGGGCGATGTTGTTGGTGGTCTGCGTGAGTTTGCCTTCGGGTTTCGCGCCAAACATGCAGCGCGCGAGGGGAAATCCCGTTGGCTGGAAAAAACCGCCATTGATGCGTTTCATGTGAAAGCGATTGAGCGGCTTTGCGGGGATCATGCGGATTTCATCTGTGTGGTGCGCAATGGTCTGGATGTGGCTTGCTCCATGCTCGATTGGTCCGTGAAGGCGCAGGCCTTTCCGCCGGAATTGCATGACTATGTGAAGGATACGCCCCGATTGATGGAGGCCTTTTGCAAGGCTTGGGCGGAGAGCACCAATGAGATCATGGATTTTGCCGCCCGACATGAGGGCAATGCGATCCTGATCCGGTATGAAGATTTGATCGAAGATCCTGAGGTGGTTCTGGGCTCGGTGTTTGACAAGATCGGTGAAGAGATGCCCGTTGATCTGTTGGAGCGGGCTTTTGAAGCTAAGGAGCCTAAGGGCTTTTCAGACTGGAAGGCGTTTTCCAAGACGTCGCTGAGCAGTCAAAGTGTCGGGCGGTCCAAATCGCTGTCCAAGGACACGCTCTCGATGTTGGCGGATATTGTGAATCCGACCCTGGAGCGAGCCGGATACGCGTTGGTTAAATCCGGTAAGGCGCGCTCGGACGAGGTGTCTCGAAAGCGCTATGAGATGGGTTTGGTGCTGCAAGGGCTGAAGAGCGAAGGCTAACGCCTGCTTATTGCTTGTCGGCAATGAAGGCACCTGTTTCCAAACCGCCTTGCTGCGGATAATGGGCACCCGGGTTCATGGTCAAGGTCACTGAACCAATCACAGCGTCGCTGTTGGGTCCGACAAATGCGCCTGAATAGGTTCCGATGCCATTACCGTTAGAATCTCCTGCGATCGTAAGCGCACCGCCTCCTGATGCGGCAGAAAACACGCCATCATCTCCAATCGTACTGGTGACCAAGGTGACATCACTCGCTGAATAGCCGGGTGCGGCTACCCCGGTCCGGGAGTCAGATACAACACGATTTGTGATTGTTCCTGATATTATCGATGCATCAAAATTTGCAGTTAGGCTTACGTCCCCGGTAACGAGATGATTCACATCATCTGTAGTGGATAGTATATTTCTTTCGGTTATTAATCCTGCATAGTCGCCTTCGTATTGCGCGGAAGCCGATGTAATCAATTGGGTTGGTGCGGTTCGTGAAAATACGACAGCCGTCTTGTTTGTAAGAAACTCGTGAGCGCCAACTGCAACATAACCTCCATTCGTGCGCCCAATCAAAAAATGAGGTCCCGAGCTATAATCTTGTTTAACAAACTTTGACTCAGCGAAAAGACCAAGGTTGATGTTAGGATTCAGGGCCGCCCGGCTATACAACCTGCCGTCGACAGTGAAAGTTGGGTTTGCTTGAGTGCCTCCGATGGTGAGTAAGGTTGGAGTTCCAGCATTAACTGTAATGGGGTCCACGGCTGGCTCTGGTGCTGGTGGTGGCAAAGCTGCCATTGGTGTTTCATCAGAAGACCCGCAGTTCGCGAGTGCAATCAGACATGCGATGCCTGCGATGCTTTTTCGAATGTTCATTTTGCTGACCCCTGTTTGAATAAGATGGGTGTAGGGTGTCAGGCCGCGGGCGTGACGACAGTGACGATCGTCACAGTGTTCTAAAAACAGTTTAACGCTTGTCTTTTGTGGGTGTTACGGATCGATTGTAACGGTTTGGCGTATCTCTCCGTTTTCAGGGTCGAGAATGTGGATGCGCTCCGTTCCGTCTTTATCGCGCGTTACAATCGCCCCCCAATCGGAGCCTTTCGTGTAAGCGCTCAATGTCTCACCCGCGGGGAGGTTGATCTCTGCGGGTATCGTGAAGTCTCGTGACAGTGTTTGATCACCCGTGCGCATAAACGTCATGACAATCAGGGTGACAATGGTTAAGAGCCCCACAATCATGGTAATGGTCATGATGATCACCAGCCAGCGCAGGAATTTCAGGCGCGGTGGTTCGGGTTGATCCAATGGAGGGGGTGTTTCAGACATGGCAGGCGATGAACCCCTTGAGATTGTTCTGACATTAGGGCCAAGCCCCGCTTCGCGTCTTGATAAGGCACTTGCGGCGGTTCTGCCAGAGGGGGCGGGCTTGAGCCGCTCTCGTCTTGTGGCTTTGATCAAGGATGGGCAATTGCGCGGAGCGGATGGCGTCGTTTCAGACCCGCGCATGAAGCCGAAAGCAGAGGCCGCGTTTGTGCTCTGCTTGCCTGAGGCTGAGGATATAGAGACCCTACCCCAAGATATTCCGCTTGATATCATCCATGAGGATGAAGACCTGATTGTGATCAACAAGCCTGCCGGAATGGTCGTGCATCCAGCCCCCGGTGCTTTGAGCGGTACGTTGGTGAATGCGCTTTTGCATCATTGCGGGGATAGTCTGTCGGGGATTGGCGGGGCTAAACGGCCCGGAATTGTGCATCGGATTGACAAGGATACCTCGGGCATTTTGGTCGTGGCCAAATCCGATCCGGCCCATCAAGGCCTGTCCAAGCAATTTGCCGATCACTCCATCGAGCGGCTTTATGATGCGTTTGTCTGGGATTGTCCGGATGCGGCGGACCCGCGATTGGCTGGTCTGGGGAGTGTGCATTTTGAAAGCGGAGGCGTGGTGCGGATTAACGCGCCCATCGCCCGTCACGCCCATGATCGCAAGAAGATGGCGGTGGTCAAATCCGGAGGTCGTCATGCGGTGACACGGGTGGATGTGGTAGAGCGCTTTGGGGCAATGGCCTCTCATGTGACCTGTCGGCTTGAGACCGGTCGGACCCATCAAATTCGCGTTCATATGACCCATATCGGCCATCCTTTGATCGGTGATCCGGTTTACGGGCGGGCGCGGACCATTCCCAAAACGGCTCCGCAAATTGTGTCGGAGACGTTGAAAGGGTTCAAAAGACAGGCACTTCATGCGCGCTCTTTAGGGTTTATCCACCCTATTTCGGGGGAGAACCTGATGTTTTCTGCCGATCTTCCAAGCGATATGAAGGCGGTTGCGAAGGCTTTGGCGCAAAAAACCTGACAAAAAAAGTGAGGAATTTGTGATAATCGGCATGTTTTTATGCGGTTCTTTCACCATATCACGGACCCGTGAGGGCCTCAAAAGCCTGAAAAATGGGCAAAAACTGACTAATTTTCACTAATTTCGACGGAAAAACAGGAATTAACCGTTTATTCATAATGATGAAACAGTTGATCACGAGACAGGGATTTCAAAAACCGACAGGAAACCAACTATGGTGACCTTGACGTAATGATACGCCGTTCATACCTAAATACTGGGCCTGCCTAATACTGGGGGCTTCAAGGAGGGCAATATATGACTTATGCAAAATTACCGGCACCATCGCCAGAAGGTGGCCTTTCAAGGTATATGCAAGAAATTCGCAAGTTTCCGATGTTGGAACCCGATGAGGAGGTCATGCTGGCTAAAGCATGGGTCGATCATCAGGACACGGAAAGTGCGCACAAGCTGGTGACATCTCACCTGCGCCTGGCTGCAAAAATCGCTATGGGCTATCGCGGCTACGGCCTGCCGACGGCTGAGGTTGTCTCAGAGGCCAATGTGGGTCTGATGCAAGCGGTGAAGCGGTTTGACCCAGACAAGGGGTTCCGTTTGGCGACCTATGCAATGTGGTGGATCCGGGCTTCTATTCAGGAGTACATCCTGCGCTCGTGGAGCCTTGTGAAAATGGGTACGACCAGCGGTCAGAAGAAGCTGTTTTTCAACCTTCGCAAAGCCAAGAACAAGATCGGTGCTTTGGAAGAGGGGGAGTTGCGTCCCGAGAATGTGGCCGAGATTGCCCGTCAGTTGAACGTGACCGAAAAAGAAGTGATCTCCATGAACCGGCGTATGGCCGGAGGGGATGCCTCTTTGAACGCGACCGTGAGTGCGGATGGCGAAGGTGTTGCCGAGTGGCAGGACTGGCTTGAGGATGAGGACGCGGATCAGGCAGCTGATTATGCCGAGAAGAACGAGTTGGACTCGCGTCGTGAACTCCTGATGACGGCCATGGAAGGTCTCAACGAGCGTGAGCGTCATATTCTGACCGAGCGCAAGCTGCAGGACAGTCCAAAGACGCTTGAAGAGCTGTCTACGGTCTATGATGTCAGCCGTGAGCGCATTCGCCAGATCGAGGTGCGGGCTTTTGAAAAGCTTCAAAAGGCCATGCGCGAGATGGCAGCGGACAAGGGAATGGTTCCGAGCTTGAACTAATCCGCCTTGGACAATTTGAAATCGATAGGACGGCTCCCGAAGTGGGGGCCGTTTTTTGTTCTCATTGGGCTCTATCCGTAATAAGTACTCTTTAGATCAAGGCTCTTAACGGCATTGGTTTTGATGCGGTAATGGTTGAGACTTTGAGAAAGAGACTGTGGCGGTGACATTTCTAAGACTTCTTTGCGCCAGTCTATTCGCGGCCGGTCTGATGGGATGTAGCGGTGATCCGGTTACGTTCAACAATTCCCCCGAAGTTGTCACCTTTCAGCCCTTAGGGACGGGCGCAATTTCCGGCAGTGAAGCGGTAAGCGTCATTAATGAGCTGAACGATTTGGCCGCTCCGTCCAATACGATTGATGTGAGCCTCGGTGTGCCCTCATCTGCCAGTGCCAGCTATAATGGCGTGGTCGCGTTTGATCTTGATGCCAACAGGTCGGTGATGGGGCGCATGCTGATCAGCGCAAATTTTGCGGGCAATACTGTGAGCGGATCTGCTGGCGATTTTACGATTTTTGACGAGAGCGGCGTTGATCCGATCCCGATAGAGCAGATGTCCGGAGCGCTGCCGATGTCTTCGGGCACCATAAGCACGACAACGACGGGTGCTGGCCCGCTCACCACAATGGCGGCCAACATGAACGGGACACTGAGTGCGTCAGCAGGTACTTACGGGGTGACCTCCACTCTGTCGGGTACGTTTCTGATCGTCTCTGGCCAGAGCATTGTTGGCGGGAATATGGACGGAACTCTCAACACCCCTACCAGCACAAACCAGACAATCGCGGGTCGGATGATCGCGGCTGAGTAGACAACGGGCAATAGGGTCAGACTTGCTCACAGTTAGACCAATTTGCCTCGTCTCCACCTTATTCTCGCCAAATAACACAATCATTTCGTTAAAATTATAATAAACTTGAACGAAGGACTTCTATTGTGCGTTTTACAAAGGCTATTTTTACCGCTGCAGCACTTCCACTTTTGATGGGCTGTGGAGCTGGCGGGGGTACCGGATTGTCATTTGCACCCGTCGGAGCCGGACCGATCACGGTTGGCGAAATCGAGCGATTGGCAACACAGATCCAAGCACTTCCTGATGTGTTTGATTCCTCGTCAATCACTGCGGCTACTCCATCTGTCGCCAGTGCAAGCTACTCAGGCTTTATCGAGGCCGATATGGATAATTTTAACATTGCGCTTGGCCGGGTGAATTTGGACGCCAATTTCTCCGCTGGAACGCTGAGCGGTGTTGCTGGTGATTTTTCGATCTTTGACGATTCAGGGGCGGAGCCGGTTGTTGTCGAGGTGCTCTCTGGCAGTTTGCCAATCACGTCTGGTACGATCACAGGTGCGACTTTGAGTGCGACAATGAATGGCACATTGGGTGCTCTGGCTGGCAATTATGGTGTGACATCGACACTGGATGGTGGCTTTGTTGACGTTGAGGGGCAAAGTCTTGCGGCCGGTTTTGTGAGCGGGACAATGACCAATCCTAACACATCGTCTTCCACCATCGACGGTGCTTTCTTGGCAGTCCAAAACTAAACGATTGATATCGATCTTCGCGCTGGACCACATGTCGCTGGTCCGGCGCTCTTTGCGTCTTAACAGAATCGCAAATCTCCTCTGACATAGGTGCCCGTAATTTCGGCTTCCTTCTCAGAGCCCTCCCAATCGGAGGCGTTATTCGCCATACGTCTGCAAACAACACTTGACGGTTTCGGGTTCAGACCCCACATCTTAATCAACATGAGGTGGCGCTGTTGCTGATTTACGGGACATGGCCGCCGGCAGCTTAAGGATAAAAGATGACAGAGCAGACGCAGGTCACATTCCCCGTACTTCCCCTTCGCGACATTGTCGTATTTCCCCATATGATCGTCCCACTTTTCGTCGGGCGCGATAAGTCCGTGCGGGCTCTGGAAGCGGTGATGAAGGAAGATCAGCAGATTTTGCTGACCTCCCAGAAAGATGCATCCGAGAATGATCCGGATGCCAAGGATATTTATCGCATCGGCGTTTTGGCCAGCGTGTTGCAGCTTCTCAAACTGCCCGACGGAACTGTGAAGGTTCTGGTTGAGGGGAAGGAGCGGGTGCGCATCACCGAGTTCCTGCCCAATGAAGATTATTTCGAGGCCAATGCTGACCTGATCGCCGATGAGGTTGAGGACAGCGACGCGATTGAGGCACTGGTGCGCTCGGTCTCTGAGGAGTTCAAGCGTTATGCCAAGCTGAACAATAATGTCCCTGACGAGGCTTTGGCCGCCGTTGAGGATGTGGAAGACCCTGCCAAGCTTGCAGACACGGTTGCAGGTCATTTGGGTGTGAAGCTTGAAGAAAAGCAGGAGATCCTTGAAATCGACAGCGTGGCGGGTCGGTTGGAGAAGGTCTACGGCCTGATGCATTCCGAGATGTCTGTGTTGAAGGTCGAAAAGAAGATCAAGACGCGGGTGAAGACCCAGATGGAGCGCACCCAGCGCGAATATTATTTGAATGAGCAAATGAAGGCCATTCAGAAGGAGTTGGGCGATAACGGTGAAGGTCAGGACGAGACGGCGGAGTATGAGGCCAAGCTTGCTGACACCAAGTTCACCAAGGAGGCCAAAGAAAAGGCCGAGGCTGAGCTGAAAAAGCTCAAGCAGATGAGCCCCATGTCCGCTGAGGCCACGGTTGTGCGTAACTATCTTGACTGGATGACGTCGATCCCTTGGGGGGTGAAGTCGCGGGTTAAGAAAGACCTTAACAAAGCGCAGGTCGTTCTGGACGATGATCATTACGGGCTTGAGAAGGTTAAGGAGCGGATTGTGGAGTATTTGGCGGTGCAGGCGCGCTCGTCCAAACTGCGCTCGCCGATCCTCTGTTTGGTTGGACCTCCGGGGGTTGGTAAAACCTCGCTCGGCAAATCGGTCGCTAAGGCAACGGGGCGCGAGTTCATCCGGATTTCGCTTGGTGGTGTACGTGATGAAAGCGAGATTCGTGGCCATCGCCGGACCTATATCGGCTCCATGCCCGGTAAGATCATCCAGTCCATGAAAAAGGCCAAGACGACCAATCCTCTGATCCTTCTGGATGAGATTGATAAGATGGGTCAGGATTTCCGCGGTGATCCGGCCTCGGCCATGCTTGAGGTGCTTGATCCGGAGCAGAACTCGACCTTTGTGGACCACTATATGGAGGTCGAATATGACCTCTCCAATGTGATGTTCCTGACGACTGCGAACTCCTACAATATGCCGGGACCGCTTTTGGACCGGATGGAGATCATTTCTTTGTCGGGGTACACCGAAGAAGAGAAGCTGGAGATTGCCAAGCAGCATCTTCTGGGCAAGCAGGTAAAAGGGCACGGTCTGAAGAAGGGCGAGTTCGACATTGAGGATGAAGCCATTCGCGATGTCATCCGCTATTACACCCGCGAGGCTGGTGTGCGGAACCTTGAGCGCGAGTTGGCCAAGCTATGTCGGAAGGCGATCACCAAGATTGTGAAGAAAGAAGCTGAGGCGGTGACGGTCACAGCCGGTGATCTTGATGAGTTCTTGGGCGTGCGTCGTTTCAAATACGGGTTGGCCGAAGAGACCGATCAGGTGGGTGTCACCACTGGTCTGGCTTGGACGCAAGTGGGCGGTGATCTTCTGTCCATTGAAGCGCTGCGCCTTCCCGGTAAAGGTCGGATGAAGACCACTGGTAAGCTTGGTGATGTGATGAAAGAGAGCATCGATGCGGCCAGCTCCTTTGTGCGCTCCAAATCGATTGATCTTGGCATTAAGCCACCTGAGTTCGAGAAGATCGACATCCACGTACACGTGCCTGATGGTGCAACGCCCAAAGACGGGCCGAGTGCGGGTATTGCCATGGTGACCTCGATCGTCTCTGTACTGACGCAAATTCCGGTGCGTCGAGACATTGCTATGACGGGTGAGGTCTCTCTTCGCGGAAATGTCCTGCCCATTGGCGGTCTTAAGGAGAAGCTGCTTGCGGCCCTTCGGGGTGGCATCAAGAAAGTGCTGATCCCCAAGGACAATCTCAAGGATCTTCGGGATATTCCCGATGTGGTGAAGGACGGTCTTGAGATCGTCGCGGTCACAGATGTGATGGATGTGCTTGAACAGGCGCTCACGGACATGCCTGATGCCATTGAGTGGGATGAAGCTGCCGAAGCGGCTGCTGCGGCGGCTGCGTCTAAAGCCACCGGTGAAGGCCCGACGGTCGCGCATTAATCAACGCGCCTGAGTGAAGATATGGACCGGCTGCCGAAAGGTGGCCGGTTTTGTTTTGGGGATCGGTAAAAGTGACCGCCATTGAATTGGACCAAATTCAACGTGGTTTACGTTTCGTTAACAATGCGATGTGATTGAGAGTGCGATCAATACGCGTTAAGATAAGGAACCCCACAAAAACGAAAGCTCTAAGCCCATGATTAAGAAAAAAGAAATCGTCGAACATGTGGCCGGCACGACAGAATTGAATAAACGCCAGGCACGTGAAGGTCTGGAAGCCGCTCTATCCTTTATGCACGCCAATCTCAAAGAGGGTCAGGAGCTTCAGATACCACCGCTCGGGAAAGTGCGTGTGGTCATTCAAAACGATGGCACCTCGCGCGAAAAGACGGTGTATCGCTTGATTTTGCAAAAGCCGAAAAGTGATCAGGTTGATGGGGCTGAGGCCGAGACGACGTCCCAGGACGACATGCTGGCCGACGCATTGACCGAGTAAACTGATATGGTGCGGGGTGCCGTGCCCTCGCCTCAGAGACAGTCTTTAAGAAAGCCGAAAAATGATCTTGCACGGGGCGACGCAATGGCGTAGGACCGCGTCTCAGATCGGGTGATTAGCTCAGTTGGTAGAGCGCTTCGTTTACACCGAAGATGTCGGGAGTTCGAGTCTCTCATCACCCACCATTCTCCCTCAAAAGATCATATGGAATCGGGATCGTCCCGAGAGATTGTTATGGTCATGGCAGATCATCGGATTGCTGCTTGGGAGCTGTATTTTTCTTAACTCTTTGCGTGCCAACTGACACAAATATGCCTTTGATCCATCTTTGTTCAAATTACCCTAATATGGTGCTTGACCGGGGCATTGAGCATCATTAGAACGCCCGAATACCGAAGAACCAGATCGGTATGTAGGAGTTTAGCGGTTGTAGCTCAGCTGGTTAGAGTGCCGGCCTGTCACGCCGGAGGTCGCGGGTTCGAGCCCCGTCAACCGCGCCACTCCCCTCTCTCTTAGATCAGCGAATAGCAGAGCATGAATGTGTCCCTTTGGGGCGATCTCGTCATCTGAGTGACATTCGGTCTAATTTGAATAAATTCTCATGTTTTTTGAAAACTGTGATGTACGTCACAGTTTCGTTAACCAAACTTGTCGTAGGGTTAACACAGATCACGGGTCATCCCAGTACCAGTGATCGCCCACAGATGCCGCTTATTTTAGGTATTGGGGGGACTATCAAGTGACTGCGGTGTGTGCAGTTCATCTAATTTAAGCAGCAGCACTTTTTAGCATTTGTGGGCCGGGCCTTGTGCCCGGTCCTATTATTTTGGGAGCGATTCTTTTGCGCTCTCGCGCTTTAAGGCGCTCACTCGTGCGGGGAGCGCCGGTTTAAAAGCCCGTCAATGGACAGAGGCCCTCCGCCGCGCACCACCAGAATCAGCAGCATCACAATCCAGATCAATGATTGATCCAAAATCTTGGCGTCAGGAACATTGTCAAACCAAGCGCCAATTGCTGTCGCGTCTACGCCGTGTCCCGTGACATCGACGATTCGCATCACAATGATAAAGCCGATCATTGCCAGCGCTGAGGCGCGTGTGAACAGGCCGATGACAATCAGGGCTGGAATGATGAACTCGCCCCATGTGCCCAAGAGGACGACAATTTTGCTCCATCCGGGCAATTGGGTTGTGTCAAAACCGACCGCTTCCATCTGTTTTGGCAAGATTTGCGCATAGGCTCCGATGGAGGGATTAAAGATGCCCGCAATTCCTTCGCCCAGTTTCGTTTTTGCGGAGGTCCAGAAGAAGGTCGCAAGGGTCGCCAGAAACGCGAATCGCGTCAGCGTAGTGATCACAGCGCCGTCGATCAGACGGGAAATGGGACCAAGGATGCTTTCCTCGAGGCGGTAAATGAATTGCATGATATTTCCTTTTCTTATTGCTCTTGTAGTTCAGTGATAATTTGAGCGGATAATAACCCGCCGATGCTTTGGCTGAGATCGAACTCTGCGCTTGATTGAGCGGCTGCTCCTGCGGCCTCTTCAAGGGTGGCGCCTGCTGCGAGTGCATTGATGAATTGCACGTCACCGGGCTGCAGGAGATGCATGTTCACCTGATCCAAAGGTCTTGCGATCAGGACAGTCTCGGGCGCGTTTTCTATGGGTGATTTATCCGGTGTGGAATTAAACCGCCAGATCGAGAGGATGGCATGTTCTGACGGTATGATCTGCGCGGAACTGTGCAGTTTAAAGCGCACGCCCCCAAGCTTTTCCGGCGCAATTTTGGAGAGCGCGTCGGGCGCAAGGATCGGGTCGTCCGCCGCGTGATAAGCCACGCGCCGTGCGTGCTCCAACCGTGCCATATCGGGCAGGTAGGGGAGCTGTTTGGCTGGCTCGAACCCGTCGAGGAAGGTGGCGAACTCAGACCCGTAGAACATCATCAGCGGGGATGAAGGCGGGTGGATGCGCACATAGTGGCCTGCAACCGCGTCAAAGAAAGCCTCACCAACGAGTTGCTTGATGACAGGAAATGCATCGCCCAAGGCGCCGATCAGGGAGGTCACGACATTGTTGCGATAAACGTCAAATCGTTTGGTTGCAGGAGTTCCATCGGGCTGAATGATCCCGTCAGGAACAGGCAGCTGCGGGTCCAGCAGAGCGGAGGTGAAGGCGGTTTGATCAGCCATGAACGGGCAGTTTGCTCAGGCTTGCGTCAGCTCTGAGCGCCTCATCGCGCAGGATCGACCATTCGGGGACATCATTGTCCCATTCGATCAAAGTGGCCACAGGGCCAGTTTGTGAGAGGACATACTCGTAAAGCGCCCAGACAGGGTCGACGACCGGATTGTTATGGGCGTCGATCAGAAGCGGGCGTCCGTGCTCGTCTTCGTCTTCCTCATGGCCGCCCAGATGAATTTCGCCCACATGTTCTGTCGGGAAGGCATCGAGATAAGCCTTGGGGTGATAATTCTGGTTGGTGGCGGATACAAAGACGTTGTTCACGTCCAGCAGCAGGCCACAGCCGGTGCGGCTTGCAATCTCGCTTAGGAAATCGGTCTCTTCCATGGTGGAATGGGCGAATTGGACGTAGGTGGAGGGGTTTTCGAGGAGCATTTGCCGCCCCACAACCTCTTGCACCTGATCGATGTGTTCGACGACCTTATTGAGCGTCGCCTGATCATAAGGGACGGGCAGGAGATCGTTTAAAAAGCCGGTATCATGTGTGGACCAAGCCAGATGCTCGGAGAAGCTGGCCGGTTTGAGCCAGCTCATCAAATGCTTGAGCCGTGTCAGATGGTCCTGATCAAGCGGGCCTTCAGAGCCGATGGACAAGCCAACACCATGACAGGAAATCGGGAAGCGTTCCGCCAAATGGCGCAATTGCGCAAGGGCAGGGCCGCCGTCGCCCATATAATTCTCTGCATGAATTTCCAGCCATGCAACCGGACCCGCATCGTTCAGAATATCGTTAAGATGCTGGGGTTTGTAACCAACGCCGACTTTATGGGGCAGGTCAGGCTTTTGCTGTGCTGAACCGTCGAGCATAAAGTGTCCTTTGGCTTTTTAGGTGGCCGGGTCCTGCCGCAAAACGGCAAGACCCGAACAATACTTATGCAGGCAAATCGCGCTCAAGTGCCTCAAGCGAACCCTTACGGTCGCCTTCAAGGTCCATAGTTACGCAAGTTCCCTCTGGAACCAGTTTCCAAGCATTGCCCTGATAGTCAACAGTGGACGAACCTGCACAGGATGTACCTGGGCCAGCGGCACAGTCGTTCTGACCAGCAAGGGAAACGCCGTAGCACTTCTCGTTACCCTGAGCGTTTGCAGTTGTTGCAGTGTGGGCAGCAAGCGCGGAAGCAACAGCACCGGCGACAGCGAGACCTTTGAGTGTTGTAGACATAAGAGATCCTCTCAAGTTGTCAGTTTAAATTCAACGTCGCCCGTTCAAGGAGCGACGAGGGATACATAGATCGTAAAAACCCTCCGCACACCTCACATCGGCGTTATATCACATGTGATTGAAACATCGTAATATTTCCCTTTGCGGGCTTAAAACCCGTCTTTACTGTTGGGAAAGGCTTTTTAGCTAAGGGTTCTATAAGCCGTTCTGCGGTAAGACTTGGACTTTGAAATTGAGACAAGTGGCTGTTTCTAAGTTGGGAAATCAGGACGGTTCACGGATTTTTAGTTCGAATTGTAACAATTCGCGGCGGAAATTGGAGATCAAAGCATGACCAAGGCTGGCCAATTGCAGCATTGGTGCGCGTCCTGACGCTTAGATGGTAACGGTTGAGTGGTGTTCCGCCGGACACAACTTAAATAAAGGGTACGGGATTCCATAAGCCCGCTGGATTGACACAAAGTGCTCCTATATAGAGGCCTCTATGATTAAAGATACCGAGGCGCTCCGCAAATTTTGCTTAAAATGCGCAGACCATTCGTTTGTTACGATAGACACTGAATTTCATCGCGAGCGGACTTATTATTCCCAGCTTTGTTTGGTGCAGATCGCACATCCCGGTGAGGGTGAGGATACGGCCGTTCTGGTAGATGCTCTGTCGCCTGACCTTGATCTTGAGCCGCTCTATGATTTGTTCCGCAACAAAGATGTGGTCAAAGTCTTCCATGCCGCGCGTCAGGATCTGGAAATTTTCTTTGTTGAGGCGGAGGTTTTCCCCGAACCGTTTTTCGACACGCAAGTGGCCGCTATGGTCTGCGGGTTTGGAGAGCAGGTCGGGTATGAGACCCTTGTGCGTAAAATCTGTCGGGCCAGTTTGGATAAGTCCTCACGCTTTACGGACTGGAAACAGCGCCCTTTGACTGAAAAGCAGCAGGTCTATGCTTTGGCGGATGTGACCCATTTGCGGGACATCTATCTCCATCTTAAGGACGAGTTGAAGAAATCCGGTCGCGAGACATGGGTGGAGGAAGAGCTGAGCGTTCTTCTTAATCCCCAAACTTACATCGTGGAGCCGACGGAGGCGTGGCAGCGCATCAAACTGCGCAATACCAACAAGCAATTTCTGGCGATTGTGCGTGAATTGGCGCAATTGCGTGAGGAATGGGCCCGCACCCGCAATGTGCCGCGCAACCGCATCATTAAAGATGATGCTTTGGTTGAGATTGCAGGCTCCAAGCCCAAAGACCTGAAGGCTCTGGGCAAGTCTCGCTTGCTGATGCGCGAGGCGCGTAAGGGTGATCTCGCGGATGCTTTGCTGGCTGCGATCAAGCGCGGTGTGAATACGTCCGCTGAAAATAGCCCGGTTCCAAAAGCGGTGGCCGCAAGAAAGCCGGGCAATGAAGGTTTGGCGGAATTGCTGCGTGTGCTTTTGAAAGCCAAGGCGGAGCAGGCGGGCGTTGCGCAAAAACTGATTGCCACAACCAGCGATCTCGACCTTTTGGCCAATAATGACACGGATGATTTGCCATCGCTGAAAGGCTGGCGTCACACCGTGTTTGGTAAGGATGCGCAAAGGTTGATGGCCGGTGAAGTTGCTCTGTCAGCCGACGGTAGCAAGGTCAAAATCGTTGAGATCGGCGAGAGCTGATCAGCGCAGGCGGATCGTCACGTCGTTTTGTGCGCCTGTTATTGTCACCGATTGAACCGTGCGCAGACGCGAGTTGGGAATGAAACTGCCCACCGTTATGGTGCGCTCAAACGCACTGCCGCCGGGTTGTTCTACCGA
>CAZXRG010000050.1:0-1577 GCA_964642935.1 uncultured Rhodobacterales bacterium | reverse complement strand
GGTCCGCCAAAGAAGTTGGTCGGATTGAGCGCGCTCAACTGGTCGCCCAAATTTGCGCAAGATGTCAAAAGGCTCAAGCCTAGTATAGCCACGTATCGGCCCGTCATCTTTCCCCCAAGATTGCCGGATTAGGGTGCTATCCAATCACAGCTTGAAGCCGAGGGAAAGAGACCAATTCGACACCGAGCCGCAAAACTTTCCAATTATATCTGGACCGTAAGGGCAGGAGGGCATAGATCAACGCCATGGCTGACAGTTTTGATGAGATTTCCGAGAATTTCGAGTTTATCGATGAGTGGGAAGACCGCTACCGATATGTGATTGAACTTGGCAAAGCCATGGAGCCCATGGATCCTGCCCTTCAATTGGCGGCCACCAAGGTGGATGGCTGTGCAAGTCAGGTCTGGATTGCGCCGGAGATTAAAGGGGAGGGGGCGGACAGCCGCATTACCTTCACGGGCGCATCAGATGCGATGATTGTGCAAGGGCTGATCGCGATCCTGCATGCGCTTTATAACGGCAAACGTGCGGACGAGATTTTGGCGATCGATCCGGGCGCTATTCTTGGCACTTTGGGATTGGATCAACATCTGTCCTCGCAACGCTCCAACGGGCTCAAGGCGATGGTTGCCCGTATTCGTGAGATCGCGACGCGTGTGCAAGAACAAGTTTAGAAGAATTTTGGTTTTAGGAGTATTTTGAATGACGAATTTGCTTGAGACACTGCTGAGCGAGCGCGAGTGGCTGCTTGGCGATGGTGCTACCGGAACCAATCTGTTCAATCTGGGGCTTGAAGCCGGAGAGGCGCCTGAGCTTTGGAACTTTGATGAGCCGGGCAAGATCAAGTCGCTCTATGAGGGCGCGATTAATGCGGGCTCTGACATCTTCCTGACCAACACCTTTGGTGGCAATGCGTCGCGTCTGAAGCTCCATGGCCTTGAGAAACGGGTGCATGAGGTCAATAAGATCGCCGCTGAGATTGGTCGTGAGGCTGTGGATGCCTCTGGTCGTCAGGTGGTCGTTGCAGGCTCCATGGGGCCAACGGGAGAGATCATGCAGCCTGTGGGCGCTCTTTCACATGCGGATGCGGTGGAGATGTTTGAAGAGCAGGCGCAAGGGCTGATGGATGGTGGTGCTGATGTGCTTTGGGTTGAGACGATCTCGGCCCCGGAAGAGTTTGCAGCCGCCTCTGAGGCGATCGGGCGAGTGGGTGCACCTTGGGTGGGTACCATGAGCTTTGATACGGCGGGTCGCACCATGATGGGGATCACCTCGGTCAATATGGTTGGCATGCTTGATACTCTGGAGCATCCGCCCATGGCCTTTGGTGCCAATTGCGGTGTGGGGGCGTCTGATTTGTTGCGCACGGTTCTCGGGTTTTCCTCTACTGGTACGGACATTCCGATCGTTGCCAAGGGCAATGCGGGTATTCCGAAGTACCATGAGGGGCATATCCATTATGACGGCACACCTGAGTTGATGGCTGAATATGCGCTGCTTGCGCGGGATGCTGGTGCCAAGATCATTGGTGGATGCTGCGGCACGATGCCTGATCATCTGTCGAAAATGCGCGAGGC